>CALQAT020000013.1:0-23373 GCA_943328625.2 Bordetella parapertussis | reverse complement strand
TGAAATAACTCAACGAAGCGTTCGTTGACGACAACGATGTGCCTATCTGCGTCCTCTACGAGAACACCCCCTGCGAGATTCTCAACGACTGCAGATAGGCGCTCTGCGTTCTCCAAGGCTTTTCGGTGAGATTCATGACTCTCGGTTACGTCCCGAGAGTGAAGCACTACAGCCTCGACCGAAGGGTCATCAAGCATGTTGTGCGCGGTGGTCTCAAACCAGTGCCAAGATCCATCTGCTGCCCGGATGCGGAAGGTCGCAGGATCGAATGAGTCGCGAGCATTGCTAGTGACCTCTTCAAAAATTGCGACTGCATACTCAAGGTCATCTGGGTGGACAAGAGAGAAAATGCCACCCTCTGGATCTATGCCTTTAGGCCAACCAAGCAATTTCATACCTGCCTCGCCGGGAGACTCCCAGCTGCCGTCCCTTGACACGAGTGAGATTATTGACGGCGCATGCTCGACAATTGCGCGCAATCGCTGCTCTCCTAACTCGGCCTTCTCTTCGGCGATCCGAAGCGCCGTTACTTCGCGCATGAAGCCAACAAAGAATTCCGCGTTATCAGGGCCTCCACGCGCAGTGGTGATAGTCAGTTCCACTGCAATAGTCACTCCATCAGATCGCAGAGCTGGAAGTTCAAGCCGCTCGCCGATTACTCGTTTCTCGCCAGTCTCAACATATCTACGTAACCCCTCAATATGAGCAACTCGTAAATGTGGTGGAACGCAGAGGTCGACAAAACGCGATCCAACTGCAACGGCTGCGCTCCACCCGAAAATCTTCTCGGCTGCCCCGTTCCACTGACGGATAACTCCATCGGATCCCATAACGACAACGGCATCTAAGAGAGCGTCTATCCATCCAAGGTTCCCCGTTATTCGCCGCTCTGGCAGAGGTGCCGGTGGGTTTGGCATTGCGAGTTGCCTCCGATGAGTCTCCAGCGACGGTGCCTGGCACTGGAGATTAGTGCTGGTAATCCGTACTGGAGATTGGTAAAGATGGTTAGAGAATGTTTAGTCGGTCGCTGCGTCGGCTCGGGACTTTACAGGGTACATTCTCCCCGATCGCTCGTACTTAGGGAACCGCACGTAAGGAATGTCCATGGAACTTGCATTCAGTCCATCAGAGGAGATCTTCCGCCAAGAGGTGCGG
Organism: Bordetella parapertussis; assembly: GCA_943328625.2. Taxonomy (GTDB): domain Bacteria; phylum Actinomycetota; class Acidimicrobiia; order IMCC26256; family IMCC26256; genus IMCC26256. The sequence continues at coordinate 22,218 of CALQAT020000013.1, read as the reverse complement.
GCCTGGCTTCTTGAGAATGCCCCGTCAAATGCCATGCCATCGGGCGATACTCGCGAAGGATTTGCAGCGCATATCGATTGGGAGCGCCGACTCTTCGATGCTCGGCTCGCCGTGGTCTCATGGCCAAAAGAGTTCGGCGGGCGAGATGCCTCTCTCTGGGAGTGGATCATTTTCGAGGAGGAGTACTACCGCGCCGGTGCTCCCCAGCGAGTGACGCAGAACGGTATTTTTCTTCTTGCCCCATCCATCTTTCAGTTTGGAACTCCCGAGCAGCAGGAGCGCTTTCTCCCCAAGATGGCCTCTGGAGAAGAGACTTGGTGCCAAGGTTGGTCAGAGCCCGATGCCGGTAGCGATCTTGCAGCGGTCTCGAGCAGGGCAGTGCGCGATGAAGCAGCAGGGGGTTGGCGCCTAAGTGGGCAGAAGACCTGGACAACGCGCGGCGCCTTCTGCACTCACCTTTTTGGATTATTTCGTACCGACCCAGATGCGCAGCGCCACCATGGGCTCACCTATCTCTTAGTTCCGCTCGATACGCCGGGAGTAACGGTGCGCGGGTTTGGGCGCCTTGATGGCGATGAAGGTTTCGCAGAGGTTTTCTTTGAGGATGCATTCGTCTCTGATGATTTTGTGCTCGGCGAGGTGAACTCGGGCTGGGGGGTTGCAATGGCGACCGCAGGATCCGAGCGCGGTCTAACCCTTAGAAGCCCAGGCCGATTTACAGCAACAGCAGAGCGCCTCCTGGCGCTATGGCGCGAGCATGGCGACCCTAAGGACACGCAACTGCGCGACGCTGTTACTCAGGCATGGATTGATACTGAGGCGTACAGACTTCAGACGCTTGGGGTTGTTACAACCTTAAGTAAGGGTGGCCACGCTGGCCCCGAGGCGAGCATGGTCAAGATTTTTTGGTCTGAGTTGGATGTGCGCCTTCACGAGTTGGCGATGCGAATTCTTGGGCCGCGCGCAGAGGTCGCGGAGACAGCGTGGGCAAAGGGCTGGCAGTTCGCTCTATCCGGGCCGATCTATGCCGGGACTAACGAAATTCAACGCAACGTGGTGGCTGAGCGCGTGCTCGGCCTACCTAGAAAATAGAGCGCAGGAAATAATTATGGATTTTGCATTCTCTGAGGATCAACTCTCGTTTCGCGATGCAGTTCGCGACCTGCTCACACGCGAGTGCACGGCATCTGTTGTGCGCGATGCCTGGAGCAACGCTGATGGGCGGAGTGGACAAGTTTGGGATCTACTCTCCGAGATGGGTGTTCTCGGGATGCTTGCACCAGAGGTTGATGGCGGCATGGGGATGACAATGATTGATCTTGTGCTACTTATAGAGGAGTGCGGACGCGTTGCGCTTCCGGAGCCAATCATTGAGCACGCAGTTGTATGCGCTCCAATAATCGGTGGGGTTGTTAGTGGGTCACGCACGGTTACTTCCTTCATCGGGGGTTCTCCCTTTGCGCTCTATGCAGACTCCTGCGAAGTTGCACTAGTGGAGCGTGATCGCATGCTCTTTACCGTTGAGCGCGATGCGCTGCGTTTGACGCCAGAGGCGGCAGTTGATCGCTCGCGCAGGCTCTCCACCCTTGAGTGGTCTGACGCTGATGCAACTGAGGTAGGTGGGCCACTCGAGGCGGCGGCTGCATTTGACCGTGGGGCTTTAGGTGCTGCTGCACTTCTCCTCGGCCTCTCGCACCGAATGCTCGAGATGAGTGTTGAGTATGCATCTGAGCGTCGCCAGTTTGGGGCACCGATTGGTTCATTCCAGGCGATCAAGCACCACTTAGCGAATGCTCGCATTGCACTCGAATTCGCGAGGCCGCTCGTTACGCGTGCTGCGTACTCGCTCTCCGTTGGTGACCCCGATGCATCTACTCACGTATCAATGGCAAAAGCGCAGGCCTCGGACGCTGCGATGCTCACGTCAGAGCATGCGCTTCAATGCCATGGTGCGATTGGATATTCATATGAGTACGACCTACATATGTGGATGAAGCGTGTCTGGGCACTCTCGTCCTCGTGGGGTGATGCAGGTCTCCATCGAGCGCGAGTGGCTAAAGCCGTTCTCTAGGGGTTTGGGCTCTCGTCTAATGAGCTCGCGGCCCAGCCTGTAACCTCTAAGAGCCAGCGCAACCGCAGCTGCGCAATTTGTCAGGTTTTTCTCTGTAAGGAGTTAGATCGACATCGAGTACTTCTCTAATAATCCTCAAAATAATTAGGAGTCAGAATGCCCGAGGCATACATCATCGATGCGGTGCGCACACCAGTAGGGCGTCGTGGCGGCGGACTTGGGCAGATCCACCCGGCTGATCTTGGTGCGCATGTCATCGCCGAGATAGTTGGGCGCAACGATTTTGACCCCGCAGCTGTAGATGATGTGATCTTCGGCTGCGTCGATGCGATTGGTCCCCAGGCTGGAGACATAGCGCGCACTTGCTGGCTCGCTGCAGGGCTCCCGGAGGAGGTCCCCGGTACCACCATTGATCGCCAGTGCGGTTCATCTCAGCAGGCTGTTCACTTCGCTGCACAGGCTGTGATGAGTGGCACGCAAGACCTCATCGTCGCTGGTGGGGTTCAGAACATGACCATGATCCCGATCTCCTCTGCCATGACAGTCGCTCAACCAATGGGCTTCGACGATCCGTTTAGTGGATCTACCGGATGGGTATCACGTTATGGAACCCAAGAGGTGAGTCAATTTCGCGGCGCCGAGATGATCGCAGAGAAGTGGGGGATCTCACGCGACGACATGGAGGAGTTTGCTGTTGCATCTCACCTAAAGGCGATCGGTGCACGAGCGGCCGGAAACTTCGAGCGCGAGATTGCGCCAATCAATGGAGTCAGTGCCGACGAAGGCCCGCGCGAGCCAAACTGGGAGAAGATTCGTTCCCTCCCGACTCTCGTCGAGGGTGGGCGCATCACTGCAGCGATGGCGAGTCAGATCTCAGATGCTGCAACCGCGATGATCATCGCATCGGAGGATGCAGTACGCACACACGGACTCAAGCCGCGTGCCCGTATCCATCACCTATCCGTGCGCGGTGGCGACCCGATCATGATGCTCTCAGCACCTATCCCCGCTACTGCTTATGCGCTCGGAAAAGCCGGTATGTCCGTCGATGAGATAGACGCGGTCGAGATAAACGAGGCCTTCGCGTCTGTTGTACTCGCATGGCTTAAAGAGACCGGCGCCGACCCCGCACGCGTTAACCCAAATGGTGGCGCTATCGCGCTTGGGCACCCACTCGGCGCTACAGGGACACGACTCATGACGACTCTTCTCAACGAACTCGAGCGCACAGGTGGGCGCTACGGACTCCAGACAATGTGTGAGGGCGGCGGTCAGGCCAACGTCACCATCATCGAGCGCCTCTAAGACTCGCACTCTGCATCCCCATAGATCTCCCTAACTCACCCTGCCTCTTTTAGATCAGGCGGCGCTCGCCAAGCCCACCTGCTCTCGCTCCCACCTTCTCTCCCAACTGCGATCTTCACGAGTCTGAATCCGTCGTGCGTCTTTTGAAGATGGTGTCGTTTGCAGAGCCTCACGAGGTTCTCAAAGGTGGTTGGCCCGCCCTCAGCGAAGGGGATGATGTGATCGATCTCGAGGCCGATGCTCATGTCGCATCTCGGTACTTGACAGACTCGGTCGCGCTCCTCGAGACCGGTGCGGAGTTTTGCGGGTATTGCGCGCCCCATATGAGCGATTGTTCGTATGTCTGTGCCATCCATCACGAGGAGCTTTAAGAATGCCTCGCCTAAGTACGCAGTAGCGGTAGCGACAGGTATTGGCCCAACGCCAGCTATCTCGCAGACTTCTCCGTGCTCAGTATGCCCACGCTTAAGTGCATCTATATCGATCCGAATATTCATCACGGCGTTGGTGCGGGCTGGTTTTGCCGCACTCAGACCTTGAACACTCGCAGTCTTCGCCTCACAGAGTGCCACCAAAGCATCAGATGCGTAAGCCTCAGGTGTCGCGTATTCGCCGCTTTGACGCGCTTGCTTGAAGATCTCGTCTTGGAATGGGGTTAAAGCCGCCATGACAAGCGCACCATTAGCAACAGTCATCAGCGCCTTCAAATGAAAGGCACCGTCGGGGTCGATCCACGATTTTAGAGATCGGTTCTTGTGTATTCGTTTGTGGCGCTCTACCTCGTCGGTAGCGGCCGCTATTACCCTCGATGCTTCATCGCGCAGGGTCCGCACTGTCGAGGATTTAGCGAGGTTTAAGAGGCGCTCCTCGGAGTGTGGCTCAGCAGTAGCACCGCGGGCTACCTCTACAGCCTGGGCGGTGGAGATCTTCCCGGCGCTCATGGCCTCAACGGTCTGGGGGAGGTGACGAAGTTGATCCGCGAGTATCACCACGGCCTGTGCTTCATAGATCGGGGTCCCTGTATGGAGTGCTACCCACTCTGCGGAATTTTTTGAGCCTCCAACTCGCCAAGCCTCTGTCGTACCGACTCGCCCAATCGCAGAGGTGCGAAGACCCTCAATTACCCGACGTGCATCCTCTGAGATCCGAACCAACTCGGCCGCGGATTTCCCGTCGATCACATCGACATCTATACGTGAGGCGATTTCTCGGAGGTTGGTGACTGCGGTTTTAAGTTCATCGAACATATGTTCGACTATAAAACAGGGGTGTGACATTTAAGAATCTCTCCTCGGAATCGCCAGGAATATGGATTCACCGTGCCCGGGCATAGGTATTCGGCCTAGCGTCACGGCGTGGACCTTGACCTGATCATTCGCGGCGGCCTTGTAGTCGATGGAACTGGCAGTAAGCCGGTCCGTCAAGACATCGGGGTCTCAGGCGATCGCATTGTGGAGATCGGCAAAATCGAGGCGAAGGCAAAGCGCGTCATCGATGCAACTGATCGAATCGTTACCCCAGGGTTTGTCGATCTCCATACTCACCTCGATGCACAGATCTCTTGGGACCCGATGCTGACCTCTTCGTGCTGGCATGGCGTCACAAGTGTGGTGATGGGTAACTGCGGTGTGACTTTCGCTCCTGTGCGGCCGAATGACCGTGAATACCTCGCAGAGATGATGGAGTCTGTCGAGGACATTCCCGCACGCAGCATCATGGATGGCCTCCCCTGGAGTTGGGAGACGTACGGCGAGTATCTAGATGCGCTTGAGGTAATGCCCAAGGGAATCAACGTCGGCGGGATGGTCGGGCATTGTGCGTTGCGCTACTACGCAATGGGGGATCGCGGACTGAGCCTGGAGCCAGGTGAGGCGCCTACCGAGGCAGACCTAGCGCTCATGTGCATGCTCGTAGATGAAGCAATCGCAGCTGGTGCGCTTGGTGTATCGACATCTCGCACACTTAGGCATCGCGTTCCAGACGGAAGGTTCGTACCCGGCACTTGGGCTGAGGCAGACGAGTTACTCGCGTTTGCCTCCGTTCTGTCGAAGCGTGGTCGCGGGGTCTTGGAGGTATCTCCACGTTTCGATGGGGATGGCCCCTCGGAGCCGCGAGTTGAGTCTGAACTCGCGTGGATGACGGAGGTTGCGCGCCAGAGTGGTCGCCCGGTTACCTTCAACCTCTCGCAGACCGATGCGCAGGGTGATCATTGGCGACTAGCCCTTGACCTTGCGCGGCGCTCTAGTGGGAGCACTAGAGGGATAGTGCGACCACAGACAACATCGAAGAGTGTCGGGGTGCTCTTCGCACTCGCTTCGCATACGCCTTTTGATCGATATCCGTCGTGGGCAGCGCTCGCGGGGCTGAGCCTCGACGAGCGACTCGCGCGCTTGGCCGATCCATCAATTAGGCGCAGCCTCATTGACGAGCCTGGGGCAGATGGGCGAGGCACGTTTGAGCAGTTCTTTGTTGTGCGACACCCGGTTCGTTACGACAACAATCCAGATGCATCTCTGGGTTCGATAGCGCGTGCTCGTGGGGTCTCTCCGGCAGAGGCGTTTATTGACTTAAATCTTGAGACTCGCGGCGAGATGGTGCTCGCGTGGCCGCTACTTAATCAGCGCCTCGATGCGATTGCTGAGATGCTTACCGATCCGGTGGTGGTATTAGGGCTTGCAGATGCAGGTGCTCACGTCGGGCAGGTTATGGATGCGAGTCAGCCGAGTTACTTCTTGAGTTACTGGATTCGCGAGCGCGGATTGATGCCGATAGAGGAGGCTGTCCGTCGACTTACCTCCGATACAGCCGATTTCATGGGTATTCCAGAGCGGGGCACTCTCGCCGAGGGGTCGTTCGCCGATATCAACATCATAAATTTTGACGAGTTATCGCTCGAGACTCCAGAGTTCGCACACGATTTTCCAAATGGAGCTGGGCGCTGGACTCAGCGCGGCAATGGTTACGATGCAACGATCGTTAACGGTGCAGTTGTCCTAGAGCATAGTGAGCATGTAGGTGGATTCGCCGGACGAGTTATACGCAGTGGACCCGACCTTCGCTCTCGCAGAGGCTGACAACGCCCGGTTAAATTTCGAATTTTTGAAGAGCGTCTTCAGGAATGTCTATGGGAGGAATCAAAATGGCAGTAGAGCAGAATCCAGGGCCAAACCAGATGACGGCAGCCGATGAGGCGCGTCACCCGCAAGGGCCAGAGGATCTCTGGGGTGAGTCTTGGTACATGGACTTCGCTGCGATGGATGCTTCGTATGGTGGCTACGTGCGCCTCGGTCTCTACCCGAATCTCGATCGCACATGGCTCTGGGTCCACCTCACTGGTGAGGATCGCCCGCTTGTTTTGATTCGCGATCACGACCTGCTCTGCCCAGATGGTGAAGCAGGGCTATCTCCTAACCATGCAGGCCAGCCCAATGGCGTGAGCGCTTCAATCAAGGTTGAGGAAGAGTTCAAGCGTTTTAGAGTGCAGGCGCAGGGGACAGGGGTTCGACTCGCTGACCCGGCTGATGCATTCCATGGCGAAGAAGGCGAGGCTGTCTCAGTTTCAGTTGATCTAACTTGGGAGAGTCGTGGACCGGTGTTCCCATATGCGATGACAACGCGTTATGAGATCACTTGTCATATCACCGGTACCATCACGATTGATGGCGAGGTGACCGTAGTGGATTGCCCAGGCCAGCGCGATCATTCATGGGGAGTGCGCGATTGGTGGCAGTTTCCATGGAACTGGACTGCTGGACACTTCGATGACGGAACCTCGATGCATGCAGCGCGATCGATTATTCCTAACCTCGAGTTGTTTGCGACTGGCTACACGATCTCCCCGGAGGGCGAGTTTCGCGAGGCGCAGGCCGATGAGATTGTCGTTGCAGATGTAGTGGTTGACGACGAGACTCTGCCGATCTCATCTCGTCAGCGCATCGGTGATGTTGAGTTCACATCAACCCCGGTTGGGCATGCACCAGTGCTTCTGATCGCCCCCGATGGGCGCGTCTCGCAGTTCCCACGAGCGATGTGCCGGTATGAGACCGCTGATGGGCGCAAGGGGACCGGTTGGACTGAGTACAACTGGCCTGAGGGATGGCCTGGCTACCTGTACCGGTAAAAATCCCAATGGAGTGCTCGCTTTGGGGAGCATTCGGGCACTAATCCCAAAGAATCCCCTTTGCCATAAGGGTTTCTTAAATCCGACTTGCGGGGTCGGGTATTGGGGTTTACCCTTGCCATATGTCCGCAACTACCTCAACGACAACCCCGACTCCCTCTCCCTCAGGGTCGATCGGTGCTCCAGATAAGGCTCGCGGTCGGCTTCCAGTCCTCTTGACGTTCCCGAACCCTGTGAACGAAGTATCAGCTCGGCTCGTGGCGACCGGTGTCGTACTCATGTCAGTCGCACTGTTGGCTACGCATGCTTGGTGGATTCTTATTCCTCTCTCCTTCGGTTTTGTCGCACGGGTTGCAAGTGGTCCACGCTTTAGTCCGCTCGGGATCTTCGTTACGAAGTTCCTTGTTCATCGACTTCCGTTTGAAGAGCGCATGGTGGCTGGCCCGCCCAAGAGATTTGCTCAGAGCATTGGTGCCACGTTTAGTCTGACCGCACTCATTCTTCACTTTGGTTTCGCAGCGGATGGTGCAGCGCTTGTTGTTATCAGCCTGCTAACGATCGCTGCCTCACTCGAGGCCTTCGCTGGATTCTGCCTTGGGTGTTGGATGTTTGGATACTTGATTCGATGGGGATATGTGCCGGAGCCTGTATGCGTGGCCTGCGCGAATCCTGGCGCTCGTATCACGATTCGTTAGTCAACTCGAGTGGGCAGCAAGAGTTTCGTCGTAGTAGCGAATTCAAGTGCATCACCTGAACGCGTCTGGGAATTACTAGCCGACGCAACTTCATGGCCACGTTGGTCGCGAGTCCCCGCTGCGCGCTACAAGAGAGAAGGCGAGCCGGCCCCACACGGCGTCGGTGCGATCCGTGATTTCGGTGCTGGGCCAGTTCACAGTTTTGAAGAGGTAATTCTCTTCGACCCCCCGAGACACCTCGCCTATCAACTTTTAAGCGGTCTGCCTATCGACGGCTACTGCGCAGATGTGCAGCTCATACCGGTAGGCAGCGGCACGAGAATCGAGTGGGCGGGTACTTTCGATGCAAGGCCACGTTTTCTAGGGTCATTCTGGAAGTTTGTTCTGGCGCGCATTTTGATACGAGGGTTGGCAAACTCGCTCTCAAAAGCAGCCGAATCTTCTGAGAGTTGAGATGCGGATCTGAGTATTCGCAAGCAAACAACGCGCGCCGGATCGCTCTTCTGCTTGATAACTAGATAACTACCAGAGAAATCTAGTTATTAGCGCTAACGGTTAGGGTGGCGACCATTCCATTTTTGTAATGGCTAACGTAATCCGTATCTGAACCGCCATTCGTTCCCGTTACAGCTTCGTGCTCAATATTGCAGAAGATCGTGTATTCGCCTCCAAGTTCAAGATCAAACGTCTTGCTCTTGGTTGAGCCCGCCGCAATGTCACTAATTTCTCCGACAACATTCTCCTCGGCAGCGTCTTCGTCGACGGACCCGTTGGGCTTGAGAGGCAAATCAGCTTTAATTCCTCTAAAAACCAAGAGTTCGTGATCCTCGCTCCCAACATTATCGGCGGTGATTTTTACCTGACCGTTCTTGACCTCAGCAGGTTTCGGCTGGACAATCCACTCAGAGACCGTGACCGTCGATGCCGATGGAAGCCCATCGCTGCTGCTACTGCAGGCTGAGAGGCCCATGCTCACGAGAGCGGCGATTGTTACCCATATTGCAAGTTGTCGTTTCATTCTAAATTCTCCTTATGTCGGTGGTCGAAGTCATAAAAATTGGGGCCGACGAATAGATCTGGTCATACGCCTACCCATGGCGTTGGAGATTTAGTTCCTTATCATCATATGCCTCGAGATATACGTAGAGATGGTTCTTGAAGAGGATGGTTTCGAAAGAGAGTGGTTCTTGCAGACTGCTGTGTCAAGAGGCACGGTTGCTAGAGGCTATTACTCAAGGATATTGGCCTTTCTATGCTTTGAGCGCTCAGCGACTCCTCGTGTAGTATTGGGTTACCGACCGGTAACTTACGGGCCGAAGTGAGCGGATCACTCGGCACCTAAACAGAGCTAACCAAACAGAAATTATTAGGAGGCAACACCATGGCTGACTTCTCCCTCGACCTCAATGAGGATCAACTCACTATTCAAAAGTGGGTGCACGACTTCTCTGTTGATGTCATTCGCCCTGTAGCGGCGAAGTATGACGAGCTCGAGGAGACTCCATGGGATGTCATCCAGGAGGCAGCAAACGTTGGCCTCTACTCACTTGATTTCGTCTCCAACGCATTCGCCGATCCGACAGGGCTCACGTTTGCGCTTATGAGCGAAGAGCTTGCATGGGGTGACGCAGGTATTGGCCTTGCGATTATGGGCACGACGCTAGGTGTCTCGGGAATCATCGGTAGCGGTACACCTGAGCAGATCGGTGAATGGCTCCCTGAGTGCTTCGGTACCCCAGAGAAGATTCACATGGCAGCATTCGCCGTAAGCGAGGCAGATGCTGGTTCTGATGTGTCATCGCTTCGCACACGCGCTGTCTACGACGCTGCAACAGACGAGTGGGTTATCAACGGCGCCAAGACATGGATTACTAACGGTGGAATCGACAAGGTTCCGACCGTCCACGTAGTAGTTGCTTCGGTTGAGCCAGAGCTCAAGAGCCGTGGGCATGCATCCTTCGTTGTTCCTCCTGGCACTAAGGGACTCTCGATGGGGCAGAAGTTCTCAAAGATGGGGATTCGCGCTAGCCACACTGCTGAAGTCATCTTCGACGATGTTCGCGTCCCCGGGCGTTGCCTACTTGGTGGCAAGGAGAAACTCGACGCTCGCATTGCACGTGCACGTGAGGGTAAGAGCAGCAAGGTGCAGGCAGCAATGAGCACCTTTGAGGCCAGCCGTCCGTTGGTCGGCGCACAAGCACTTGGTATCGCACGAGCGGCATACGAGTACTCGCTTGATTACGCGAAAGAGCGCAAGGCATTTGGTCGTGCAATCATCGAGAACCAGGCGATTGCGTTCAAGCTTGCTGACATGAAGATCAGTATCGATGCCGCTCGCTTGCTCGTATGGCGCGCCTGCTGGATGGGGCACAACGGCAAGCAGTTCACATCTGGTGAGGGTTCGATGTCCAAGCTCGTTGCCGGTGAAGTTGCTGTCAAGGTAACTGACGAAGCCATTCAGATTCTTGGTGGCGCTGGTTACGTGAAGGACCACCCAGTAGAGCAGTGGCACCGAGACTCGAAGATCTACACCATCTTCGAGGGCACCTCAGAGATTCAGCGCTTGGTAGTCGCACGCGCCATCTCAGGCATCCACATAGCCTAGGGAAACCCGCTCCAGTACTGGGCTTTTGGCTCGCCGAGGCCCATCTAGCACTGCTACCGCGCCGTGTGCTCCTAGTGGTAGAACGGTCACGTTCTGCCACCAGGGGACCGGCGCGGACGTGTTTCTGTGACGCGCTGTGACGCGCTGTGACGCGGAACTGTGACACTGTGACGCGTCCAACGGGCCCGACCGAGTCTTCGGCTGAAGATAGATATGTATGCGAGAGTGCCCCGACCTTTTGGTCGGGACCAAATTGTAATTGTTTTCTAATTAACTAATGCTTTACTCTTTGCTCGTTCGAAGATTGAACCTACAGAGGAGAGAGCGCCGTGGATACTGCGAATGAAAGCAGCGGGAAGCGGTCATCAAGACGAAAGCGGTCCTATCTGGGGTTAGCGGTCGCTCTTATCGTGGTAGTTGGGGTGGCATGGGTTGCTATTGATCGCAGCGGCGGTAACGACAAATCGCAGCGCAGCGGCACCCTGGTTACCACTGTGTCGGAATACAAGAACGTTGAGACGGTCGCGAGCGTCCCCTCCGGGGTCGCTTCGGCCTCTCTAAATACTTCATTAGGGAAAATCTCCCCGTTGGGGGTGGCGGTTGATATTGATCTCAACGTTTATGTCGCCGACTGGTACAGAGATGTGGTGACGAAGTGGGCCCCGGGTGCAACGGAGGGTGTGACGGTCGCGGGTGGCAACGGGAGAGGCAACGCTGCAAACCAGCTAGCCGGCCCCTGTGGCGTGGCGGTCGATAGCGAGAGAAACATCTATGTCGCAGAGCTCAACAACTATCGGGTGACGAAGTGGGCGCCGGGTGCAACGGAGGGTGTGACGGTCGCGGGTGGCAACGGGGCGGGTTCGGATCCGAACCAGCTGTACTACGCCTGTCGCGTGGCGGTCGATAACTGGAGAACCGTCTATGTCGCCGACACTTACAACCATCGGGTGGTGCGATGGTCGGCGGATGCGACTTCGGGTTTGACGGTCGCGGGTGGCAACGGGCGTGGTGCGGAGGCGAACCAGCTAAACACCCCCTCCGGCGTGGCGCGGGGTTGTTGTTTCAATGTCTATGTCGCGGACTCCCTTAATCACCGGGTGATGAACTGGGCAGTTGGTGCGCCTTCGGGTGTGAGCGTAGCTGGTGCCCCCGGAGCCGGCTCGGCTGCGCATCAGCTCAACACCCCTACTAGCGTGGCGGTCGATAGCTCGAGAAACATCTATGTCGCCGACTGGGTCAACCATCGGGTACAGCGGTGGGCGCCCGGTGCTACTTCGGGTGTGACGGTCGCGGGTGGCAACGGGCAGGGTGCGGAGGCGAACCAGCTAAACGAGCCGACTGACGTGTGGGTGGATGCTTCGGGCAACATCTATGTCGCGGACTCCCGTAACGGTCGGATCCAGAAGTGGTCGCGGTGATGTTTGCGATCCTTGCTGACGACACTCCCGAGTAATCGGCTGAAGATAGATATGTACGCGACAGTGCCCCGACCTTCTGGTCGGGGCACTCTCGCGCAAGGGTTGGGTAGAGGGTCTCGAGTAACAGTTATCTACCCGAATGGCGTCTCGGCGTCGGGGCCATCGAGCGATCACCGGGACCCTCCAGTGCCCGTGTCATCGCGCCACGCAATCGCTGCCTCAGTCGGCCACGAGTGAGCACAAACTGTGACGCGCTGACACAGCAGGACGGTAGAAACCTTCGAAAAGCCTGCGAGAATGGGCTATTTTACGTGGGTGATCCAGATCTACACCATCTTCGAGGGCACCTCAGAGATCCAGCGCCTGGTAGTCGCACGCGCCATCTCAGGGATCCACATAGCCTAGCCCCACGCCGTTCACGAGTTGTTGCGAACGCGCCTCCTAGGAGGCGCGTTCGTCGCGTCTGCACGAAGAGCCCTTCTAGGGTGCGAATCTCGGTCTTATTGAATCTGCGCGGTGACTTTGTCGATGATGATCTGGAAGGTTTCATCCGCCTCGGTGACCTGGTCGTAGTTGACCTTCACTGAGAGTTTCGTGAGCGTTTTATTCGTTGCGATAATGGAGAACATCCTCTCCGTGATCCCAGTTCGCATGTAGTCATGCAATCCGTTGAAGAGCGTCGGCTTATCGACACCGGTTGCGGCCACATCTTCAGTGCGCCACCACACGCAGACAGGTGAGGAGGACTGCGTTCCCGTCGGCCGCTCGCGCCTCAGGGCCGGGAGAGCAGAGAGCGATCGAGTTCACCCACGTTGCGAGCACCCGACAGCGACATCGCGTTGGTCAGTCCGTCGACGAGGAGTTGCAGCACCCGCTCCACCCCCGCCGAGCCGCCGACGCCGAGGCCCCACAGCACGGGTCGTCCGACCATCACCGCGCTCGCGCCGAGCGCGAGGCCCTTGGCGACGTCGAGACCAGAACGAACTCCGGAGTCCACGATGACCTCTGCGCGCCCGCCCACGGCGTCGACCACCTCGGGCAATGCGATCGACGTCGGCACGGCGGTGTCGAGCTGTCGGCCGCCGTGGTTCGACACCACGACCCCGGCCGCGCCGTGGCCTACGCACTCGACGGCGTCATCGGCCCTGAGCACGCCCTTGACGAGCACCGGCACCGGCGAATCGGCGACCAAGCGGTCGAGGTGGGCGAACGAGATATCGTGATCCAGGGAAGCCCAGACCGGTGCGAGCCGAGCGTCGGCGTACCCGACGTCGGCGACACAGGGCACCTCACGGTTCCCGCGGAGCACGAACCCCGAGTGGGCATCCCGTTCGCGGTGGGCCAGCACCGCGAGGTCGACGGTGAACACGACCGCCTCCGCTCCGGCCTCGGCGGCCCGCTCGATGAGCGCCCGGTTCAGCCCGTCATCCGTGAACGCGTAGAGCTGGAACCACCAGCGCAAGCCCTCGACGGCTTCGAGTTCGGTGAAGCTGGCCGCACCGAAGGTCGAGTGCACGTAGCGCGCACCGGCGGCCACCGCCCCGCGAGCCGCCTCGACTCCGCCATCCGTGTGCACGTACTGCTGGAACCCGACCGGCGCGACCATCACCGGGTGCGGCTCCGCGACGCCGAGCACCGTGGTCGACAGGTCCGGCGCGCTCGCGCCTCGGAGCACCCTCGGACGCACCTCGATAGCGTCCCACGCCTCAACATTGCGTCGGACGGTGACCTCGCGCCCGGATCCGCCGTCGACGTACCCCTCGAGCCCTTCCGGCTCGACCATCGCGAACGCGCGTCCGAAGTCCTCGACCGTCTTGGGCAGCATCACGCGCATCTCTCCTGACCTCGGGGCAAGCTGTCGCTAACCTACTAGACCTATGGGGCTCTTCGTACACAGCACCGACGATGCGCGACGCGGGATGATCGGCGCGATGCGGTACGTCGCCACGGCCGGGGTGACTCGACCGTTCGCCGGCGACGAGGCCGCGCTCGTCCGGTCGATGGCGGAGACCGTCGGCCACGTCCACGGCGGTGCCGCCATGGATGACCTCACCGCCCTCATCGCGAAGACGGATCCGTGGCCGGACGCCGAGCGGGCGCGGACCCAGATCGCTACCTGGCTCGCCACAGCCGATGACCGTCAGGAGGCCATGCACGCGGCGATCCTCATCGCGCTCTTCGCTCGTCGCCCTGACGCGCCAGCGCTGCACGCCGCGCGGGACCTCGCCCGCCACCTCGGCGCTGACACTGCGATCACCCAGGACCTCGAAGCGACCGCCTCCCGGGACGCCATCGCCGCGGAGGCCGACATCTTCCGGCGGATGCTCGCCTGGAAGACCGGCGACGACGTCGAGGTCGTCCGCGATCGTCTCGCCGGCCACCTGCAGGTGATCGATACGCCACCCGCCGAGGTCGAAGCACTCCGACATGCACTCGAGACGGCCGAGCCCGGCACCGTCGGCGCCGAACTCGCCCGCTATTACGCGCAGACCGGCTTCCCGATCCCCGGCTCGCCGGGCGAACCTCCGCTCGAGATCATCGGACGTCACGACGCCCACCACGTGCTGACCGCGTACAGCACATCCCTCGAGGATGAGATCTGCCTAGCCGTGTTCACCGCCGCGAACGCGCGAGCCGACGCGACGGCGTACATCGCCGTCGTCCTCCTCCAGTGGCACCAAGGCATCCGCCTCGGGTTCTTCGATCCCGCGCGGTCCACACTCGACCCGCATCGGATCGCCGCCGCCGCCGAGCGCGGCGACCGCACCACAACGGACATCGCGATCCCGGCGTGGGATTGGATCGCGCTCATCGCCGAGCCCCTCGATGCGGTGCGCGCCGCCTACGGGATCCCGGCGGGCGGGACCGTCGGTCCACACGACCATTGGACGGGCCAGCCCCGATGACCGTCACCAACGGATCGGGACCCGGCGCACTCCATCGGTCCACGCTGATCCTGATGACCGCGGGTGCCGCACTCGGATCGGCCGGCATCCACTGCAACCAGCCGCTCCTCCCATCGATGGCGACGAGCTTCGGCGTCGCCCAACACACAGTCGCCGTCGTTCCCTCCCTGACCCAGTGGGGCTACGCGGTCGGGCTCGCGCTCGTCGTCCCCCTCTTCGACGTCACGGCACGACGACGACTCGTCGTCGTGCTCCAACTCCTCGCTGCGGTCGCACTCGCGGCCGTCGGCACATCCCAGAGCCCCACCATGCTGATCCTGCTGGCGCCGATCCTCGGCGCCGTGCTGTGCGCCTCGCAGGTGCTCACGCCCTACGCCGGCGTCCTCAGCCCGCCGGAGACCCGAGGCCACGCCGTGGGGACCGTCCTCGGAGGCGTCCTCGCCGGCGTGCTCCTCGGACGCGTGCTCGGCGGATTCCTCGGCGCAGCCATCTCGTGGCGAGCGATCTACTTCGTCCTCGCGCTCGCCACCCTCGTCTCCGCGGCGGTCCTCAGCCGGGCGTTGCCCCCGAGCCGGAACCCCGAGCACACGACCTACGGCGAGGCGATGAGGTCGATCGTCCACCTCGTGCGGACCTGCCAGCCGCTCCGTCGGCACGCCCTCATCGGGGCGATGATCTTCGGGTCCTTCATGTGCTTCTGGTCGACCTACGCGTTCGAGTTGAGTGATCGGTACGGACGTGGGCCCACCGCGGCTGCGGTGATCGCGCTCGTCGCCCTCGGCGGTGCACTCACCGCTCCACGCGCCGGCCGCTGGGTCGACCGTGGCGGGTACTTCCGTGCGACGACGATCGGCAGTGCGATCGCGACCACAGGCTGGCTCGTCGCAACGTGGGGTTTGCACAGTGTCATATGGCTCGCGGTCGGCGCACTGATCATCGACATCGGCACAGGCCTCGCTCATGGTGCGAACCTCAGCGCGCTCCAACGTCGATACCCCGCGCTCAGCGGGCGGGTGAACGCGATCTACATGGTCATGTACTTCATCGGCGGCGCCATTGGTTCGACGGTCGCGCCGGCGTGCTACTTCGCGTACGGGTGGGCCGCCGTGGGCGCGCTGGCGATCGCCTTCGGAGTGATTGGCCTCGCCCTCGCGATGATCTGGCGGAGCTCACTGCAGGAACAGCCTGTCGCCGCGTAAAACCAGAACACAGGTTCGCGACTGATCCAGCCATGATTGCTGCGGCCGAGAAGTCACCTTCTGTCTCGACGTAGCCAAAGCCAGCAGAGATCCCCGGTGCGCTGCTGTGCGACGATGTCCTCCATGGTCCATGGTCCATGTGGGTGAGGGACTGAGGGCGATGTGCATGGTCATAGCCACACGGTGCCCGAGTCATCGCGCCACGCAATCGCTGCCTCAGTCGGCCTCGAGTGAACGCAAACTGTGACGCGCTGACACAGCAGGCGGGTAGAAACCTTTGAAAAGCCTTGGAGAATCCGCTATTTTGCGTAGCGGATCGAGATCTACAGCATCTTCGAGGGGACTTCAGAGATTCAGCGCTTGGTAGTCGCACGCGCCATCTCAGGCATCCACATAGCCTAGTTTCACGACATTCACGAGTTGTTGCGAACGCGCCTCCTAGGAGGCGCGTTCGTCGCGTCTGCACGAAGAGCCCTTCTGGGGTGCGAATCTTTGTCTTATTGGGTCTTCCTTGCGCTCGCCCGTTGGTGTAGTGGTATCATGGTGTCATGACGAAAAACCTCACTGTTCGCCTGCCTGACGACCTTGCCGCGGATGCTGAGGCATTGGCCCGAATTGAGGGGCAGAGCGTAAATGAAACCGTAAAGCAGGCACTCGTAGAGTCACTTGAGCGACGGAGCAAGGACCCTAAGTTCAAGGCCCGAGTGCAGAAGATCATCAACGAAGACCGTGAGTTGCTTGAGCGCCTTGCGAAGTGACGGTTAGTTACCTTGATCTTGTCGACTACATAGAGATTGCTGCGGCCGTTACCGGCCTTGATACTGCGACTGTCATTTGGGCTGCAGATCTCGGTCTTATCGACTCCGCGTTGCGCTCGCCCGCGGCGGGCTTTGGTGATACCGAGTTCTATCCGGATTTTGTCGATAAGGCGGCGGTGCTCTTAGTTCACCTCGCGCGCAACCATCCACTCCCGGATGGCAATAAGCGCGCTGCATGGGTAGCTCTGCGTTTGTTCATTGAAATCAATGACTGGGTTTGGATTAAATCACCCGAAATAGATGCTGCGGAGTCGGCAGTTCTTGCGGTTGCATCGGGCGAATGGAGATATGAGGCGGCGGCAGACTGGTTGCCAGCCCTTCACAGAGCCGGGTCTCTCAGGACTTCCTGATGGATTGGTATTTCAAGACTTGAACAAAAACGCTCTTGAATGATCACGTCTTGGAGCATGAAACCAAACAAGATCCTCAAGTATTCCCATTCATGGAAAGTTTTCTGGTTGGATACTTAAATCACTCTTCATAAGGGGCTTAGGTGACGACCACAGAACCCGAACCGATCTCGATCGAACCTACCGTTGAGGTAAGGCGACCGGTCATGCTCCAGGGTTGGTACAACCTCACCGCACTGCATTGGCAGTATGAGCCCTCAGTTATCCAGGCATTTTTGCCTAATGGTTTTACCGTTGACACGTTTGACGGTGTTGCATGGGTCGGCTTGATTCCATTCCACATGCGGCGAATTCGATTGCCGAGGACACCCGCCCTTGGGCCACTCTCGACCTTCCCTGAGACCAATGTGCGAACTTATATTCGCGACGAAAACGGCAGGAGGGGAGTGTGGTTCTTCAGCCTCGACGTATCGCGCATGCTGCCAGCGTTGGTGGCAAGAGTTACTTATGGTCTTCCTTACTGCTGGTCGTCAATGACGATGAGCGAGCAAGCCGATGGAGATGCGCAGATTCGTACTTATACATCGCGTCGCAAGTGGCCGCGCGGTGAAGCATCGAGTTCGGTAACGGTGCGCGTCGGGAGAGAACTCATGGCGAGTGAACTCACGGAGCTTGACCATTTTCTAACAGCGCGTTGGGCACTTGGATCGGTATTTGGTTCGCGCAGACTCTGGGCGAATATCCACCATGACGCGTGGCCAATACATGAAGCCGAGGTGCTTCACTGTGACGAGTCTCTTCTGGGCGCCGCAGGATTGCCCCTACCGACCGGCACGCCGATTGCTCGGTGGTCCCCGGGCGTCGATGTTCGAATCGCTATGCCTCGAATCGTCGGTAAAATTAAGCCCTAAGTTTTTAACTTAGATCCGCCATTAAGCCCAGTTGTCCGGGTCGTCTTCGGCCGGGTCGTCCTCCCGTCGAATTGCGTAGTACTCCTCGTTAAAGGTTGGCCGCTCAATATATGTGCACTCGGATGGCTCTTCGCCGAGTTGAAAGCCCCTACTCGTACCGTCGGGCCCCTGAACCATTAAAATTCGAGACTCGTACCACCACGATTCAGCTCCATTTGGCCCAACGCATTTACTCAGAAAAGTGGGGTCGTGGGACCAGAGAGTGAGGGTCTTGCGGCCGATCTTCACGACGATGGTTCCGTCATCTGCGACTGAGAGCACCTTGCATGGCTTGCTCTTGTGGTGTCGAATGTTGCCCATCACAACCATAAAATGAACGTTGTGTCCGTTGAGGTATCGCTGGCATGTAGTCGAGACGCGTGGGGGGAGTGGAACAAACCCCTCGTCACCGAGTTCCTTGCGCCGGCCCCTGCTTGCGGCGGGCTTCTTTGTCGTGAAGCCGGTCTTCTTGACAGCAGCGCGCGCTGCACCGGTAGGTTTACTGGCGGGTTTACTCATTTGCTTCTCCTCATTCATCGTTCCCGGCATTGGCACCGTGGCCTCGCCCGAGGGCGGAGATCGGTTGCCAGCCCTTCACAGAGCCGGGTCTCTCAGGGTCTTCTGGATGCTGTCTTCTGGATGCTGTCTTCTGGATCTTTGGCGCATGACCAGGCCTCAATTATTTATGAGGCCGGGCCTGCATGGGGTGTAACTGCTTGGAGTCCGTCGTTATTCCAACCCTCATTCGATAGCGAGGGTCAAATGCTGTCGTAACTCCCTTATTTCTGGGCTCTTTGCCTCATTTTGAGCGCCATAATTATCAAATATCCACGTTATTACGAGTTGAATTACCTTTCTTTCCGTGGCAGACTCAACGCATTGAGTAGTGGCCGACTCTCCATTAGCTCTCCCTTTTGGGTATAAAAAAGCAGTAGCGAAAGGCAAGACCGAATGAGCAGATTTAATCGAGCACTAGCTGCGACTGCTGTCGTATCTCTTCTCGGACTTGTTGCCGCAGCGACTCCCGCAGAGTCGATCCCTGGTACCGCACAGCGATGGTCCGGAGAGTCTGCCATTAGCCACCTAGGTTCGAGGCTCCCAGCTATTGCAGCGCGTAATGGAATGAGTGAGGCCAAACTGCGTGGCGAGTTCTCTAAAGACAAAGCTCTGCGCGTCGATGGGGACGATCGACTCCTATATGTAGATGCGGCCGTTCCCCAATCAGCAGTGCTGCCAACGAAGTCGAGCACGCTTGATCCAACTTACCCAGATGCCAATACCTTCTTGTTGCATAGCCTCCCTGGCGCGACGCGCCTTATTTATCTCGACTTCAACGGACACATGCTCTCGGGTACTGCATGGAACGCAAGCACCGGTGGAGATTGCTATGCCGATCCATATTCGAGTGATGCCGACGGCACAACATTCACATCGAGTGAGCTGGCAAATATCCAGAGCGTCTGGCGTCGAGTAGCTGAGGACTACGCGCCGTTCAACGTAGACGTAACGACTGAGGAGCCAACTGCGGCCAATCTCTCCCGTGACACAACGACTGATGTCAATTACGGAGCTCGGGCTGTAATTACCAAGAGCACCACAAACTGTGCGAACGGCACCACTCTCTACGCATCGACGTGCAGTAGCAACTGTGGTGGGATCGCATATGTAGGCGTTTATGGCCTCACCGGCACCAACCACGACTATTACCAGCCTGCATTGATTTTTCAGAACGGCGTCACCGATAACCCGAAGTATGTAGCCGAGGCGACTGCTCACGAAGTTGGGCACAACGTAGGGCTGAGTCATGATGGCACCGCTACCGCCGGCTACTACCAAGGCCAGGGGAGCTGGGCGCCGATCATGGGCGCTAGTTACTACGTTCCAATTACGCAGTGGAGCAAGGGCGAGTACACCGGCGCTAATAACACGCAAGATGATTTTACGGTGATGGGCACTAACGGCTTGCCCCTTAAAACCGATGACTATGGGAGCACAACAGCGACTGCAACCTATGTCTCCGCCGCTCCTGCGACGATTGACGGAGTTATAAGCACCGCTGTAGATGTTGACGTCTTTAGTTTTAATGTTGCTGCGGGTACTGCAACCTTCGCTGCAACCCCATCTGCGACTAGCCCCGATCTCGATATAAAACTCACTCTGAAGAACAACGCCGGCACGGTTGTAGCGACAGACGATCCACTCTCGGGTACTACGAATGGTGATGTTGCATTTGGAATGTCTGCATCCATTACCCAGACGCTTACCGCAGGGCTCTACACGCTGACTGTCGATGGAGTTGGTGCGGGTACTGCAGCATCAACTGGTTACTCGGACTACGGCAGCCTTGGTAGCTACAGGATTAACGCTACTTATTCGCAGACCACCAACCTCGCACCTACTGCACGTGTAACCGCAACCCCCACATCTGGGCTTGCCTCGCTTGTCGTTGCTTTTGATGGCTCAACCTCTAGCGACCCTGAGTCCGGAGCAATTACATATGCCTGGACCTTCGGTACCGGTACCGCTACCTCAACGCTCGCCAAGCCCTCATTTACCTATACAACGGCCGGCACATTTACTGCGACCCTGACGGTAAAAGACCCGCTGGGCCAGACCTCGAGTGCATCTATTCCGATAACGGTTACTGCAAATCTTGCGCCTACAGCACGCGTAACTGCAACCCCGACCGCTGGGACCTTCCCATTGGTAGTTGCTTTTGATGGGTCAACCTCAACTGACCCTGAGAGCCAAGCGCTTACCTACGCCTGGACCTTCGGTACCGGTACCACTACCTCAAGCCTCGCCAAGCCCTCATTTACATATACCGCTGCGGGAACCTTTACAGCCACTCTCTATGTGACAGATTCTCGTGGACTTAGGTCGGTTGCTGCGACGACAAAGATCGTCGTCACAACGCCGATGGATATATCTGCCTTTACGGTCACTGGCGTCAAGAGCACAACTACTAGCACGGCGACCGCCACGATCACAGTGAAGAGTGCAACCGGAGTTCTAATTTCCAGCGCATCAGTGGTTGGAAGTTGGTACAAGGGAGACGTCCTTCTCTCTACAAAGACGCAGAGCACATCAAACAAAGGAATCGCAACCTCTACTTCGGGTTCGATCGCTACAGTTGCTGGAAATACTCTCAAGTTCTGTGTAACAGCAATCACCAAGACCGGTGCAACTTGGAACCCGGCGATCTACGCTCCAACCACTCCTACCGACTGCAAGTTTTGGACTGTCCCTTAAATAGAGCTGTCCCTTAGATAGAGCTGTCCCTTAGATAGAGCTGTCCCTTAAATAGAGCAGTCCCTTAAGTAGAGCAGTCCCTTAAATAGAGCTGTCCCTTAAATAGAGCACGCTCGCAAGTGTCAGGTAGCTCAAAGACTGGCTCGCGCTAGAGCATAAGAAGGGGCGCCACCTTCCGGTGACGCCCCTCTCTAATTCGGTTTGCTAACTGAGAACTAAAGCGTTGTTAAGCCTTAGCGCCTTTGGCTCTCGAGAATGCTGCAACTCCGGTTACAAGTGCAAGTCCGGCAACGACTACGGCAATGATGCCAAGAGCGTTGGAGTCACTATCTGAAGTGCTGCTTGCTGCTTCCTTGGTCCCGCCCCCGTGGGCGTCTCCAGTGCTGGCAGTGAGCTCGAGTGTCGGTGCTGGCTTCTCGGGCTCTTCTCCGCTGGCAGGTGTGGGCTCAATCCAACGCACGACTTCGCCGTTCTCGTAGGTCTGAATCGCTTTAAACTCAAGCATGTCAGTGTCAGTTGGCAGAGGGCC
>CALQAT020000012.1:0-23591 GCA_943328625.2 Bordetella parapertussis | reverse complement strand
CGTGAATACGTCGAAACTCCATGGCCTTTTACCGTAGCAGCGCAGGGCATCAAAACCGCCGATTAAGGCCAGACCAACAAGATCAAGTTAGCGGCTACCGATAATACGATCCGCCTGAGCCTGCTGCTCATAGGAGAGGCGAGCCATCCAGAATCGGAGAAAATTGGCGAATGAGTAACGCAGAAAGAGCGCCGATCCAACTACCGCAGCAGTTAATCCAAGTATGCCTTGCACTATCGCCTGACCCTGCTCAAGGTTGTTCCCCACTGCGGCGAGCGGATAAGCCGCTATGGCAATGATCAGACCAGCGACCATTAAACCGACCGCCATTCTCATCCAGAGACGGTCGCGCCCCTGCGATGGATCTTTGACGCCGAGTTGCTCCATCTCTGACCTGAACTGCGCTACTCGATCTGTCTGCTCAGCGTTCATAATTCTCCCCCGCTACTTTCCTGTTGATTCCCTAGATATGCGTGCGACAATTCACTCTCTAACTCAGCCGGTGTTCCGTCTCTAACGATACGACCATGAACCATGATGGCAGCACGGTCAGCTACACCAAGTACAGAGCTAGCGAACTGCTCAACTACAAGGATAGAGACTCCGCTGCGCGCCACCTGCGCAACAATCTCATAAAGTTCCTCAACGATGATCGGGGCGAGCCCCATCGAGAGCTCATCGAGGATCAAGACTGCGGGGTTGGTAGCTAATCCGCGAGCCATAGCAAGCATCTGCTGCTCCCCGCCTGACATGGTGCCCGCTAATTGGCGTGAGCGCTCAGCAAGCCTTGGAAAACGCCCGAATGCGATCTCCTCAATCTGGGAGAGCGGGACCCCTGTGTAGGTCATCATCTTCAGGTTCTCGCGCACGCTCAGGTTTGGGTACACTCCCCTTCCCTCTGGGACCATTGATATTCCGCGTCGAGCAAGCTCCTCGGGTCGTGTGCCGTTCACCCTCTTGCCGGCATAAAGAACATCTCCAGAGATAGGCGACATGAGCCCACACGCAACTTTGAGCAGTGTTGTCTTACCCGCTCCGTTGGGCCCGAGTAGCGCCACCACGCTCCCCTCATTTACAACAAGGTTGACATCGAACAGAACCTCGATTCGATCGTACGCCGCGTGTATCCCGCTGAGCTCCAGGAGTGGAGTCTGCGTACTCACTTAGCACCCGAGCCTAAATATGCCGCGAGTACAGCCGAGTCGGTCTGAATATCGGCGGGCTCCCCGGAGGCAATAACTCTCCCAAAATCGAGGACATGCACCTTTGCGCATACCTCCATTACCAGCGCAACATCATGCTCAACGAGCACCACAGCCATGCCCTCAGCAGCTAACTCTCTGAGTAGAAGAGCGAATGCGACTGTCTCAGTATCATCCTGCCCCGATGCTGGTTCATCTAGCAGTAGCACCTTTGGTCGTGTAGCAAGTGAACGAGCCAGCTCCACAAGTCGACACTGCCCCGTTGGTAGAGCGTCAACCCTTGCATCAGCGACAGAGCGCAGCCCAACTTTGTCGATCATTGCCTCGACTACCTGCGCTGGATCGTCTTTGGATCCGCTATAGGACTTGTAAATATCTGCTGCAACACGAATATTCTCGCGAACGCTCAGCATCCCGAAAAGCTCCAAACGCTGGAATGTTCTCCCCATTCCAAGACGCGCCCGCCTCGTCGGCGAGAGCTTTCTAAGTTCGCGCCCAGCCAAAATAACTCGACCAGACGTAGGCGACTGGAGACCAGTAATTACATTGAAAAGCGTTGTTTTCCCTGCACCATTTGGCCCGATCAGGCCAGTTATCTCGCCAGCCTCTGCAGCGAGCGTTACCCCATCAAGGGCAAGGTTCCCGCCGAACCGAACCGATACTTCCGAGATCTCAAGGAGCGACATGGATGCTCACTTCGTTAATTCCAAGTGCCGCATCTAACTCAATGAGATCGCTCTCTTTCCATGGCTCGATAAAGCCCTTCCATTCAAGCGGTATTTCCTCAACCGTTGGGGTCTGCTCTACTCCACCAATTTTGAGAGTCGCAAAAATTACGGCTACAACGGGAGAGAGAACAAGAAGTGGAAAGAAGACAGCGTTACCGTAAATGCCAGCGAGCCTCAGAATCCATACCGCTGGTATGACAATCGCTAGCCAAATTATGGCTGGGCGATAGCGCATAATTGGCTCGAACCCATCTCTAATGTCATGTATAGATCCATTCGGGTTGCGACCAAGCCCTACCCCTGCAATACCAGGGAGCAGTCCTGCAACATTCGCGAAGAATACGCCAAGAAGAGCGAGAAGCGGCAGGATGCCCATTAATGAAACCCCTGCAAACAAAGCCCCGCCGACAGCACCAATCCCGCCAACAACGGTGAGGAGCAGCACAGGGAGACCGCTCACAAAGTCGAAGTTCTGTGGGCTGATAGACCTGAGTTGCGTACCCAAGATTGCCCCGCCTACACCTGAGATCCCTGCGGAGAGCGCGAACACAGTGAGCTTCGTACCCACCAGGTTGAGACCGAGAGTCGCGCATGCAGCCTCACTTGATTTCATCGCAAGAAGGCGTCGTCCATAGGCACTCCTACGCACCCCTACAACTGCGATGGAGAGAACTGCAAACGCAACGCTGACAAGAACCATTTGGCGCGATGGAGTGTTGAAGGAGTATCCGAAAATATTGAGCGGTGCAACCTCTGTCGATCCAAGTTCGAAGAGGCTGATGTGTACCGGCCCAATATTAAAATCTGCAAGGTTGAAAATCCATCGGTCGAGCGCTACCGCGAAGCCGGCCGTCCCCAATGCCAAATAAATTCCAGAGAGCCTCAGCGCAGGGAGCGCTATTAATGCACCGACTGCCGCCGGAATAACGAAAGCAAGAACTAGCGCAAGAGGATTCCCACCTGCCCCCAAATGCCCAAATACCAATGCGCCGATCCCGGCGAAGGAGAGCGTGGCAAGCGATATCTGCCCAGCAAAACCGACTAATGGAACTAGTGAGAGGGCAAGTATGCCCACCGCAAATATGCGTCCATAAGTCACGGCGTCTGAGTTTGAGAGCGTTGTCGCTAGCACTACCCCACTGAATACAACACACCCAGCGAAGACGAAGGTTCCAGACCAACTCGGCATCGGGAAAAATTCGCGACTCTGGCGTCGGCCACGAAGGCGCGATGTCGGGATCACTAGCAGCACGATGAAGAGCAAAATTGCGGGAGCGGCGAGGCGGAGCCCGGCAAGATTAGGGGTGCTCTTGAGATACCCAGATAAATAAGCCTCAGTGCAACCAAGAATCAATGCACCGAGAAATGTGAGGGGCAGGCTTCTAAGCCTGCCAATAATTGCAGCGGCGTATGCGTTCACAATTAAGAGTGAGAGTGTTCCCGCATCAAGCGCCACGTTGGGTACGATGAGGATTCCGCCGATGCCCGCAAGAGTGCACCCCATAGCCCATGCAAGCATTGAGACTCTATTGGGGCGTGCGCCGTTAAGAGAGGCAAGCGCTCGATCGTCTACGACCGCGCGCATCGCTACACCTGTGCGTGTTAGGCGAAGAAATAGCCAGAGCGAGAGCGCCACTATTACCGCTACAGCGATGGTGGCCAGTTGCTGACCGGTGACACGCGTATCTGCAAGCGAGAAGTAATGCCCGCTAAAAAATGCGGGCACATTACGGCTCACACCTGGCTTCCAAATCCAGTTCGCTAATCCGATTAGTCCTACCAATAGTCCAATTGATACGACGAGCCGCGTGACCTCTGTCGTGTCCTCAAGGCCTCTCATAATTGCGGTATCGATAAACGCACCGATTAGGGGAGCCAAGACGAGCAGAGAGAGGAGCAATGCCAGCCAGAGTGGCCATTCCCACGCTATGTACATCTGCCAAAAAGCGAAGGCGCAGAGCATCCCGATTGCACCCTGCGCGAAGTTGAAAATTCCAGTCGTCGTGTAAGTCAGTACCAAACCGCTGGCAATGATCGCGTAAATGGCCCCGGTGCTTAGCCCTACGATCGTGAATGTGAGGAACTTATCCAACAATGCCTCCGGGGCGGAAGTGGGGCCGGATTTCTCCGGCCCCAAAGCATCCCCCTACTTAAGTAGTAGGTCGTGCGAGTAATTAACTTCTTGATCTCAATTCTTAAAGCGCTTATTCATTACTTAAGGATTGCTACTTAAGGATCACTACTTAAGGTCGGAGATCGACTTGCCTACATCGGCAAGCTTCGTGCCTTTCCCGTAGTCACCCTTAAGGACTAAAATGTTGCCCTCGGTGCAGTTGAAGATTGAATCATTTGCATCGATATCTGGGAGCGTGAACCCCTTCGGGTTTGCGAGCAGAAGCGAGAAACACTCCGTAGATTTCTGGTCGCGGATATTCATCTGAGCATGTAGTCCACCGCCGGTCCATGTCGTGCTACCGATGCGCTTTGCTTCATCAAGCAGGCACTTTGCCGTGACTTGATTCCCGCATGCCTTCACTGCTCGAGCAAAGAGAATCCACGCCGAGAACGCCTGGACTCCAAGGTAGGTCTTGGCCTTGGCGCTCGGGAGGTACTTCTTATAAAGGTCTAGATACTGCTCCGTAGCAGGGTTCTCTGAGGCTTGCTCAAATGGGTACACAGTGCTTCTCACATACGTATTGGCAATTGACCCGCCACCAGTTACTTGAAGTTTCTGGTCGTAGTGATTGGCGTCTGCTCTGATCCAATCAAGCTTGTAGCCGATATCTGCGAGACCGATCTCAAGCTTTGCAAGGTTCTCGGGCTCACCAGTCCAGAGAATCCCCTTGATCCCCTTTGACTTAATGGTCTGAGCGATAGGGGCCCATGTGGGCTCGCCTGCAGCGTTGTACTGGGCATCGTAAATGACCTTCATTCCCTGAGACTCTGCACCCTCGATCGCTTGGTTTTTTACGAGGATTGTTGAAGGTAGCGACCCGGTTAGGGCGCCAACCTTGTTGATTGAATCCGGGAACTGCTCAACAAGCCACTTGTAGTCGCCAACGGGGAGCGTGTCGAGCGGGTTGGGCACTACTTGGACCATTAGGTCTGCGCCGCGCGCCTGCGTGCTTACAACGAATCCTGCAATATCAGGGAGCAAGCACTCAAGCCTGTCCTTCTGGCCTACGTCATCAAATACTGCGCCACCACCGACTAGAGAGAAGTCGTTCTGGCATGCCTCGAGAATACGTGCTCGGTACTCAGTGAGCTTTGAATCTAGAAGGTCGACCTTGATCTGTCGTCCAGCGATTCCACCGGCGGCGTTGCACCACTTGGTGAAGACCGTGGCAGAGTCAAATAACTCTTGGTTGAGTCCGGGGCGACCAGAGAAGCCTGGATCAGCCACTGTTCCAACTCGAATCTCTGTATCTGTAACACCGCGAGCGGTTGCGCCCTTAGCGTCACCGGGCCCACAGACATCGTTTAGAGAACCAAATGCACCGCTCGCTGTCGTGGTTTTGCCTCCGCCACCGGTAGTACCCGCATTCTCGGGGCCGGAGTCGCTTCTGCTACACCCTGCCGCAACAAGGGCTAGAGCAGTTGCGCATATAACTGTCTTGACTAAGAACTTGGATCGCATTTAATTCCCCCTAAATGACGCCGATCGGCGAGGCTGTGAGTATCGCAGGATTATTGGCTCTATGCGAGGCAAGGAGGGCAATAATCCTGTTCTATTGACTGATTTTGCCGAGATCTCTGGCCACCCTGCAAGGACGTAGCGCTAGAGGATCGATATTTAGAGCAAATCAGAATACTCTCGGCCAACATCTACTAGGCGCAACCCACTCCTTACTGCGCCGGGGATTCGCACCACATTCTTGGTATCGCAGTTATAAATGCCGTCTGTCCTATCAACACTAGGGAACCTGAACCCAGCCGCCGTTGCTTCAATCATCAAAAAGCATTGAGGTGGATCTGCGGCAGCGACGTTTACTGGGGACTGAAGTCCGCCGCCGGTCCAGCCTGTTGAACCAATCTTCTCTGCATTCTCCACTAGACACCTTCGGGTTAATTGGCTCCCACAAGCGCCTGCAGATTTAGCGAAGAGCAGCCATGCTGAGAACGCCTGTAACCCCAGGAATGTTCGCGCACGACCCTTCGGCAAAAAGCGCTTGAATGATTCTAAATACTGACGTGTGGCCGACTGCTTAACCGCTTGCTCAAACGGTACAAAATCTGCTCTCATAAACGTGTTCTTGATTGCCGCTCCACCGGCATCGAGGAAGGACGCGTCATAGTGGTTTGGGTCCACACGTATCCATTGAAGTTCGTAATCAATGTCAACAAGAGCCTGTTCTAAGCGAGCCAAGTTCTGAGGCTCACCTGTCCAGATGAGTCCACGCACTCCTCTCACTTTTAGAGACTGCGCCACAGGGATCCACGTCGGCTCTCCGGTGGCGTTGTACTGACCTGAATAGATAATGGTCATCCCATTTGCAGTCGCCGCCGCCTCCGCTTGTCTCTGGTTCAGAATACCTGCGGGGTACGCAGCAGTTATTGCTCCAACATGTGCAGATGCCGTCGGGTAACGAGCAGCGAGCCAACGGATATCGCCAGCCGGGTAAGAATCCATTGGGGTTGGACCAACCTGAAATAGCAGTTCCGCATCCCTCGCCTCAGCCCCAACAACGAATACTGCAAAGTCTGGAAGCAGACACTCGAGCCGATCGCGTACCCCGGTACCGTCAAATGCCCCGCCGCCCCCTACAAGTGCAAAATCCTCTGCGCACGCATCGAGCATCCTGGCTCGATACTCGGTCACCCGAGCATCGCGGAGATTTAATTGCAATTTTCTTCCGTGTATTCCGCCTGCGGCATTGCACCACCGTGTGAAGACAAGCGCTGCATCAAAAATTTCGCGATTGAGGCCAGGCCTCCCCACAAAACCTGGGTCGGCGATGGTGCCAACCTCGATCTCATTGTTAGAGACCCCTTGGGCGGTCTTCCCTTTGGCTGAACCGGGGCCGCAGACTCTCCCGAGATCTCCAAAAACTCCGCTCGGAGCATCTAAGGCTCCAACAGGCTTAACCTCACTCGCTCCGGTCTCTATGCCGCTACGAGTGCAGGCGCTAAGCGCCACTAGCACTACGAGTAGTTGCAGAGATACTTTTCTCCCGCGCAGTGTCCGCATACTCCTCCGAACTATCTGCCCTGACCACATAGGTCGCGAATTTGTCTGCGGAATAGTTCGAAGTATCACCCATGCGGGAGGAGAATTGGTGACAGGGCCATGAATTATCTAGAGAATTCCAGTCAAGCGATGTCCTCTATCAAAGTGATGGCCTCTATCAAAGCGATTGCCACTATCAACACGCCCGTTTAGAACGATTTATAAAACAGGGCTCTATTTTACTTTGACGACCTGGAATCGCTTAGCCCAACGGCGATACTCAAGAATCGGCCCGTCGACATCGGAGAGGGCGGGGCTCTCGATGTAGGCCTTGTTCTCCCAGATCGGAATATCTTCGCGTGCCTGCTCATCAATATGGCCGGTATAAATCAAAGCAAGGGCTCTTGCCTCTTCCTCGCTACTTTCTCCGTAACCTGTTTTACGAACTGTGAAATAGAAACGTAATTCCGAGAGGCTCGCCTCTATCGGGGTCTGAGTCGCAACTAAAAGGGTATCGACAAAACCTCGAAAACGAGTGGCTGAGAAACCTGGACCGTATTGGTGTATCTCGATCTCGCCTGGAAAATCGCCATAAGGCGTAATCAGAAGCAAGCGAGAGAGTATTCGAGCGATCTCAGATGTGGTGTCGTACTCAATGATGTCTGGCGGCACCGCGTTGAGATGCACACTCGGAAAATGACAGCGGTCGACAGCGTTCTCCCCCATCTCCTGCACCGAAGTATTCACAACGTATGAGGAGACGATGTAGGGCAGGAACTCCGGGTCAAGCACCTCGGGTAACTCTGGAACTTCAAAAGTCGGCGCCAAGCCCTGCGGGTGTATCCATGCCAATACAAAACCATTGCGCTCTACTACAGGGTGCGTTAACAGCCGCGCACGACCGTTCGTACGATCGCTATAAGGGATGTCGCAGTTCTTGCCGTCAGTATCGAAACTCCACCCATGAAAGGGGCATACGAGCAAATCGCCGACAACTCGCCCGCCCATTCCTAAGTGGGCGCCGAGATGGGGACAGAACGCATCTGCACATGCAGCTTCGCCATCATCGGTTCGCCAAACGACTAATTCGCGACCGCAGGCACGCAGCGTAATTACTTCTGCAGAATTGAGATCGCCAGAGTCAGCAACACGGAACCACCCGAATGGGATCGGGATCGATCTACTCGAATCAGAGGGATTCGAAGAGGCTGTGCTCACTAGATCACTCAGGTTTCTTGGCGCCAACTACCCACATTGCAAAGAACTGCGAGCCTCCGCCATAGGCATGCCCGAGAGCTTTACCGGTCTTCAGCTCGACCTGATGACCGCCAGCAGCGCCACGGACCTGCTGAGCAACCTCACCAAATCGAATCATTCCGGAGGCCCCAATTGGATTAGAGGAGAGCACTCCTCCAGATGGGTTCCACGGAATATCGCCGTCAAAGGCAGTCGCGCCCTCGGCAGTTAGTTTCCATCCGTCACCCTCTGCGCAGAAGCCAAGGTTCTCGAGCCACATAGGTTCGTACCACGAGAACGGAACATAAACCTCTGCACAGTCAAGATCGCGTCTGGGATCCGAAATCCCTGCTTGGCGATAGACATCCGCAGCGCAGTCCTTACCTGCTTGAGGGTTTATCTGATCCCGCCGAGCAAACATCGTCGGCTCGCTGCGCATCGCCATTCCATGGACCCAAGCGACAGGGTTCGGTGCAGCGGCTGCGACCTTCTCGCTACCCAAAACCATCGCCATTGCTCCGTCAGAGGATGGGCAGGTATCGAGATACCGCAGTGGATCCCATAGCAGCCAAGACTCCTCAACCATCTTCAACGTAATTTCAGGCATGTGCAAGTGGGCTCGGGGATTTCGCACTGCGTTGAGTCGGTCTTTTACTGCAACTAGATGCCCGCTCTCTCGAGGCGCACCTGATCGCGTCATATAAGCGCGAATCATCGGGGCAAAGTATCCGCCTGCTCCAGCGACTAGTGGCGGAGAGAATGGCATCGGAACCGAGAGTCCCCATGTCGCATTGCTCTCAGATTGCTTCTCATAAGCAACGGTAAGGACGCGTTCGTGTACTCCAGCCTGTACGAGTTTCGCAGCGACAATCGCTGTTGATCCACCGACACTCCCTGCGGTGTGCACACGAAGCATTGGCTTTCCTACTGCGCCGAGAGCATCCGCTAGGTACAGCTCTGGCATAGCGACACCCTCAAACATATCTGGGGCCTTACCAACAACTACAGCGTCAATGTCGCTCCATGTCATCCCCGCATCCTCGAGAGCCTCAACTGCGGCCTCCCGAACGAGGCCCGCCATCGAGACGTCTTTTCGCGACGAACGATGATGCGTCTGCCCAACACCTACTACTGCTACAGCATTCTTAGACATCTCTATTCACCTTCCAAAACACATACGAGGTTCTGCTGCAATGCAGGCCCGGATGTTGCATGGGCAACACCTCGGTTAGCGGTTCCATCCATGATGCGACGCGCAACCTCACCGATTCTCACGAGGCCAGCCGACATAATCCCATTGGCTGCCAATGGGCCCCCAGATGGGTTAACAATAGAGGGATCTACACCGAGTGCTTCGCTGAGAATCAAGACCTCGTGGCTGAACTGAGCATGCACTTCAGCGACATCTATCGGCCCTGAGGCGACACCGGCATGCTTGGCGGCGAGCGCAGTTGAATCAGAGCGAGTTAGGTCGCGGGCTCCTAGTGAATGGGGCTCGATGCGATGGTCTAGCCCGCGTATCCAAGCAGGTCGCTTGTTTACGCTGCGAGCGAGGTCACCTGCCGCCAAAACGATTGCGGCCACACCATCGGTTGTCGGGAAAATATCCGCATCACGAAGCGGCGACGCTACGTATGGAGATGCGAGCAAGTCCTCGATGCTTGGCTCACCAGACCTAATCGCTTGAGGCGTATCGCGAGCGCTCCGCATCGCCTGTGCTACTACCCCAGCAAGATCGCGTTCGCTGCGACCGCTTGCATCTAGGTAAGCACGCGCTTGTAGTGCGGCTAGATCAACCATTGAGGGCCAGAGCGGCGCCACGTAATAAGGGTCCAACTGCAACGACATAATCTCATGGACGTTGCCCTGAGACGCCTTCCCAAATCCATAGACGAGTGCAGAATCAACCTCGCCCGTCTGAATCGCTATCCAGGCTTCATATAGAGCCCAGGCGCCATCCATCTCGACATGGCTCTCGCGAATCGGCGGCCACGCCCCAACAGCATCAAGCCCCATCACAAATGAAAAAGGTCCGCCCTGAAGATAGTCAAAACTCCCTGAGCATGTGAAGCCAATATCAGATCGAGCGATACCCGATGCATCGATGGCCTCCGTAATTACAGGGGCGAGCATCTCAACCTCGTTGCGCATCTGCTCTTTCGCTACGGTCGAGTAAGAAAACGAAACAACAGCTACATCGCGCATTAGAGGTAATCCTTATAGTCGGCGTACTCAGCATCGGGTTCTCCCGTGGGCTCCCACCACTCAATGCTCCCGTGATCGGCAGTTAGTTTTTCGAGCCACTTTGCTTTAACTCTCATCCCCATGCGCACCTCGTCTACGGAGCAGCCGCGAATGAGACCAAAGAAGGTGTTGTTCGCTCCGTCAAGTAGTACCTGAGCAGATACATATGGAATCTCTGGGGCTAGGTCCGAGAGCCCTGGAATATTTACGATGCAGAACGTAGTGATTACCCCCGTATCGCTCACATCTACTGAGATACTTGTTGGCGCTCCGGTAGTCGGGTCGGTACCTCGCGATGCTGCATAAACATCGTCGCTCCCCACTGCCTTGCCACCGATGATTTTGCCTTCGGCGAGTCCAAGTAGGAAACGCGTCGTGGACTCTCCGGCAGCGATCTCGTAATCAAGCCTTCCCGATGTCACTATTCCTGTAACTGAATCGCCCATGTTCTCTGAGAACGGAAGTGGCGGGACCTCTGGGATCGGGTCACCATCTTTGTAGGGTCGCCATGCCTCGATATCAGATACGCCACCGATGCGATCAGACCGCCAATGCGGTATTACGCGCATCCCGGTACTCATCTCCTCTGGAGTAGCAACGTCAACCATGTGGAGCATCGATGTATCAGCACCGTCAGGGCGAATTAAAGCGAATGCGAAGGGGCGATCAAGCGCATGCTTCTCTGCACGAGGATTCGCTACCCACGACCATGTAACCACGGTTCCAGCGGGCCCAACCTCTACGAAGTCGTCAACCGAGACGGCCGCAGAGGTAAGGGGGTCGTACTCCGTCGGCGGCACTAACACTCGACCATCCGCGAGGCGGGCACCCTCAATGCGGCCATCGCGCAGCCCAGTCAAGTAACGACCGACTACGTCACCTACCGAACGCGTATATCCGCCTGGGTACTCAAGGGAGTGCCTAGCTACAAGTGGTTCTGTCATTTGTCTCTTCTCCTTGTTGCAGTTGCGCCAAGTAATTCTGGCCGCGTTTAAACCGTCAAATTACTGATCTGTCGGCAAAATCCTCAGCCGTTACGGACAGGGAGGTGCTTCACGCCATTGATGAGGTTCGACTGCAGGCGCACGATCTCTCCCGCACTGGTGATATTGGGGATACGCGTAAGAATCTCCTCGAACATCACTCGAATCTCCATCTTCGCGAGACTCGCTCCGAGGCAGTAATGCGGCCCGCGCCCACCAAATGCAATGTGCTCATTTGGAGTGCGCCCGACATCAAATACGTGTGGGTTAGCAAAAATTTCTTCGTCGCGATTGGCCGATCCATACCAGATGGTCACCATCTCGCCCTTCTTGATCTGCACTCCCCGCAACTCTGTGTCTTCAGTAGCCGTGCGTCGGAAATACATCACCGGTGTTACGAATCGCAGCATCTCATCGACTGCAGTCTCCATGAGGCCGGGTAGATCTGCCTTCAGGCGTTCAAGCTGCTCAGGGTGCTCCATCAAAGCGTGCATGCCACCAGAGATGAGGTTACGAGTTGTCTCGTTGCCAGCAACCGAGAGGAGGAGCACAAAGACATTGAACTCAATATCAGAGAGCTTCTCTCCATCAAGATCTGCTGTAATTAAAGCGGTAACGATATCGTCGAGGGGTCGCTCACGTCGGCTATCGGCGAGGCTCTGCGCGTACATGTAGAGCTCCATCGAGGCTGACATTGCATCCTCGCCGCCAATTGCTCCGTACTCGGGGTCGTCTGCACCGATCATGCGGTTTGACCACTCAAAGATCTTGTGTCGGTCCTCGTAAGGAATGCCGAGGAGCTCAGAGATAACTACTAGTGGCAACTCTGCAGCCAGGTTCGGCACAAAGTCATACTCGCCATCATTCTCAAGAGCGCGGTCAACAATCCAATGTGCAGCCTCGCGGATCGAAGGCTCAAGCATTCTCACGACCTTGGGCGTGAAGCCTCTCGCTACAAGATTGCGCAAGCGCGTGTGCTGTGGGGCGTCTTGGTTGAGCATCATCAGCTCAGTTCCCTCACCCTGATCCACTAATAGCGCGCCGCCCTGCGCTGAGGAGAAGACTTGAGTGTTGCGCTCGATCTCGATTACATCGCGATATTTGGTGCATACCCAGAACCCTGGCGGGTACTCATCTGAGTCGTGCCACCAGACCGGGGCGTCGCTGCGCAGCCAGTTGAAGAACTCAATTGGGGGCCCAACCTCATAGGTCTTCGGGTCGGCGAGGTTTACCGCTGAGTCTGGAAGGTTTGAGTCTGAAGAATTCATTGGGATTTACCTCTTACTGGTGAGATATCTGAGACAAGATTTAAAAGCGGACTCGCTAAAAAGCCAGTTCATTCATTTTTAGGGCTCGAATATTGGAGCGAATAGTGCCCAACTAGATGGACGCAATCCCCCCGGACTCCAAACTCATTATCCACGAGGGTAGCGCGCAGAGCGCTCCGGGTAGAATCGGTTCTCTCATACATTATGTGACCCAAGGAGCCCCGGTGACCGAACTTCTTCCAATGAGCACCAAACACTGCACCGTTGAGCGCGACGGTCACATTGTGATCCTCACTATGAATCGCCCTGAGTCAAAGAATGCTCTGAGCCCTGACATGCTCGTCGGGCTAGCCCAGGGATTCGATTACGTTGACGAGACCGATGATGTGCGTGTCGCTATCCTCACTGGAGCCGGCGGCTGCTTCTCCTCGGGTGCGGACCTAAAGGCAATGTCGAGGCCGTCTGAGGACCCGAGGGTTGTGAAGGCCATGGCCGACTCCCCCAACCTTCACTGGAAGGCATTACTGCGCGATCACAGATTAACGAAGCCACTAATTGCAGCCGTCGAGGGGTACGCAGTCGCTGGCGGCACTGAGATGCTTCAGGGAACCGATATCCGCATCGCCGCCGAAGGAGCCACTTTTGGTGTCTGGGAGGCAAAGCGCGGATTGTTCCCATTGGGCGGTTCAGCGGTGCGCTTACCTCGCCAGATTCCATATACCCTCGCTATGGAGGTGCTTCTCGCCTGCCGCCCTGTCTCCGCTCAGGAGGCCCTTGCGATCGGACTCATTGGGCGCGTTGTCCCAGATGGCGATGCGCTGAAGGTCGCCATGGAGGTTGCCTTGGAGGTTGCACAGAACAGCCCCGTATCTACCAAAGCGATCCTGCGTGCATGGCGCGAGACAGAGGGGCTAAGCGACGCCGAGGCCATGAAGATTCAGGATGCAATCGGCTGGGAAGTATTCGCATCTG
The DNA here is from genome assembly GCA_943328625.2 of Bordetella parapertussis. GTDB lineage: Bacteria > Actinomycetota > Acidimicrobiia > IMCC26256 > IMCC26256 > IMCC26256. The sequence goes on along the minus strand of CALQAT020000012.1, from coordinate 9,791 downwards.
AGGACGCCCAAGAAGGCCCACGCGCATTCTCAGAGAAGCGCCCTCCCGAGTTCAAAGGTCGATGACTAGTTGATGGGCAGCAACTTGAATAGCGCCTCCAACGGTCCCTCTGAAGAGACCAAAATTGAGAAGTCGGCGACACCAAACGGAATGCTAGAGCGCATCTCAATGGACCCGACTCAGGGGGCCAACTTCGCAACCGAGCCGCGACGCGAACTTACTCAAGCAGTTCGCCACCTTATTGACGCGATACTTACTCGTGATGATGTATCCGATGAGGTTCTCCGCGATGCTGCAACCGTAACGGAGGATCTAGCTGCTCAGATCGCAGGCTCTCCTCACGAAGCCAAAGCACGAGGCCGGCGAGTTCCGAGTGAACGCACGCACGGCGATTACTTGACACGATCTCCAATCGTTGGTCAAGTAAATCCAGTTGCTCCTCCACTCGAGTGGGAGGTTCGCTCGGGGAGAATCTTGGGGCGTGGCATCTATCACGCTGCATACGAAGGCCCTCCTGGATATGTACACGGAGGCTGGATCGCACTTACCTTTGACGAGATTCTTGGAATGGCAAACGTGGCTAGCGGTAATCCGGGGATGACCGGCACACTCAAGATTCGATACCGCAGGCCTACGCCGCTCCACAAGGAAGTCACCTTCGAGGGCTGGACCGAGAAAGTGGAGGGGCGGCGCATTACAGCTCTCGGGACCATGAGCGTTGATGGCGTAGTAACAGCGGAGGCCGAGGGTTTATTTATCATCATTGACCCTGCAAAGGCGTGGGAATACTTCGGGCAGGCCCGAGGCGAGGCTGCACCTGCAGGAGTCGAGGAACTCGAAGAACCGGCATGACTAACAAGAGACCGCAGCCTGGCCCTGCATACGGGGCATGATGTCCTGATGCCTTCCACAGCACCTCGCATCGGACTTGTACTCGGAGCCGGTGGTTTAACCGGGCAGGCCTTCCATGCTGGAGTTCTAGCGGGTCTCGCAGATGGCATTGGCTGGGATGCACGCAGAGCGGACCTTGTCGTCGGCACCTCCGCTGGCGCAAGCGCTGGTGCATATGTTCGAGCCGGCCTCGCACCGAGAGATGCATCTGCGTTTCTCCGCAATCTTGAGCCGAGCGCTGAGGGTCGCGAGATCATGGATCGTCTTGGAGAGAGTGGAGATTGGCGAACCCCTGTTGGCCCGCGCAACCTCCCCCAACTGCCACAACGTCAACTGCTGCGACGTGTCGCAACACGTCCATGGCAGGTTCGCCCTGAGACACTCCTTGCCGTAGCGGTTCCACCAGGGCGCGTCCCACCAGAATCTTGGACCGATGCACTCCATGGGGTTACCGGTCCGGGATGGCCCGCCGAGCGTCTATGGATTTGTGCGTTGCGTGTGAGCGATGGCCGCAGGGTGGTCTTCGGTCGCGATGGTTCTCCAGAGGTTGATCTCGCTACCGCTGTCGGTGCATCATCGGCGATTCCAGGATATTTTCGCCCCGTCCGAATCGCCGGTGAGAACTACATCGATGGAGCCGCTCACTCTCCTACCAACGCGGACTTAGTCTTGTCAGAGAGACCCGATCTTGTGATCATCTCCTCTCCAATGTCGCTAGCGCGATCGGCAATTACTCTCCACCCTCGCCAGGCTGGTCGCCTTCACTTCAGGCGCAGACTCGCCCAAGAGGTACGCAGGCTTCAACTTGCTGGAATTCCAGTCGTCTCATTTCAGCCCTCAACTGAGGATCGAAATGTGATGGGAGAAGGGGGCTTAAGTGCAATGTCCGAGAGCAAGAACGCAGCAGTGGTTGAGCAGGTATACGCCACCACCCTGCGAAGACTGGCCCGACCAGATTTTGCACGCCGACTCGCAGTAGCAGGGCTATAACGAATAACTCCGCTGCGCTCACGCCCGCCTAACTTGCGCGCCTAAGTTAAGAGCATGGCAATGGGGCGCGAGGGAATGAGTCGAGACGAAGTCTTATCGGCGCTAGTAGCGATGAAGTCTGGGGACAAAGATTGGCGCAAGGGTCGCTGCTTTGCCTTGGTATTCAATGCTGGTGAAGAGGTAGAGGAGATTGCGCGCGAAGCAAGCGTTCTTTACCTCTCCGAGAATGGCCTCAACCCCTTGGCATTTCCAAGCCTTGGCCGTATGCAAGAAGAGGTAGTTGACACCGTTGCCCAGATGCTTCATGGCCGCACCGAGTCCTGCGACGCGCAGGGCTTCATGACATCGGGCGGCACTGAGTCGATTCTCCTAGCCGTAAAAGCAGCCCGAGATCGAGCCAGTACTCTCCGGGGCGTCAGCAAGCCCAACATGGTTTTAGGTGAGAGTGCTCACGCTGCTTTTCACAAGGCCGGGCATGACTATGGCGTGGAGATTCGCAAGGTCTCCGTTAAGACTGATTGGCGCGTCGATTTAAACGCAATGTCGAACGCTATAGATAGCGACACCGTGTTAGTAGTCGGATCAGCACCGCAGTATCCCCAGGGAGTTATTGACCCAATCCCCGAGATTGCAGCGCTTGCAAGCAATGCCGGTACCTCATGCCACGTAGATGCATGCATGGGTGGATTCGTTCTTCCATTTATGGAGAGCCTTGGATACCCCGTTGCTCCATGGGATTTCAGAGTCGAGGGTGTTACCTCGATCTCTGCCGACATTCACAAACTTGGTTACTCCCCAAAGGGCGCATCGGTTCTCCTGCATCGCACTGAAGAGATGAGACGCCACCAAATTTTCTTCTTCGATGGATGGCTAGGTGGCTTCTATGCATCTACCGGACTCCTAGGGACTAAAGCCGCTGGCCCAATAGCTGCTGCGTGGGCAGTGACTCATTTTCTTGGCGAGGCTGGTTACATGCGCCTTGTTGAGAAAACCATGGAGGCGACGAAGCGATTAATTGAGGGCGTCGAATCGATACCAGGCCTACAGGTACTCGGAGAACCAGATGCACACCTCGTAGCAATAGCTGCGATCAATCCCGATGAAATTGACATCTTTGCCGTCATGGATGCTCTAAGCGCAGGCGGATGGCATCTAGACCGTCAACGCCCCCCTGACTCGATTCACGCAACAGTCTCTGCCGGGACCGCCGGGGCAATTGGCGATTTCCTTAGCGACCTTCGCTCTGCAGTGGTGCTCGTAGGCTCATCTCGAACCGATGATCGAAGCACGAACTACGCACCGATTGGCATCGATGAGTGAGTCGAGGTTCGCAGTCGCAATCTCAAGCGACGCAAATACGCCGACTAAAGACGACTTGGCGCCAGCGCCGAGTCGCTCAACCGAGACAATTGAGCGACGTCGACGCCTTGTGGAGGCAGCGGTAAAGCTTGCACGAAGCGGCGGGTACGAAGCGGTACAGATGAGAGACGTCGCATCGGCCGCAGATGTCGCTCTTGCAACTCTCTATCGTCAATACCCCTCCAAGGACCAACTCCTCCTAGCTGCTCTCTCCAATCAAACCGGGATACTGCGCGATCGACTAGCGAATCAGCCAGCACAAGGAGACTCCCCCGCGGAGCGCGTAATAGGAGTATTAGCCCTAGCGAACAAAGCACTATCGCGTGAGCCCACGCTTACAGCGGCGATGGTCACTGCTCTCGGATCACCTGAACCAGGCGCCGCTGCAATGAAGGTTGAGATCCTAGAAATTCTGCGCGGCATTCTCGGGGACGCCGGCGGTCTTGGCCCCAGAGACGATGGAGATGCTGCATTACGCACTCTTGGATATGTTTGGTTTGCTGCACTCGGCGCTTGGAGCAGCGGCATGATCGACGACGAGCAGATGGCCTCGGACCTTACGCAAGCGGCGCGCCTTCTTCTCTAGTTCCGTCTAGCGCACCAACCGCAGCGAATCATCGCAAACACGGCTATACAATCCGTCACCGCTCGTTCAGAAGATCCCTAATCGCCTTCGCATGGATGGCATTTGATGGATCGGACGAATCAATCGGTCCTAGAGCAATCCATGAAGCCCCCGCATTTACATACCCCACAAGCATCTCGGCGATTCGCTCTGGCCCTCCCACCAATGCAACCTTCGATGCGCCGAGTCGCTCGGCCTTCTTCTCAGCCTCATCGTCGGTTGCACCTAGGACACATAATCCGCCCCATGAAATTACGAGTGGGTCACCACCATGATTCTCTCGCAGCGCATTGAGTTGAGTGGCCTCGCGCGCAAAACGATCTTGAGAAACGCCCCAACGATTCCAACCGTCGGCCATCATCGCGGCCGTTCCAACATATTTTGGATCTCCGCCAACCCACACAGGGATATCTGCATGCATCAACGATGCGGTGCTGGCCTCTAACGCCTCAACTCTCGATGAGACATCACCAAAGTCGTAGCCAAACTGCTCCATCTCATCACGGCTCTGCTCGTCACCTGCTCCGATGCCTGCGATTATTCGCTCGCCCGCAATACGTTGCGCAGTCACGAAAATACCGGTTAGGACCGAGGGCGGGCGAAGGGTTGCTCGCGCTACTAATGAAGCGATAGCGATGGAGTCTGTCTCGGCGCAGAGTGCACCTAGCGCTGAAGCGAACTCAAGCGCCGGACGAACGCCCCCATCGGAGTCGTATCTAAATAGGTGGTCGTATGCGAATACGGCATCAAGGCCAACTGACTCCGCGGCGATAGCCACCTCAATGAGCGGCTCGGCGTCCTCTCTAAAGAACGGGAGGGTAAGTCCGATGCTCAGCCTGTTACTAGGAGCATTACTAAAGGTATTACTAGGACTATTACTACTCAACTGATTAGGTCCCGCGCTAGTAGAGCGGCTCCAACTACTCCGGCCTGTGTCCCCAATGTGGCGGCGACAATCGTCAAGGTCTCCCTCGCACTCGCCCCCTCCACGCGCCCCATAAAATGCGCTCTCACTGGGTCAAGGAGGAGATCGCCGAGAGCGACCAAGCCTCCTGAGATAACAATGCGCTCCGGGTCAAAGATATTGGCGAGTCCTACTAAACCAATTGCAACCTGCTCGGCGTATCGATCAAGGATCGCGAGCGCCTCAGGGTCCCCAGCGAGTGATGCCTCCCCGACGTGGTCGCCTCTCACTGCTTCGATATCTCCCGCCAGTGCGATTAGAGCCTTACCTCTCCCAGTAGCAGCGGCTTCACGCCCCATCCAACCCAGAGCATTACCGGAGGCGAGGGCCTCCCAGTGCCCTCTCTCTCCACATGCGCAGATCGGTCCTTGAGGATCGATCTGAAAGTGCCCTACCTCTGCGGCAAAACCATGAGCGCCGCGCAGCACCTCTCCGTTGACAATTAATCCACCGCCAATACCGGTGCCGAGAGTGATGACTAGCGCATGCGCGCACCCTCTCGCCGCGCCGAGTCGAGCCTCGGCCAATGCTGCAACGTTTGCATCGTTATCAACGGCGATTGGAAGCGAGAGCCGCTCCTCTAAATCTGAGCGAACTGGCGAAGCCGCAAATGCATGGACATTCGGCGAGTAAGCAACAACGCCGTTGCGATCAACCATTCCAGCGGCGCCAACTCCTACCGCCGCGAGCTCGGGCACCTCTGCTCGCAGGTCTTGGATGAGAGTCACCATTGCGTCGCGTAACGCAACCCAACCGGCGGGCGCGAGCAGACTTGTCTCAGCGACGATTGTTCCGTCTGCTAAGACCGCTGCTGCACGCAGGTTCGTTCCACCAATATCAATACCGGCAGTAATCGTCATCCGAGGTCAACGGGGCGCGGGAGCCGTTCAGAACTAAATGGCTCGTCCATCGGGTCAACTCGCAGTGAATCATTCTGCTGCCCCGATTCGGCTTCTCCATCGCCATCATTCTCTGAGAAATGCGACTCACGCTCTTGTCGCTGATCCGCTAGATCCGATCGCTGCTGCGCTAGTGCCTGCTCTGCAGCATCAACGACGGTCTTAACCGCAAGTACAACCTCGTGTGCTGCCGTTACTAGGTGCTCGACCGCCTCTGGCTGAGCCTCTGCCAAAGCGGATACCAAAGAGGCGATCCCTCCAAGGGCATCGGAGGAGCGTCGAGACTCGCCGCTACCGTCCATGGTTTCGAACCAGTCGTCACCCCAGCCCTCACCCAAGTCGTCTCCCCACTCGCCGAAGGCCTCGCCCCCACCGGCGGAGTCAGCACCGCTCAAATCGCCGAGGGCGTGCAGATGAGGCTCCACCTTTTCATCAGGGGCACCCACAAACGCAACTACGTCGTCTTGACTCTCGTCAAAGGTGTGCTCAAAGAATGGATTACGCCGAGGCGTACCAGGGTCACGCATACTCTCGCCTCCGACTCATTCGCTCTCAGCGGCGCGCTTTAGGTCCTTCAACGCGGTGCCTGTGATCATCCCAGCTGCTCTTCGCTTTATCAGGCCCGGTAGCGGAACCGAAATCTCAACCGCCAGGTCATAGTGAACCCTCGTTGCAGAGCCATCTGACTCAAAACGGTATGTACCGTCAAGGGAGCGGAGGGAGTCGCCGTGATCAAGAACCCAAGAGAGCCTCTCCGGGAGAGCCGAGTAATCGTATGTCAACACATACGTAACAGATTTCCCCATTGCTGCAGCGCGATACTCAACAGAGGTACCGCGGCCCTCTTCATCGCGTTCAAGAACTGTGACCTTCTTTAGGTCGCGTGCCCATTCTGGATAGGCCTCGAAGTTGAGTACGACCGCCAAGCAGTGATCAACATCAGCCTCAATACGAATGCGTTCATGCACCGTCTCCGACATCTCGCTTAACTCCTCTCTTGGGGCTCAGACCCCAAGTTCTGCGCATTAGCCGATTTAGGCCTCAGCGCAACTCCGCCACGTGCAGGGTACACACCATTGCGCGCACCCCACAGCCCGACCAAACCTAGAGGCAGCATAGGAGCAAGCACGACGAATGGGTCTGCCGTGGCGCCGACCGCTGTAATTGCGATTGAGGCGCCTAGCGATAGGTAGAGACTCAACCTCGGCGTCTCCTTTACATCACCCTGAACCAAGAAGAGGCTCGCAATTTGAACATCGTCTCCGCGGGTGGTCCGGACCGCAGCGAGCACCAGTGCCCAACTCCAGATAACCATCGAGAGCAGGAGGTAGAGCATTGAGACCCCAACCGAGAGCCCGTCAAGTGGCTCAAAGCCGAATACAGGCGGGATCACGAGGAGACCAAACAATGCCGTCGATATCCAAGAGGCTCTTACGATAAATATCCCCAACTCTCGCTGACCGGTGGGGCCGATCTCGCTTGGGGTGGACTCCGCAGACATAGCCAGAGAGTACCGGCGCTTCGACCGCACCCCAACTCCAGACTCGAAGTAACTATCAGCCTCGATTTATTAGGGAGCGAGTTTGCTGGGGAGCGGGGCGAGCCCGCTTAAGTCTCCGCTCGCGAGACGGCTCAGAGGGACAACCCGAGCATCGTATGAGCACTCCTCGGTCGCCCATCTTCTAGCGCTCTCCCCCATGGCGCTTCGGAGCGAATCGTCGCCGAGCAGATCACCTATGCGCTTACGAATCTCAACGACATCATGCGGGTCGACAACATATCCAGTCTCAGAGTCGATGACTGCTTCATGACTTCCACCGCTACGCCCTGCAATCGACGGCACGCCACTCGCGGCGGCCTCAAGAAAGACGATCCCAAATCCCTCGGCCTCAAGACCTCCCCAACGGTCACGGCACGGAGCAGCAAACACATCACCGACTCGGTAGAGAGTCAAGAGTTCATCGTTTGGGACTCGCCCTAAGAACTTCACGCGCCCTGACCTAAGAAGGTCATGCTTTGCAGCAATTTTTCTTAGCCGCTCTGCGTCGCGGCCAGCCCCAGCGATAGCGAGTACAACCGAGGGATCTAACCCTGCTATCGCCTCGATCAACACATCGAACCCTTTGCGCGGAACGAGTCGGCTTACGGCTACAACAAGCGGGCGATCTGGGTCGAGGCCCAGCGAGACTCTCCCTGCCGCTCGCTCAGCAGCATCGGCCACAGGCCTAAAGCGATCAACATCTACCCCAGGCGGGACTACTAATCCATCAAGGTCTCTCCCTGCGGCGCTTACGCACTCACGCGCTGGGTACTCACCAGCGGCTACAACCCCCCTCGCGTCGCGCAGCACACGACCGAGCATGCGATGAGTACCGGGCATGCGCCGCGGGACTGTGATCTCGGCGCCGTGCGCAATCACAATATGGGGAGCCGACTTGAGGCGGCGCCCAAGGGATCCGAGTGGCAGCGCTGGATCTAGAAAAATGACATCCGCTGAGACATCTTTAGCGAGGCTCTCGATACGCGAAGCGAGAGAGCTCGTAGGCAGCATCACCTGCTCACGAATTCGTTCAACTCGAAATGGTTGCTGAGCATCGAAATCTGATGCACCGACATAGGGCGTGGTCAGTACTGTTGTCTCGTCGCTTGGAAGCCGAAGCCAAAGCTCATGCAGGTACGACTGAATCCCGCCGACCTTGGGCGGAAAATCATTGGTGACGAGTAGCGAGCCCATGCCCTGATCGTACGGGCTATGCCTCCTGGGATGTGGATTCTTAGAGCGATGCGGCTAACGCTTCATCGAAGGGAGTGCCGGTTCCTATAAGTCTGCGATACTGCATAACGCGTCTGGGTTCAGAGAAACCTATGACCCCAGAGATTCTCCCTCGGCGCTCGAATATCGCCACGAAGCGAGAATCATCGGTGCCGCCATGAACGACCTCCATGCGATCCTCTCCCGAGAAGCGCCCCGCAGCTTGAATCTTCATGCCGTATTGCTCTGACCAAACGAACGGCACCGTTGAAAACGCCGGAGCACTCTCGTCATCCGATAGGAGTCTTCTAGCAGCATGTACCCCCTGCTCGACAGCGTTGGTCCAATGCTCAACGCGCATCGACTCGCCATCGAATAGCGGATTAGGCCACCGTGCTACATCACCTGCACAGACAACCCCGGGGGCGGCGAGCAGCGTTGCGTCGCAGACCACTCCGTCATCGAGTGCAAGCCCCGAGCCCTCGAGCCACTGCGTAACTGGCGCAGCCCCAACCGCTAGCAGGACAAGGTCACACTCAAGAGATGACTCTCCGCTGATATTCACACGAACCGACTCGCCAATCTGCTCGAGAGATTCAATCTTCACTCCTGTTCGCAGATCAACGCCATTACTGCGATGAAGCCCTGCGAGAGTCTCGCCAATGATGGGCCCAACGCCTCGCAGCATTGGCTGATCGCCGGCCTCCAGAACAGTGACATCTAGTCCGAGTCCACGCGCAGTAGCAGCAACCTCTGATCCAATAAATCCAGCCCCGATGACGCAGATTCGCTTGCGCGCTACTAGCGCACCTTTGAGTCGAACAGCGTCTTCGAGAGTGCGCAGAGTCATTACACCAGAGATGCCATCTGCAATCGACAATGTTCGGGGAGCGGCACCTGTCGCGATTACTAAGCCGTCGAAATCAACTACTTCACCAGAGGAAAGGGTGATACTTCTTGCTTCGAGACTCAATGATTGAGCCCGCTGACCCAGAATTAAATCTGCATTGAGTGCTTCATAGGGTTCGGTTCGTAGCGCTAGACGATCCCCTTCAAACTCCGCCGTAAGAAACTCTTTGGAGAGCGGTGGACGGTCATATGGCAAGTGCGCCTCGGCACCGACCATTGTCAATGCTCCAGTAAAGCCTTCACGTCGCAGAGCCTCAGCACAACGAAGCCCCGCTAACGATGCACCGACCACCACAATCTTCTTCACTACAGCGCTTGGTCCTCAACTGTGATGGCGCGTGTTGGGCAGAGGCGCACAGCCTCTTCTACGGCCGCACGGTGTGTCTCGTCTGGCTCTTCCTG
>CALQAT020000011.1:0-24309 GCA_943328625.2 Bordetella parapertussis | reverse complement strand
GGGGGAGGCAGACCTCCTATTGATCGCCTCATCGTCGGCGAGGAGTTAATTGCTGCCGGGGCTCCGGTTGCGGCAATTTGGTTTGCGGACCGGCAGATGGGTCCGGCATTAATCGCATACGGAACCCCAGAGCAGCAGCAGATGTACCTGCCGAAGATTCTCTCCGGGGAGACCACCTGGTGCATCGGCATGAGTGAACCGAACTCTGGGAGTGATCTCGCAAGTCTCTCAACATCGGTCGTACGCGACGGAGAGAACTTCGTAATTAATGGGCAGAAAATCTGGACGAGTTTTGGAGCTGTTGCTGATTACTGCTACTTAATAGGTCGAACGAGCACGGAGGGCGCGGCCCACGCGGGGATCTCGGAGGTAATAGTTCCGATGAATACTCCGGGCATAGAGGTACGCGCCATTACCGACATGACAACCAATCGACATTTCTGTGAGGTGTTCTTCTCGGACGTGCGTGTTCCGGTCTCTAATCTTGTTGGGGTTGAAGGCGCCGCGTTTAGGCAGACGATGCGACAACTTGAGCATGAACGCGGCGGCGTGGATCGCCTTGTATCGAATCGGGCGCTATACGAGATTGCGCTTGCACGCGCTGATAGGTCTGATCCTCTGGTGCGTCAGCGAATTAGCAGACTCGAGATTGATTACAGAATTGGTCGCATCCTTGTAATTAGAGAAGTACTCAAGCAGGCGCCGGCCGGTTTTAGTGCTGCGACAAAATGTTTCTGCACAGAGCACGAGGCACGGGTCTCCGAGTTTGTGTTCCATGTCCTCGGGGCAGACTCAATGCTCTGGGACGATGTCACTCGTGGGCTCTGCTACGCGCCCGGGTACACAATCATGGGCGGCACCTCAAACGTGATGCGAAACATTCTTGGCGAGAGGGTGCTCGGACTGCCTCGCTGAGATCACTTGCCCGCAGCGCCGAATAGCAACTATGGGCCTAAGGCTCTTGGCGGCAGTCTCGGGGGAGCAAAAGAGCCGCAGGTGGCCCAGAACTAGGCTTCTTAGGCATCGTTCACGCAGCGTTCACAAACGTGCAACACCATATTGCACAGGGTCGGGGAGGCTTCTGGGGTACCGAGAGCACTCGGTTCCTAGAGCCGAGATGGTTCTGGCTGTGGGTTCGGGCCTAGATTCGGACCTGACCAAATTATTTACTGCGAAGGAGATACAAGTGGCATACCGGGCTGAGTACATCTGGATCGACGGAACCAAGCCAACAGCCAAGCTTCGATCCAAGACGAAGATCTTGGACGACGGGGATGCTCTCCCTGTTTGGGGTTTCGATGGATCGTCAACCAACCAGGCGACTGGCGACAAGTCTGACTGCGTATTGAACCCAGTCTTCACATGCCCTGACCCCATTCGTGGTGGCGATGATGTTCTCGTGATGTGCGAGGTGATGCTCGTCGACATGACGCCTCACCCCACCAACACGCGCGCAGCACTCCGTGACGTAGCAGCTAAGTATGCGTCGCAAGAGTCTTGGTTCGGGATCGAGCAGGAGTACACGTTCTTCAAGAACGGCCGCCCTCACGGTTTCCCTGAGAATGGATTCCCAGCACCTCAGGGTGGTTACTACTGCGGAGTCGGGTCAGACGAAATTTTTGGTCGCGACGTTGTCGAGGCTCACACAGATGCTTGCCTTGAGGCTGGCCTCTCTATCTCTGGCACAAACGCAGAGGTAATGATTGGGCAGTGGGAGTATCAGGTTGGGCCGCTAGGACCGCTAGAGGTATCTGACCAACTCTGGGTATCTCGCTGGTTGCTCTACCGCATCGCAGAGGAGTTTGAGGTAATGGCTACCCTCGACGCCAAGCCTGTAAAGGGTGACTGGAACGGTGCAGGTGCGCATACCAACTTCTCTACCAAGGCAATGCGCGAAGACGGTGGTTACGCAAAGATCATCGCCGGCTGCGAGGCGCTTGGTAAGAACGCAGCGCTTCACATTAAGCACTACGGACACGACATAGAGAGCCGCCTTACCGGTGCTCATGAGACACAGCGTTGGGACCAGTTCTCCTACGGCGTCTCTGACCGTGGTGCCTCAGTGCGTATTCCGTGGCAGACAGAGATTGACCAGAAGGGTTACCTAGAGGACCGTCGCCCCAACGCCAACTGTGACCCATACGTGGTTACTCGGCTAATGGTTGACACAATCTGCTCCGAGCTTGCTTAGGCATTAGCCCCCCAACTCCCAAAAATTCCCGAACTTCGGGCGATTAGTGTCGCTATAGCGACAACAAGTACCCGAAGTTCGGGAGCTTGGGGGCTATTGCCTTGCGAATGCCGCCAGTGACTCTGACTCGGCTAGCCCGGCGTGGTCTCTACCCATCTGTATTTGGATCTCTACTCGCTCAAGCGTCCCCTCGAACGGGAACGTATTGGAGTACCGGTCACTTACGGGCGAGCCGTGGTCGTACCCGACGCTTGGCCCGATGCTCGACATCACGCCCATTACATATGGAATCTCAACTGTTCCGCACTCTTCGCCGTTAATGACCAGCGTTGCGATGCCGTTGCGCGAGATGCGTCGGAACCTCACGCCAACGACGTACTCACCGCTGCCGAGAGCTATTGAAGACTCAACAGCAAAGTGGTCACCGAAGCAGTTGTAGTCGAATACTGCGCGGTCATTCTGGATAAATACGCTTACCCCAGAGTTCTCGGTGCCGCTTGCGTACAGGACTCCGTCTTCACCCTCCACACGCGTTAGGTATGCATCGAGATCCCAACTACGCCCCCCGATTGGAGCCGCTGCCTGTGCTGGTAGCGGGGCCATTGGTGGTCGGTATACATAGTTACGCGATGTCGGGTGAGGTGAACGATCACGGAAGCGCGCTCCGAAGAGTTCGATACCGCGGTCGTCGAGTGGGAGTACCCCATGCTCATCGGCCTCAATCCACCAAAGCGAGATCAGCTCAGCCAATTTCTCGGGCATCTCGGCAGCGAGGTTCTTGCACTCAGAGCGGTCCTCTTCAATGTGGTACAGCTCCCAGTCGTCATCATCAAATGACACTCCTGGGGTGTGCTTTGTAACTGCTTTCCACCCGTCTGCGTAGAGGCCGCGGTGACCATGCATCTCAAAGTATTGAATCTTCTTGTTGCTTGGTGCTTCAGGAGCATCGAATGTGTATGCCATTGATGTGCCTGTAACCGGCATCTGCTCAAGACCGCGAAATGTCGACGGCGGCGTTACATTCAACAATTCGTAGATTGTCGGAGCAATGTCATTTACGTGATGGAACTGGTCACGCAGCCCACCCTTATCAGTAATGCGAGCAGGCCAATGCATGATGAGAGGTACGTGTACTCCACCCTCATGCGTGTTCTGCTTGTAGTACTTGAACGGAGCGTTACCGGCCTGCGCCCAACCCCACGGGTAGTTCGAGTGACTATGTGGACCACCGATGTCGTCTATGCGCCCAATTGCCTCCTCCGGAGTCTCGAGTAAGAAGTTGAAGAACTTCATCTCGTGCATAACTCCAAAGGGGCCGCCCTCTTGGCTGGCTCCGTTGTCGGATAGAAGGATGACAATTGTGTTATCCAACTGCCCGATATCTCTTAGCGACTCAATAAAGCGACCAATCTGTACATCAGTGTGGTCAAGGAATGCGGCGTACGCCTCCTGAAGCCGAGCAGCTAGTCGTTGGTGCACCTCGGGCATGTCAGCCCAAGCCTCAACCCCGGGGTTGCGCGGTGCCAACTCGGTATCCGCCGGAAGCAGCCCAAGCGCCTGCTGATTTGCAAACCACTGCTCGCGGATTACATCCCAACCAGCATCGAAGCGACCACGGTATTTCGCAAGGTACTCAGGTGGCGATTGATGAGGAGCGTGAGTTGCACCGAATGCAAGGTAGGTAAAGAAAGGTTTGTCAGGGCGAACAGACTTCGCGTCGTGGATGAACTCAATGGCGCGATCAACTAGGTCTTCAGTTAGGTGATATCCATCTGCTGGTGACTTTGGCGGCTCAACCATGTGGTTGTCATAAGTGAGTTCTGGGTGGAACTGGTCTGTCTCGCCATCAAGGAATCCGTAGTACCGATCGAAACCGCGCTGAAGCGGCCACTGCTCGTATGGTCCGGCTGCAGAGCAGTTCTCCATCGGGCAGAGGTGCCACTTACCGAGAGCGAAAGTTGTATAGCCCTCGTCGCGCAGGACCTCAGCAACAGTTGAGGCGTGATTCGAGACATGGCCGGTCATGTGGGGGAACCCAGTATTGAAGTTTGAGATGCTCCGCATGCCGATGCTGTGATGGTTGCGCCCGGTTAGGAGTGCTGCGCGAGTTGGGGAGCAAACAGGTGTTACATGGAAGTTGGTAAAACGAAGCCCGTTCGCTGCGAGCGCATCAATGTTTGGTGTCTCGATGGTCGATCCGAAGCAGCCGAAGTGGGAGAAGCCAAGGTCATCGAAGAGCATGATGACAACATTGGGCGCATCCTCTCCTGGGTGCTTAGCGGTTGGCCACCAGGGCTCGGAGTCAGTAAATAGACGCTCGATCTTGCCGCCGTACTCTCCGTATTGCTTCATTATCTACTCCTGTTGTTTGTTGACCGAAATCTATTTGTAATCCGGTGATGGGTGCCCGCTAATTGCCAATTAGGCCTTTGCGATTATGTCCTCACTAAAGCGTGCGAGGGCTGCCTCTGTATCCTCGAAGAAGAGGAGCGCAGGGACCATGACGCGAGAGACGCCGAGGTCCTCTAACGCGTGGAGTTCCCCTACAGGGTCGGGCCCGAAGATGCCCATGCTGCCGGCTGTGAACTCAATGGCATCGGGGTTGCGACCATGCTCAACTGCCGATGCGCGTGCAACATCAAACATGTGGGCTAGTTCTTCGTGCTTACCCTTGCCGGGGAAGAATCCATCCCCGAGTCGGCCTGCTCGACGTGCCGCTATATCAGAGTGCCCACCGATGTGAATCGGGACAGAGCCGTTCGTTGGTTGTGGCCGCTGTATGCAGTCTTTGAAGTTCGTAAATTTTCCGTCGAAGGATGCCTGTTCGTTTCCCCAGAGCGAGCGCATCACATGAACGTGCTCATCGGTTCGTGCTCCGCGCTCTGAGAACGGAACTCCAATCGCATCGAACTCCTCCTCGAGCCAACCGACACCAATGCCAAGATCAACGCGCCCACCCGAGAGCGCATCAAGGGTTGCGACCTCTTTGGCGAGCACTACAGGATTTCTCTGGGGGAGTATGAGTATCCCTGTCGCTAGGCGAATTGTTTTAGTGCACGCAGCTATATAGGTAAGCCAGATGAGTGGGTCTGGAATTGGAGCATCCTCACGCCCTGGCATCTTCCCTGATTTTGCGTAGGGGTACTCGGACTCGTAGCCAGAGGGAACAACCACATGCTCGACCGTCCATAGGGACTCGAAGCCGCACTCCTCGGCTGCTTGAGCGAAGGAACTTGCCTTCTCGGCGCCAGCGAATGGGCCGATGTTTGCGAAGGGGATGGCGAATTTCACTTGGGGGTCCTCCAGGCCTTGGGGTGCACTATTGGCACGGCGACTGACAGAATGTAGCATTGCCGCAAACCCGCTGCTTGAGGAGGCAATTGCTATGACCGAACTCGTTCTCGACTCTCTCCAGCGTCGCATGCGCACTATGCATGGGCTCTACTACCAAGCGACTTCATCGATGAACCTTGAGCATGTCAACCACTTCGAGCGCGAGGGGGTTCTGCCTATTGCCTTCTCGCTATTCCACTACACCAATATGGAGGACGCCTCCTTCATGCTGATCTCTGGGATCTCTCCGGT
Organism: Bordetella parapertussis; assembly: GCA_943328625.2. Lineage (GTDB taxonomy): Bacteria > Actinomycetota > Acidimicrobiia > IMCC26256 > IMCC26256 > IMCC26256. Next base: position 18,533 of record CALQAT020000011.1, on the reverse strand, counting down.
CTGGAATGAGGAGTGGCAGGAGCGGGTGCAGATGTCTATTGACGACCACGGGAAGCACCGAACTGTGGATGAGATGATTCATCAACGCATCGGCAACTACGAAGAATTCTGTGAGTACCAGCGCACTGTCTTCGGGCGGACTGAGGAATGGTTAGAGGGGATTGACCCGGCAATCTTTACGAATGTCCTGATCGAGCGCCCTTTCCCGCCTCAAGTCGCGAGTACCTATAGCGCGCGAGTCGCCGGTGATGTTGGCATCACGGTCCTCGACGCACTCGAGTGCTGGCTATATCAGCATGGTCTTCGCCACATGGGTGAGATTGAGTTGGCACGCGGGCTAGTCGGCCTCGGCGGTATGACTAGCTAAGAGACGGGCCGGGTTTGGGCTTTGTCTCAGGACTTGCGGCACGAAAATTGAGAGGCCTATCCGTCTGCAAATATCTTCTGGGCTTCGCGTAGTACCTCGACGAGTGTCTTGGTCGTAATGCGCGCATCGAAGTGCTCTAATACCCTTTGACGACCGGCAAGCCCCATCTCCCGAGTTCTAACTGGGTCGTTGAGAAGCTCTTTGATCGCCGCGAGCAGAGCAACATTATCTGCACCCTCTGGGAGGACTAAGCCGGTAACTCCGTCTATTGCTATCTCGGCGCGAGCAGCTACATCGAGACTAATCGTCGCGACCTCTCCTGACATCGCCTCAATTAGGGCATAGCCAAAGGTATCCATCTCAGATGGGAATACGAACAGGTCAGTGGCCGCGAGGAGCGTGGCTAGCCGAGGATCTCCTGGGCGAAAATCTTGAAAGACGCGCAGCCCCTCTTGCGGTTTTACATCGTCTCTTGTGACGAGAGTGAGCGTTGTCTCGGTGCTTAGGTATTGCCGCCAAATATCGAGCAGTCGGTTCCCTCCTTTGCGGCTCAATCGCGTCCCTATGAAAGTGATCTGGGGTAGCGCATTAGTTACGTGCGGCAATGCATCGTGGACAGTAATACCGAATGGAACAATTCGGATTCGTTCATCAGGAACTCCGTAGTCGGTTCGTAATGAATTGGCAGTCCACTCCGATTGAGCAATTACAAGTGTCGCTGATTCGTAGACCTTTTTCTCAAATATTTTTGTGAGAGCGATGCGAGACTTGGTCCCCTTGCCTACGCGTCGCTCTGGGATGAGTCTTGCGCCTTGCTCCCCAGTCGCGTCAGTTGCCACTACCGATGGGCGTGTTGCTAGCGCCTTGCTACTCAGCAGAGCGACATTTTGAGAATAGAGATGCAGCACGTCGTAAGGATTCTTCCAGCTACGGAGCCTCCGTTGAATGTGAGCACTGTTGCTGAGTTGAATGCGAAAAGCCTGTAGGTCAAAATCTTCCCGTGCCAGACCAGGTATCGGGATGGCCCCGAACCTTCTAAGAAGCCCTGCATGGGGCAAATCTAAGAACTGAGCGCTTACTTCAGGATGAGATTTAAGTGCCGAGCGGATAGCCATGTGCATGGTTGCATGGCCACCTATATTTTCGTTTACGAAGAGCGGTCTTATAGGTGCATTCATGGCTTCGCACTCCTTACAGAATTAAGAATCTCCGAGTAAATGGCCTCGTATTTTCGCGCCATTGCTTCTGCGGTGAACTCGGCGGCGGCGACTGCTAACCCAGCGCTCCCCATTGACCTGCGTAGCGGTTCGTCTGCTAGCAGGGAGGCGATGGCGTCTCGTAGAGCGGACGCATCATCCGCTGGTATGAGTAATCCAGTGACGCCATGCTCCACTACTTCTCGCACGCTCCCAACATCGCAGGCAACTACTGCCAACTGCGCAAACATTGCCTCACAGATTGAAAGCGGGAGTCCCTCGGCCCTTGAAGGGAGAACAAAGAGGTCAGCATCGTCGAGTATCGATCGCGCGTCATCGCTCCAGCCCATGAGGGTGAAGCGCTTATTCAGGCCGAGTTCGATAGATCTTTTCTCGAGGGCTGAGCGTTCTGGGCCTTCCCCAACGACGACCGCGTAGACGTTTGGGAGCTCGACCAACGCGTCTTGAAGGATATCTAGACCCTTAATACGGTCGAGCCTAGCGAGCGTAACAATGCGCTTCTCGCCATGAGATTTTTCGGGTCCCTTTGTTTTCGAGCGCGACGCCCTAACGGAGTCGTTACCATGGGTTGGTACGCCATTGTGAATGGTGCGGATTGAGCCTCTAGGTAGGTTCGCGTCTTCTTCAAGGTCTCTCGCAGATGCGCTCCCGACAGCAATATGGGCAGCGAGTGTCTTGCTTGACCATCGCTTTAAGAAACGTACGCGTTTCGTTGGCAGCGGCATGACAAGTTGCTCAACAGCGACGCTCTTTATCCCAGGAATGCTTGCCGCGGCAAGAATGGCATGTCGACAAGAACGCGGATAGGAGAGATTCAGGTGGAGAATGTCGCATTGATCAGATTTCAGGGCACGCCGTGTCGCAAGAATTGCACGAAGGTCACGCACTCCACCGATGCTCGGGACCAAAATTATTGACGCGTCACGACGGGCGGATGCAATTCTCCTAACGACCGCCTCGTGGGTACCCATTACGCTGATTTGGATTCCAGGATCTAGGGCCCCCAAGAGATTTGCGAGAGAGATCTCTGCTCCACCGATCTGGTCAGAGTCAGTAAACGCGGTTAGTCGCATTCCGGTGAGGAGCATGGGGGATCAGATTAGCGGTCGCCAGACTCTGATCGGAGCAGCATTAAAGATCCTCGTGGCCTGCGGATTCGTAACCACGGCAAACACCCGGTAGCAATTAGGGAACTATTAGGTCTTGAACCCAGAGAGTTGCAGTGTGCCTCGGCCTACGATGAAGAGATGCCGCATTTGCTAGCCCCAGAGGGAGATAGGTCAGAGCAGTTGTTGCAGGCTCCGACTATCTCGATTGTGATCGCAGCATTTGAGGCAGCGGCAACAATCGGAGAAACCATCCGTTCGGTGTTTTCACAGTCTCCATCCCCACTCGAGGTTGTTGTCTGCGACGATGGGTCAAGCGACGACATCGCTGGAGCCCTCTCTGAGTTTGGCGAGAAAGTGCGCCTTCTCCGAATTGAGCATGGGGGCGAGGCCAAGGCTAAGAACGCTGCTATTGAGGCCGCTAGCGGTGAATTTGTCGCAATTATCGATGCGGATGATCGCTTTCTTCCCGGGAGGCTCGCTGCGATGCAGCGAGTACTCATTGAGCGCGCAGACCTCGACCTAGTCACTACTGACGCTGTAATCGAACTCAACGGGCGCGTCGTAGGGCGTGCTTATAACAATGGCAATTTATTTGCAGTCGAGTCTCAAAGAGCTGCGATCCTTGACCACAATTTTATCTTTGGGCAGGTGGTCGTTAGGAGAGAGACCATGCAGCGCCTTGGTGGATTTGACCCCGAGATCCAATACACCACAGACTGGGAGTGCTGGATACGACTCATTCTTGATGGTGGCAGAGTCGGATGTATTGATGCGCCGCTCGGGGTCTATGTGATGCACGAATCATCGATGAGTGCAAGCCGTCAGGCGATGTACGAAGGCAGAGTTGCAACCTTACGTAAGACGCTTAGAGATTCTCGGCTATCAGAGATTGAGCGTGGATTAATCAATGAGAGAATTTCAGCAGAGGAGCGTCGCACGAGTCGCGCTGAGATGCGCTCGGCCCTGATTACAGGTGACGAATTAGTTCGTCAAATTGCTCAGGACGTAGCCAAAGACGCGACTCAACCCCGACGAGAGAGGCTAAAGGCGGCGTTCGCCGCGTTCTTCCCAAGAATTGCAAGTGCCCGTATGCGCTCACACAACCGTTCCTACTGGATTGGCGTCGGGGACCAAAGGTTCCAACGCTCATCTAAATAAAGTTGGGTTTTAGGGGTGTTGATTTTATTTCGTACTTCTTTAGGTACGGACGTCCCACTGATAATTCACAAGAACGGCTCCAGCTGTAGCTGCGTTCACGATGGCTTTCTTCCCTTCACCTATTGATGCGTCTATACGGAAACCTGCAATCTCCATCCACTTCATAAGAGTTCCATATCCATCTTGCCCAATTACATCACACCAAATCTCGTAGATGCGAGGGCGTAGCGGGAGGCTCTCAATTAGGCACCTAACCTCAAACTCGCGCCCGACAGTTGCAGGCGCAGAAGCATCATCGAGCATTGAGATTTCGATCAGCCCACCCGGCCGGCCGTCGGTTATCCCGATCACAACGTGGGGCTCTTGAATCGGTTCGTCGCTCTCGAATCGGAGTCTTATTTCCATCGGTTCTTCTGCAGTAAAAACATTGCTCTCAGAGCCATCTGCAGCATGGCAAGTTGCGGAGACGATGCGCACGCGCCCGTCGTTGTTAGCTAGGTCAACTATATCTCTGCGGCTCTCCATCGTTGCGATGTAATGGGTGAGCACCTCTTTGGCTGAACCCTCAATCGCGACTCTGCCCTGATCAATCATGACACCGCTCGTGCAGAGGGCCTCCATGGCGGCAAGTTGGTGCGAGACAAAAATTAAAGTTGTTCCTTCTTTTACTAAACCCGCCATTCGGTCTACGCACTTTGCTTGGAAGTTAACATCTCCAACGGCAAGCGCTTCATCTACAACAAAAATATCTGGTTGGAGATAAGATGCGACAGAGAACCCAAGTCGAAGTTGCATTCCAGTCGAGTAATACTTCACCTGAGTATCTATTGCGTCCCCCAATTCGGAGAACTCAATTATCGCGTCAAAACGCGATCGGATATCAGCACGGCTCAAGCCAATAATGCTCCCATAAAGCCAGATATTCTCCCGGCCGGTAAGTTCAAAGTGCATTCCAGAACCAACCTCGATTAACGCACCGACACGCCCCTTTACTCGCAGAATTCCACCTGTCGGTTGAGAAATTCGCGAGACCAGACGAAGAGCGGTTGATTTGCCCGCACCATTTGGGCCAACGAGTGCAAACGCTTCTCCTTCCGGGACCTCGAATGAGACACGATCAAGAGCGAGTTTTCCATTAGACGGTTCTTGCTGCCCGCGTAATCTTTTTAGAGAGCGTCGAGGTGCAGATAGAACGCGGGTCCCGAAATGCTCATATTGAGCACCGCCCTTGCGAAACTGTTTAGAGACATCCTCAAATTTGACTGCGTATGGCATTAGACGACGTCCGCAAATTCGCGCTCAAGAGACTTAAACCACTTGTAGCCGATTAAAAGTGCGACAAGAGCACTGGCGCTGCTTATCCCGAGCAGTCCCCAGTCTGGCGTGGTGCCAACTGCTAGCACTCTGCGGAAACCCTCAAGGGGTCCTACCGCTGGATTGATGAGCGCGTACCAAGGCCGTAGGCCTGGAGAGATGCGTGTAACGGGATAAGCAACTGGACTCGCAAACAATCCGAGTTGCAGTGCGAATGGTAATAAGTACCTGAAGTCTCGGTAATAGACATTCATGGCGCCAAGAGGCAGTGAAGCAGCCAGTGGAATGATTATCAGAATAAGGCACAACAGCGGCATGAAGATGAGAGTCCATGTTAGGTGCGCTCCTGTAAAAGGAGTAGCTAGCAGTACAAGTAGCAGACCAATCCCAAGGTCCGGGATTACAGAGAGTACCGCTCCAAAAATAGGCGCCTCTCGCGGGAAGTAGACCTTTCGGAGAATGTCAGCGTCGTTAACAAGGGAATTTGCGCCAAAGGATATTCCCGAGGAAATAAATTGCCATGGAACCAATGCAGATAGAGCGAACGCTGCATAACTTGCTCCACCCCCTGAGACATTAACAACCCTGCCAAAGAAGAGAATGAAGACCGCTAGAAACGCGAGAGGCTGGAGAACTGCCCACCCGACTCCGAGGGCTGATTGCTTGTAACGAACACTTATACCTCGTACAGCAAAAGACCATACAACTTCTCGATAAACCACGAGTTCTCTCGCCGCCACCCTCAGTTTGGGTGGATTCTTTCCGTCAAAGACAGACTCAACAGGCTCATAATCTGAATGTCTCAAAATTCATCCTCGTACTTAGTATTAGGGAGGGAAGATTACGCTGCCTCTGTGCCCCGCGGAACCGTTTTGTCAGGTAATTACGACTAGTGCCGAAATGCTAACTTTCGATTGTGAGATTGTGGGACCTGAAAAGTGGCGACAAAAGTGGCGACAGTGAGCAAGATCCTCGGGGTCATCTCCAAAAACCTTAAAAAGAGCATACGGGAGCAGTTTAGAGAGTGTTGGAAATAAGCGATTCACTCCAGGGTGGAGAGGATGACGATTCGCGACTGCGAATTCTCTTAGTCGCCAATGAGTTTCCCTGGCCAGAGCGAAGTGGTTACAGAATTCGGCTTGCAAACATGCTTCGCGGGCTCGCAGAGGCGGGGAGTGTTGATTTCATCATTCTGCATGACGGCACTGAGAAGGCACTAGGTGATTTGAATTCGAATCAGGTGTCACTCAAAGATGGCATTGCCCCCATCAACGAGCCGGTCAAGCGAACTCTCGTAGTAGAATTGCCAATTGCTACTTCATCTTTGCGAGGAATCTTGCCTTGGTTGGCAAGTGGGCTTCCGCGAAAAATCGTATGGCGTGATTGGAGCGCAGCTCGGGTAGCCGTGTCAAGAGAATTGACTAATGGTTATGACCTCATTTGGTGGAGCCATATAGATGCGTGGGCTGCAATTGGAGACGTCGCTAATACCCCTTGCATTGTTGATATTGACGACCTCGAGGATGAAAAAATGCTGACGCGTCGCAAAGCGCAAGAGCGCCCGCCTCTCCGCGACCTAAAAGCCTCTATGAGGTTCGTGATTGTTAGAGAGATGGACCGAATAGATATCAGGCGCTGGCGTCGCGCTCAGCGCAGGGCATCCCTGCATGCGGATGGAGTGATTGTCTGCAGCCAGAAGGATAGCGTTGCTCTCGGCGGGGAGAAGACCTATGTAATTCCGAATGGTTATGTAACACCTGAAAACCCCGTGGGGCATCCTGAGCGGCAAGTTGATCAGAAGGGTGGAGCACTTGTTTTTATAGGGCTTCAAACCTATGAGCCCAACATTGACGGATCGCGTTTTCTTGTTGAGCGAGTGCTCCCAATTCTCCAGGAGTCGCGACCTGATGTCTCCATTCGCATCGTCGGTCGTGCTGATACAGAGGTCCAAGAGTTAGCAAGGGCTAGCGTCGAAGTAATAGGAGAGGTAGAGAGCATCGAGGCCGAATTAGCGAGTGCAGATATCTCTGTGGTTCCCTTGCGAATTGGGGGTGGTACACGTATCAAGATTCTTGAGGCACTTGCTCATCGTATCCCGATTGTCACAACTAACCTTGGCTGCGAAGGGCTTCCGCTAGTTAGTGGCGTGCATTGCGAGATAGCTGACTCTGCCAAAGCATTCGCAGAGTCGTGTGATTTGCTTCTTGGTGACGCCGGGAAGCGAATTGAGATGGCCGAGGCTGGGGCTGCTTTGCAGGGAGAGCACTTTGAGTGGGTACAGATCCGGTCACGTGTGGGTCAAATAGCCCGGGCTATTTGTGAGAAAAAGTAATGCAAAGGGACAGGTTATGAGAGCGCGGAGAAAAGTCGAAGATGTATCCCACGAACTCCTTCGCCTCTCCAAAAAGCAGGCGAAAAAGATTCTGCTCTGGCGTCGAGGGAGGCGAATTATTGCGCCAGTTAGATGGGGATCGCTTAGACGTACCAGACCACTGAGCGTTCGTTGGGGCAGCGATCGCGGTACCGCCATAGATCGCGTGTACATAAACAGGTTCTTTGAGAGACATTCAAATTACATACAAGGAGTATTGCTCGAAGTGCAGGGACCGGTTTATAGCGAGCGCTATGGTTCAAATATCACTAAGACCGAAATACTTGATATAGATCCTCGAAATATGCTGGCCACAATCGTGGCGGATCTTAACGACCGTGATGTTCTTCCAAAAGAGATGTTTGACTGCGTAGTAGTGCCCCAGACAATTCAGTATTTAACCGACCAAGTCACTGGATTGAAGAACCTCTATGACTCCATCAAGCCAGGGGGAGTGCTGCTCGTTACTGCTCCGTTTATTCAAAAAATAGATCACAACGGTGAGGATGCAGATCGCATGAGGTTCTCTCCGCTGGCATTGAAGGAGCTCATCGAAACATCCTGCGATGGCGCCGAGATTGAGGTCGAGAGTTTTGGCAATGTGCTCACTTCAATTGCGTTCTTGATGGGAATCTCGGCGGAGGAGATGAGGCCGCAAGATTTTGATGTATTCGATCCGGCTTATCCGATGCTCGTTACTGCCCGAGTTCGACGCCCGAGTTGAACATTATGGGGTCTCAATCGCTAGTGCTCATGTATCACCAGATAGCAGAGACCAAAGATGATCTGAACGACCTGGCTGTGAGCCCTAAGAATTTTGCCGCCCACGTGTCCGTCTTAAAAGATCGATGTGAAGTTGTTCCACTTAGCGAAATTCAATCGAAGCCAGAGTCGAGGAGTAATCGTCCACGGGTCGCGATTACCTTTGATGATGGTTACGCTGACAATGGCGAGGTGGGCGCACCCATCTTGGAGGCTGCTGGGCTTCCGGCGAGTTTCTTTATAACCGGCATCGCGATCGATGGCCGCGGAGAATTCTGGTGGGATTCCCTAGAGCATCTCTTCCTCGACCTCTCCGATCAGAATGCTCCGCAGGATCCCTTCGAAGTCTCGATTGGTGGCCAGCATCTGCGTGTTGATCTCCGGACGCGCGATGCAAGACTTAGCGCCCAAAAATCCTTAAGAAGACCGCTACGACTCCGGCCGCCGGAGGAGATAGCGCCTGTTATTGATGCGCTGATGGCGCATGTGGGTAGTGAAGCACCAGCCTGCGAACGGCATCGTTTAGCCGGGCTGGGTGGAGTTCAAGCCCTTTCTCGAATCCCAGGAATGACGATTGGTTCGCACACAATCCGGCATGCATCTCTCCCCAGTCTCACCCAAGAAGCTCGACGACATGAGCTAGCAGAGTCTCGTCGCCTTATCGAAGAAGTAATCGATAAACCAGTTTTAGAGTTTGCATTCCCATTTGGCGGAGAAGGGGCTTTTGATGATGCAAGCGAAGTTGCAGTGCGCGACGCGGGGTATGCACTCGCGTGTCGTTCGATTTTCGGAACTGTAAATCGCCGCACCGACCCATTTAGAATTCCGCGTGCTCAGGTTTACGATACCGGAGCGGAAGTTTTTTCTTCGCAGCTTGAGAGATGGTTCCGAGGACGCCATCCTTGAACTTGGCAGCCTCGCCTATCCCAACCTGATCGAAGTGGTATCTGCATTAACTGTGGAGCAAATAAGTAACCTAGATCGACCAGGTAAGCCCAAGTTGCGGGTCCTGCAACCAGGCATTTGCGACGCGATTAATTAGTCCCTCTTTAACGTCCCCACCCGGGGAGCGTTCAGCGCGCACAGATGTTGATCTTCCGTGGTGTAGCCATCCGGTTACGACTGCTGGGCCGATTGCTTCTCTAGATAAGCCCATTGCGGCTGCCCCCCGCTCTAGGCGTGCCATGAGGTCAGTGCTGCGAGCGTGCTCGCCTTTGAAGAGTTCTGCAATGCAACGAACTTTTGTATCAGCGTCTGCGGGCTGGTCGAGGGCGCTGTAAACATCGCTGAGAAAATATGCAAGGTCCCATAGCGGGATCGAGGGGTATGCAGCCGATTCCCAATCCAGCACACAGAACTGCTCTCCGCTTACTGCGATATTCCAAGAGCCTGGGTCTCGGTGGGCGAGTACGGCCGGAGCAGATCGGAGTGGAGCGAGTAGCGAATCTGTGACTCCATACTCTGCGTATGCGGGGAGAATATCTCGCGAGATGCGCTCTAACTCTGCGGCAAGATCACTACTCGGCCCTGCTGATTCTGCTCCCATGGCGATTAACCAATCGGATATTCGCTCGATATGTGCCATAGTGCTCGGCCTCTCACCTTCATCAAGGACGAGTTTTAGGCTTGCGCCTAGTGCAGCAGTCTCTACAGATCCGGATAGCCCCTCAACCTCAAATCTCCCCAGAAATTTTGGGGCCATAGGAGCAGAGTACGGGGCCCTACTGTTTAGAAGGCCAAGCCCTCGTTCGTCCGCAGCGAACGCTACAGCGTCGCCTTGTACGCGCGAAATTTTGACAACGGTTGTAGGCACATCGCTCCCGGATGGGAATGCATGGAATACGACGCGCTGTAGGTCATCGCCCTCACCGAACCATGCGATCCATCCGCCGCTTGCGTCTGCCCCTAAACCCTGCGCCGCGGCGATTGGAAACGGGGGACCAGGCATTCGTGTGGCGATTGTTACGACCGAATCCGCTGGCGCGTAACCGACGCGCAGAGCTGCGCGAATAATTGCGGTGCGCGCAGAGTCGACAGCACTGCGCGTGGGGCGTATGGTCTCAAGCGCGTAACGCGCAGCCGATGTGTTGCCAATCGGAAACGCTAGCCTTGGGCCATGAGCCCCGCTGCGCACCACAACTCGCTGAACGCTGTAGCCAGCTGCGATTAGTGGACGCCGCGGTGCTCTCCCAAAAATCAAGAGCATCGGCGAGGCGATACGCATCAACTCTGCATTGAGTGGTGCAACTCTGGTTACATGGAGATCTGCATCTGCTGCGTCAATGGTTAGGGAGCCCATAGATTCTGCGCTACTGCGCCATTCTGGAATCTCTGTAGCCACATGGATTCTTGGGGCCGGCTGAGGCAGTGTCAGGCGCAGATCGGTGGCGCGAATTGTTGTCATTGCACCCGAGCCTAGGGGCGCAAACGCCCTACGCTGTCACCTCAGATGCAAAAGACGGAGTTGTGGTGCTGAAGTCAAATGATCCCTGCTGGTGCGGAAGCGGCGAGAAGTACAAGCGCTGCCATAAGCCGATAGAGAAGCACCTCTCGCCAGGGTTTATCTCCCCGATGAGGAGCGTCCCTCCGCTAATTCCCCGTCCGCCGTATGCCGAGAGTGGTAATCCGCCGCAGATTCGGGAGGGCGCGGTGAAGTCTCTAGATGTAATTGAGCGCATGCGAGGCGCCTGCAGTATCGCTGCCGAGATACTTCGTGAGGCCGGCGCGCTAGTAGCCCCAGGTATCACCACTGACGAGATTGATATTGCTGTTCATGAAGCGACTATCTCCCGAAACGCATACCCGAGTCCTCTTAACTACCGCGGATTCCCAAAGAGTGTGTGTACCTCGGTAAATGAAGTGATCTGCCACGGGATCCCAGATGATCGGGCGCTGGAGAATGGCGACATTCTCAACATTGACGTAACTGCATATATCGATGGTGTTCATGGCGATACAAACGCTACGTTTTTAGTTGGTGATGTTGATGCGGGTTCACGTCGACTTGTTGAGGTAACGCGCGAATGCTTGGAGCTCGCGATCGAGGCGGTAATGCCGGGCCGGCCGCTATCCGATATAGGGCGCGCCATTGAGGGCCACGCAACAGAGAACAGATTCTCGGTAATACGTACTTTTGTTGGGCACGGGATCGGCGAACAGTTTCACGGCGAGCCTTCAGTGCTCCACTACTACGAGCCGAGACTCGTTATGCCGATGGAGCCTGGCATGGTCTTCACCATTGAACCGATGATCGCCATTGGTGACCATAGAGAGAAGATTTGGTCTGATGGCTGGACTGCGGTCACGCAAGATGGCCTTCGCACGGCTCAGTTCGAGCACACAATTCTTGTAACTGAGAGCGGCTCTGAGGTGCTTACCCGCTAGCTCTATAGAAGAGTGTGCTTAAGAAACTGCAGTTCCGAGCAGGCTACCGACTAGCGCAGATGCGGCCATAGCTAGCGCTCCGCCAACGACGACGCGAGTTGCCGCTCTCGTTGGCTTTGCGCCCCCGAGTTTTGCTCCTAGTGCTCCTAGAGTTATGAGCATCAGCAATGCAACTACTGCGCTTGTAACGATACGTGTAGCAGCCGTTGCGTCCTTGCCAATAAGGGCCATCACGAGCACTGGGACTCCCGAACCAACCGCAAATGCAAAGGCCGAGACGACAGATGCTTGCGTGGGGCGTGCACGAGTGTGCTCAAAGATGCCGAGTTCGTCTCTGAGGTGCGCTCCGATGGGATCTGCAGCCATTAATTGAGATGCCACGTCCTCTGCGGTCTCTCGCCTTAAGCCTCGCGCTACATAAATCTCTGTGAGTTCCTCAAGCTCGTGCTCGGGGCTCGCCTCAATCTCAAGAGTCTCACGAGCAATATCTGCACGCTCAGTATCACGTTGGCTGCTCACCGATACGTACTCTCCAAGCGCCATCGATGCTGCGCCAGCAACAAGCCCTGCAATACCAGCAACAAGAATCGCTCCACGTGAGGCGTCGCTTGCAGCCACAGCGATCATCAGGCTCGTCGTAGAGACGATTCCATCATTAGCGCCGAGTACTCCGGCCCTCAACCAACCGACGCGTTCGTGACGGTGAGTCTCGCGGTGGCTAGCGGTTCGTCCTGCCATGATCTAAGTCCTCAAGTCGTCTGAGAGTGGTGTGACCGATAGTGAGTGTTGGTGAGATGTGATTAGAACCCTCAGCGTACGCCTCATGGCTCCGCCAGCGAGGGTCGCGAACGACCTAGTTGCTCGACCGCAGGTTGAGTGCGCTTTGGCCCGAGTTGTTCGAGTGATGAGATAGCAAGGTGCCGTAGCAACTAACCATGCCGATAAGGGTCAAATTTTCTTTTCTGTTACCTGCACGGCCACGAAAGGGGCAGAGAGGTAGCGCCGCAATGATGCCTGCAGCTGAGTCGCAATTTTGCCTGTGAATTGGGTCACCGATCTTCCGCGTTACGTGTCAGGTGGTGCTCGCCAAGCCCATCTCGGCTTCAACGCACCCTTAGTCCCGCGTGCAATCTCGCCAGACTCATCTATCTCTTGAGGCGCAACTTTTATGAGGCAGTATCCATCATGCGTTTTTTGAAGGTGATGTCGTTTACAGAGCCGCACGAGGTTCTCAAGGCTTGCAGGGCCACCCTCAGAAAAGGGTTTGATGTGATCAATCTCGAGTCCTACGGTCATGTCACACGTTGGTACTTGGCAGACGCGATCTCGTTCCTCGATAGCGGTGCGCAATGGTGCAGGGATGTGTCGCCCCATATGAGCAACGGTCTTTATGTCGGTGCCATCGATTACGAGGAGCTTGAGGAATGCTTCACCCAGATACTCAGTCGCAGTAGCGACAGGGATCGAACCGACCCCAGCGATCTCACAGATCTCGCCATGCTCAGTATGCCCACGCTTTAGTGCGTCTATGTCGATGCGAATATTCATTACTGCATTAGTGCGGGCTGGTTTGGCGGCACTCAGACCTTGAGTACCCAGAGTCTTCGCAGCGCAGAGTGCCAGTAGCGCGTCTGCGGCGTAAGCCTCAGGTGTCGCGTATTCGCCATTTTTACGCGCTTGCTTGAATATCTCGTCTTGGAATGGGGTTAAAGCCGCCATGACAAGCGCACCGTTAGTAACCGTCATCAGCGCCTTCAAATTGAAGGCACCGTCTTGATCGGTCCATGTTTTTATATAACGGTTCTTGTGAATTCGTTTGTGGCGCTCTACTTCGTCTGTGGCGGCTGCTATTACGCGTGATGCTTCATCGCGAAGCGTTCGTACTGTCGAGGATTTAGCGAGGTTTAAGAGGCGTTCCTCGGAATGTGGCTCTGCGGTAGCGCCACGTGCTACCTCTACAGCCTGAGCGGTAGAGATCTTTCCGGAGCTCATGGCCTCAACGGTCTGGGGGAGATGGCGTAATTGTCCGGCAAGTATGACCACGGATTGTGCTTCATAGAGCGGAGTCCCCGTATGGAGTGCTACCCACTCTGCCGAGTTCTTCGATCCGCCAACACGCCAAGCCTCTGTCGTGCCGACTCGCCCAATGGCAGAGGTGCGCAGACCATCAATCACACGGCGTGCGTCCTCTGAGATCCGAACAAGCTCGGCGGCTGATTTCCCGTCGATCGTCTCGACATCAATACCTGAGGCGACTTCTCGGAGGTGGCTCACTGCTGTTTTAAGTTCATCGAACATATGTTCGACTATAAAACAGGGGTGTGACATTTAAGAATCTCTCCTCGGAATCCCCATAAAATCTCGGATCAAGGCTTCGATGCGTTCGGCATCGATCTCTAGATCTATTCCTGAGTGGCACGCGCTATCCGGCTAATGATCGACTGGGCCCTCGCCGCATTGGCTGAAGTGAGTCCGCGAATCTCGAGTCTCCCGTCGTCTCCGTCAATAGTTAACCGCAGCCCAGTGAAGACCTTCTTGGATCGAGCAATTCGCTTTAGGCCCGCGATCTTCAGCGTGCGGCTCTCTTCTTGAGTCGTTGTGACTATTCGGTCAGAGAATATAAAGACATCCCCTCGGCGCCAGCGCCGTGACTTTATGAGGACTTTCTTGAGTATTAGTTCTGCGTCTTCTTGCATGCTCAAAACCTAGTGGAGACCTGCGATACGTGGGCTATTTCTCCCTACTAACGTATGGCAGGCCGCGGTCGGTCCGTTGGTTCCACTTCGAAATATGGGGGAAATTTTAATGAAGGCATGGACAAGATCGTGGCGCGTGATCGTTCCAGTAATGATCGTGAGTCTTCTCTCCCTATCGGGGTGTCAGTTCTATGTCCTCTCGCTCACGAACGCCGGGGATAGTGATGGACCAATGTGGTTCAGCGCACCCGAGAACCGAACGCAGCTTGATACCACTATCTCCACTGTGCCGGTGACGATTGAGATACCAGGAGTAGTTCCGTCGAGCGTTCAGGTGCGCATTGAGACGGGCTCACAGACGCGCTCCACCTCTATTACAGATCGATTTACTGCAGATGGCGAGACGCTCTCTGCCACTCTCATCGGATCTGATTTTCTCCCCGGTGTTACTTATCTAGTGGCCGAGGCTGACACAGCTCTAGATAGTGCCCATGTTGTTAGGCGTATCGCCCTTTCGTGGGAGCCAAGCATTGATGTAACGAATGCCGAGCGCTGTGAAACGCTCGGTCAGCAACGCTGCCTGCTTCCTTTCCCAAGCGATGCGTATACCGTTGAAGACCCGGCAACCGATACCGGACTGAGGGTTAATTTTGATGTCGCATCGATGCCAGCAAATAAAGACTCTGTGCATATAGACCCAAGTGAATGGAATCGTAATGACGGGTTCTCCCCAGGCGCGGAGATACTCGTAGAGGTCCCGGGGCTTGATCTCGCCCGCACTGACGAACCTCAGATTGATGCCCTTGGGCGTGCATTGCTTCCAGACTCTCCGGTGATGGTGATTGATGCCGGATCAGGGGAGAAAGTACCTGTATTTGCAGAGTTAAATATGGCGGGTACCCCCGGCCCTATCCCACTCTTGATAATCAGGCCCGTAGTGAACCTGTTAGAGGGGCATCGTTACATCGTTGGTCTTCGTAACCTGCGGAGGTCAGATGGTTCGCTCATCGAGCCGGACCGAGAGTTTCGGGTTTACCGAGACATCGTCCCAACCTTTATCACAGAGATAGAGCAACGCCGCCCTGCCATGCAGCAAATGATTTCCCAACTAAACGGTGCTGGGATGCTGCGACAAGACATGTACTTGGCTTGGGATTTTACCGTGGCTAGCGAGCGCAGCCTCACCGAGCGGTCACTCTCGATTCGCGATGTGACTTTTGACCCACTCGGTGACGATGGAACACTCGGTTTTACTGTTAGCAGTGTGCAGGAGAATGTAAGCGCAGATATTTTGAGGCGAGTCACCGGTACATTTGAGGTACCGAATTATCTGACGGGGAGTGGCGCTCCGGGGAGTTCATTTAACTATGACGACCCAAGTGATCCGGATGCGCTCCCGTCTGCAAATGGAGTATTCAATGCAGGCTATATCTGCAATATTCCACGGTCTTCGGTGAACGGCGAAGGGAAAGCAAACCCGGGCCGAAGCCTTGTATATGGTCACGGCCTGTTGGGCTCATCAACGCAGGTGAACTCTTTCGGGGCGCTTGCCAATAGTTTTAATTACACGATGTGCGCTACTGACTGGATCGGGATGTCGAGTTCGGATGTCCCCAACGTTATTAATGTCCTTGGCGACTTCACGACCTTTAAAACAATGCCAGATCGACTTCAGCAGAGCATGCTGAACTTTCAGGTGCTTGGGCGCTTATTGAATAGCCCTGAAGGATTCATGACTGACCCAGCCTTTGAGGTTGGTACCGACATGGGCTCGCCTTTTAGGCCGCACTCTCTGGTATTCAATGGCAATAGCCAAGGTGGTGTGATGGGTGGAGCGACAACTGCGCTCTCCAACGAGTGGAGCCGCGCTGCTCTCGGGGTGCCAGGTATGAACTACTCAACTCTCCTCACGCGAAGCGTTGACTACGACTTGTTTGGGGCCATAGCGAACGTTGCTTACCCAGATGCGTTTGACCAGATATTTGGGCAAGCACTTGTCCAGATGCTCTGGGATCGTGGCGAGTCGAATGGATATGCCCAACACATGACTGATGATCCCCTACCGGGAACGCAGCCCCACAAGGTGCTGTTAATTGAGGCCTTCGGCGATCATCAAGTCGCCAACATCACAACCGAGAACATGGCGCGTACAGTTGGTGCCGCAACACATATGCCGAACATGCTGCCTGGAAGATCATGGGACACAACACCGATGTGGGGGATTGAGAGAATCAATTCCTTCCCGTATACAGGCTCGGTACTAGTGGAGTGGGACTTCGATACGCCGGCGCCACCTAAGACAAATACGGTGCCACGCGCTGGCACCGATCCGCATGGTTTAGGTGGAGGCGAGCCGCGCCTTGGTCTGCAGGTTGCCTACTTCTTCGAGGGCGTGTTTATCGACGTATGCGGCGGAGGACCGTGCGTAAGTAGCGTTCGCTGATCGGCAAAATTTAGATAGCGGCGCGTTAATGCTCGTAACCGCTAAGCAATGAGCAATATTTCTAATTAGGAGAGATTCATGTCAGAACCAATTAGCGATCCCACGAGTACGCCGGACTGGAGTCTTGGAAGATGTCTTCAGTGGACCGCCGGTTTACTCGCTATAGCTGCCGCCGGTATCCACTTTGGAGTGATGGGTGAGCATGCGGGGGTCTCGTGGTCGCACGGACTCTTCTTTGCCTTCTCGGCATGGCTGCAACTTGCATTCGCAGGGTGGATACTCTGGCGACCGACGCGCTCCGCTGCAATTTTTGGGGTTGTGCTCAATGCAGCAATTATTGCCGTCTGGATTGTTTCGCGCACTGCGGGAGTCCCGATTGGTGGAGACGGCTCGCCTGAGGCCTTTGGTTTCTCGGACACCCTCTGCGCGCTATTTGAGTTTGGAGCGATCGCCGCGTGTATCGGGCTACTGAGCCCAAGTGTTGCTGCTTCGCGTATAAGCAGATTGGTAGGCGTAATTGGCGTGTCGATTATCGGAGTGGTGGCCGTGTCGTTAGCGACAGCTGCATTTACTCCTACATTCGTTGACACGCAGGGCGATGGGCATGACCACGCTGCCTCGGCGAATGGTGCCGGGCATGCGCATGGAGGCGCAACGGTTGCGGCGCCGGTTGCCACCAACGCAGATGGCTTCCCGCTTTTTGGCACCACACCATGTGAAAAGGCTGGCCCGCCAGCATCGAAGGGGCAGGTCTTAGATGCTGAGGGGCATGATCACCGCGGCCCTTACGCACAGGAATTGTTAACCCCTGCAGAGCGCCAAAGCCTCGTTGCTGAGCAGGAGCAAGCGCGCGCAGTTGCTATCAAGTACCCAACTGTTGCGACTGCAGAGGACGCTGGATATAGAAAGTCGACAGCGTATGTGCCGTGCATCGGGGCTCATTACACGAATACTGCTCTAGCGATTGGCTTCAATGCCTCAACGCCGTCGGAGCTGCTCTACGACGGAACGGCTCCCGATTCGAAGATCATCGGACTCTCTTACTTGGTGTGGCATCCGGGGGGTGCGCCCGAGGGTTTCGCAGGGCCAAATGATCGTTGGCACCAGCACACATTTAACGGCGGGCTATGCATGAATGGTGGCCTAGTAGTTGGTGGCGAGCAACTCAGTAAGGCCGAGTGTGCACAGCGCGGTGGATCCAAGGTTGCGCTGCAAGATATTTGGATGGTGCATGACTGGGTAGTACCTGGCTTTGAGTGCAGTTGGGGAGTATTCGCAGGAGAGTGCCCAGAGCTCGGCGGCAAGCCCGGGGGAACAGCGTGGGACTGAGCCTTTAAGCGATTGTGTCGCTGAGTGTTTGGTCTGCGAGGGTCACACGCAGTAGAGGCGCGTGGGACTGAGCCCTAGAGGCACTGTGTAGTTTGGGCCCGCGGTTGCGAGGGTCACACGCCAGTAGAGGCGCGTGGGATTGAGCCTCTAAGTGATTGTGTCGCGAGAGCGCGCGGTTGCGAGGGTCACACGCAGTAGAGGCGCGTGGGACTGAGCCTGTAGGTGATTGTGTCGCGAGAGCGCGCGGTTGCGAGGGTCACACGCCAGTAGAGGCGCGTGGGACTGAGCCTTTAGGTTGAGGCCCAGAGTTTTTTCAAGGCCTCGGCGGTTTCTTCAGCACGCGCCCACGGCCACCAATGTGCGCAGCCCTCGAAGACGAGGAG
>CALQAT020000010.1:0-27182 GCA_943328625.2 Bordetella parapertussis | reverse complement strand
ATCGTCATCAACATGGGTGTAGGTGGGGCAACCCAGCAGGCCTCCTTGCTTGATGGTGCAGTTGCAGACCTCACGACGATCTCTGGCCAGAAGCCCCTGATCACGAAGGCAAAGACCTCTATCGCTGGATTCAAACTGCGTGAGGGAAATGCCATCGGAGCAAAGGTGACTCTCCGAGGCGCCCGTATGTGGGAGTTCTATGACCGCCTTGTGACTCTGGCGATCCCTCGCATTCGCGACTTCCGCGGGCTTAGCCCCAAGTCATTCGACGGACACGGAAACTACACGTTTGGCGTGACCGAGCAATTGATCTTCCCGGAGATTGAGTACGACAAAATCGACACAACGCGTGGAATGGACATCACAATTGTCTCCTCTGCACGTACCGACGACGAGGGACGAGCACTCTTACGAGCGCTTGGATTTCCGTTCAGACGCACAGAGAACGTGGGTTAGGAACATGGCTAAAAAAGCACTAGTCAACAAGCAGCAGCGTGAGCCAAAGTTTAAGGTCCGCGGTTACTCGCGGTGCCGTAAATGCGGTCGAGCGCGAGCGGTGTACCGCAAGTTCGGCCTATGCCGAATCTGCCTACGCGAGCTCATTCACGCAGGCGAAGTGCCTGGCGTGACCAAGGCGTCGTGGTGAGGAAGGCGATCCAATGACAATGACCGACCCCATCGCGGACATGCTTACACGCATCCGCAACGCAAACATCGCTATGCATGACACAACGTCGATGCCTTCCTCGAAAGTCAAGGAAGCACTCGCCAAAGTTCTGCTGAGCGAGGGCTACATCGAGGGCTATGAGGTCGAAGACGACCCGGTTCGCCCTGGACAACGCCTCACCGTTTACATGAAGTACACCCCCGAGCGCAAGCGAACAATCTCTGGCATCAAGCGAGTATCGAAGCCAGGTCTGCGCGTGTATTCGAAGGCCGACTCGGTCGCTCGCGTACTCGGCGGATTCGGAATTGCCGTGCTCTCTACCAATAAGGGTCTCGTCACCGACCGTGAGGCGCGCAAGCGTCGCATCGGTGGCGAAGTGCTCTGCCACGTCTGGTAATCACATGTCTCGTATTGGTAAGCAGCCCATAACTCTCCCTGCAGGCGTTGAGGTAACCATCACTGGTTCTCACATCACCGTAAAGGGACCCAAGGGAACTCTTGAGATCGACGCCCCGCCGACTATCACGGTCGCACGCGATGGCGATGACCTCGTTGTAACCCGGCCCGATGACGAACGCCAGAACCGCGCTCTCCATGGACTCACACGATCTCTCGTCTCCAACATGGTGATAGGTGTATCTGCGGGCTTCACCAGAGAGCTCGAGATCGTAGGAGTTGGTTATCGTGCAATTCCTCAGAGCCCGACCAAAATTGAGGTGCAGGTAGGTTTCTCGCACCCAGTCTTCGTCGAGGCCCCAGATGGAGTGACCTTCGATGTCCCTGCTGCTACCCGCATCACTGTGATCGGGATAGACAAGCAGGTCGTTGGCCAGGTCGCTGCAGACATTCGCAAGATCCGTAAGCCCGAGCCTTACAAAGGCAAGGGCATTCGCTACGCCGACGAGCGCGTCCTGCGCAAGGCCGGCAAGTCAGCCAAGTAGCGGATAAGAGAGGGACACGATGAGCCTTACCAAACCAGAATCTAGGAAGCGTCGCCACGTACGCGTTCGCAAGAAAGTGCACGGCACAGCCGAGCGACCGCGTCTCGCGGTTTTTCGCTCTGCCTCGCACATCTATGCGCAGGTGATCGACGATGTAACTGGACGAACAATTGTCTCCGCATCAACAATGGAGGCAGCAGCTCGCAAGGGTGCAACCGGCAATGTGGCAGCAGCCACAGCTGTTGGCCAGCGCATTGGCGAGAGAGCAAAAGAAGCAGGTATCAAAAGCGTCGTGTTTGACCGCGGTGGATACCGATACCACGGACGAGTTGCAGCAATCGCCGATGCGGCGCGCGCTAGCGGCCTCGAGTTCTAGAAAGACAAGGGAGTAACCCATGGCCGAAGGCCAGTACGAAGAGCGGGTAATCGCAATCAACCGCGTTGCCAAGGTAGTAAAAGGTGGACGAAGGTTCTCCTTTACTGCCTTAGTGGTGGTTGGCGATGGCGAGGGAAGTGTTGGTCTTGGCTACGGCAAGGCTAAAGAGGTTCCTGCTGCTATCCAAAAGGGCATGGAAGAGGCCAAGAAGAACCTCTTCAAGGTGCCGCTTGCGGGAACCACAATCACCCATGAACTCGTTGGAGAGCACGACGCAGCGCGCGTCCTTCTCAAGCCAGCAGCCCCTGGTACCGGTGTAATCGCCGGTGGTGCGGCGCGAGCAATCCTTGAGGCAGCGGGTGTACACGATGTTCTAGCTAAGTCTCTTGGCTCGGCTAATGCAATCAACGTCTCTCGCGCAACCATCGCTGGATTACGCGCTCTGCGTCGTCCAGAGGATGTCGCCAAGATGCGTGGCAAGAGCATGGAGGAAGTAACCCCAGCCGGAGTGCTCCGTGCATACCGTGAGCGCAATGCAGTCAAGACCGCACCGATTGAGGTCGCATAATGGGGCGTATCCGAGTTACTCAGCTGCGTTCAACTATCGGCACAAAGCCAAAGACTCGCGGGACAATGCGTGCCCTTGGGCTTCGCGGCATTGGTCGCACTAATGAATTCGATGACCGACCAGAGATTCGCGGAATGATTGCGCGTGTCACTCACCTCGTAAAGGTAGAGGAGATCTCCTAATGAAACTCCATGAACTTAAGCCAGCAGAGGGGTCCAAGCGCCCGGCCAAGCGAATGGGTCGTGGTATTGCCGGTAAAGGTGGCAAGACTGCAGGCCGCGGTACAAAGGGTCAGCACGCTCGGAATACTGTAAAGCCAGGGTTCGAGGGTGGACAGACACCCCTGCATCGCCGGACACCAAAGTCCAAGGGCTTCAAGAACCCATTCCGAGTCGAGTACAACGTCGTGAACCTAGATGCTCTAGAGGATTTTGCAGCAGGGACGGTTGTCGACCCCGAGACACTACGCGAGCGCGGCCTTGTGGCCAAGCGAGGACTAGTCAAGGTACTTGGGAGAGGCGAGATCTCTAACTCCCTAACCGTTAAAGCTCATCGATTCTCAGACTCCGCCAGGGCCGCTATTGAGGCCGCTGGTGGGACCACTGAACTCATTGCGCTTCCATGGGGAGATCGTCGTCCACCCGCCAAGGGCAATGCCCTCACTAACCGGTAGGCTTCGCGATCTCGCTTGACGGGATCAACTCCAGGAGGACAACCACCCAATGATCGGCCGCTTGCGGAATATGTTCCGGGTTCCTGACCTACGGAACAAGGTTCTCTTCACACTCCTAGTTATTGCTGCCTATCGAATAGGTTCGCATATACCTGTCCCATTTGTAGATTTCTCTGCGATCCAATCTCTGCAGCAGAGCTCAGCGGATAACGGAGTCGTGGGTTTCCTTAACCTCTTCTCCGGTGGAGCCATAACTAGCGTCTCGGTCTTCTTCCTTGGAATCATGCCCTACATCACTGCATCGATCATCATGCAGTTGCTCGGTGTTGTGATCCCAAAGCTCGAGGAGTGGCAGAACGAAGGCCAGTCTGGTCAGAAGAAAATTACGCAGTGGACCCGTTATGTCACCATGGGTCTCGCAATCATCCAGTCAACTGGTTTTGTATTTGCGCTCAAGCAGGGGAATACCGCGCTCTTCGGTAACCTTCCGCAGGGAGTCAACTTCATACCGGACTTCAACGCATGGCGAGCAGCAATGATCGTCCTTGTTTGGACAGCCGGTACTGCACTAGTCATGTGGCTCGCAGAGTCGATTACCGCTCGCGGAATTGGTAATGGGATGTCGATCTTGATCTTTGCCTCTGTCGTATCGCGCTTACCAAGCGGATTCGGGACCATCTTCGCAGAGGGCGGCTGGTACAAGGGTCTAGTTATATTCGTCATCCTCATCGGAATGGTTGCGGCAATTGTTTATGTCGAGTCCGGGCAGCGAAGAATCCCTGTCCAATTCGCAAAACGTGTAGTTGGGCGACGGATGTATGGGGGTCAAAGCACTTACATACCTCTCAAGGTCAACCAGTCCGGCGTTATCCCGGTGATCTTCGCCTCATCAATCCTCTCGTTCCCCGCCCTTATCGCCACGGCCACAAATTGGCAGTCGCTCCAGACATTTACCAGCAAGTACCTAGTGAGTCAGAGCAGTATTTTCTACATGGGCTTCTACACCCTGCTCATTGTCTTCTTTGCCTATTTCTATACAGCGATTGCATTCAACCCCGCGCAGCAGGCTGACATCATTCGTAAGCAGGGTGGATTTATTCCAGGCATTCGACCAGGGCCTCCCACGGAGAGATACCTAGCAAAGGTGCTCAACCGGATCACGCTCCCTGGCTCGCTTTTCCTTGCCGCGATTGCGCTGACACCGCTCATTGTCTTTGCTGCGTGGAACATTACGCAGTTTCCGTTTGGAGGAACCTCACTTCTCATTACTGTGGGTGTTGCACTTGAGACTATGAAACAAATCGATAGTCAGTTGATGATGAGAAACTACGAGGGCTTCCTCGCCTGAGGAGCATCAACATGACAAGCGGAATACGTCTCATCCTGCTGGGGAAGCAGGGTGCCGGCAAGGGCACCCAGGCGGTGCGTATTGCCCAGCATTACAGCGTCGCCCACCTCTCCACGGGCGATCTTTTTCGTGCCGCTGCAAGAGGCGGAGCACCTGCAGGCTTAGAGGCAATTGCTTATATGGATCGCGGCGAACTTGTACCGGATGATCTTGTTCTGCGTGTTGTGCGAGAGCAGATGCTCGACGGGGGTCTGATGGATAGTGGGTTCGTTCTAGATGGATTCCCGCGCACACTTGTGCAGGCATCCGCTCTTGAGGAAGAGCTTGCTATCTCTGGTCGACCGCTAGATATAGCGATTGATCTTGAGGTCCCAACGGAGATCGTCCTCGACCGTATAGCGGGGCGTCGAGTATGCGACGACTGCGGGACTACCTATCATCTCACTATGCCTCCCAAGGTAAACGGTGTCTGCGATGTATGCGGCGGCACAGTAAGCCAGCGAGACGACGATACTGAGGTCGCTGTAATGCGCCGCCTCGAGCTCTACGAAACCGCGACGATGCCCATTCTTGATTTTTATAGAGAGATAGATCGCCTCGATGAGATTGATGGGCTCGGAACGGGTGACGAAGTATTCGCCCGCATCGTGAGTGCAATCGAATCTCGTCTTAAAGCCTCTAACTGAGTTGTATACACGTAAGACAACCGCCCAGATAGCGATCATGCGTCGGGCCGGGAAGGTAGTCGCCGAGATGCATGAAGCATGCTCGATGGCTGCGCGCCCAGGGGCGACGACTCTAGAGATTGATGCTGTTGCGAGAGGAGTATTAGAGCGACGCAATGCCCTCTCTAATTTCCTTGGGTATCACGGGTTCCCGGCAGTTATATGCGCATCCCCGAATGAAGTAATCGTGCATGGAATCCCAGATGGCCGTGTCCTTCATGAGGGCGACATCCTCTCCATTGACTGTGGAGCGATTATCGAGGGTTGGCATGCAGACGCAGCTATCACCATCCCTATTGGCGCCATTGATGAAGAGTCACAGCGCCTGATTGATGTAACGCGATCCTCGCTCGAGGCGGCCATTGCGGCTATGAAAGTGGGCGCGAGCCTCGGGAGAATCGGCGGAGCAGTAGAAGACTTGGTTGAGGCTGCGGGCTTCTCTGTCGTGCGGGAGTATGTAGGTCACGGCATTGGCCGGGCAATGCACGAAGACCCTGAGGTCCCCAATTTTCGCAATGGCTCGGGGCATAAGTTGAGGTTGAAGCCTGGGATCGTCTTGGCGATTGAGCCGATGGTCAACACCGGGTCTGATGAGACTCAAGTATTAGACGACGGCTGGACTGTAGTCACGGTTGATGGTGGCAGGTCGGCGCACTTCGAGCACACGATTGCACTAACAGATAATGGCCCTGAGGTATTAACACTCCTCTAAAGCTGCATCGCTATCGGTGTTTAGCGCTTTGAGAACCACTCAACAGTGCGCTCGAGTCCTTCGTGGAAAGCAACGCTGCAGGAGAAGCCGAGTGCGCTTGCTATTAGTGAGGAATCTGCTTGGGAGAGTTTTACATCCCCCGCGCGCGACTCTGTGTGAATACGTTCAGGGGTGACGCCGAGGATTCTCCCAAGAGAATCTAAGAGGTCGAGTAGCGATTGGGTAGTGCCTGGAGCAAGATTGAAGACCCGCCCAGAGCACTTATCAGCAGGCGCCTCTAAGGCAGCGATATTGCCGGCTACAACATCAGAGACGAACGTGAAGTCTCTGCTCTGCAGTCCGTCACCATGGACCTCGACTGGCTTTCCGGCAGATAACGCCTCAATAAATAGCGGAATTACCGCTGCGTATTGAGAGTCAGGCCGCTGCCGTGGCCCAAAGACATTGAAATATCGCAGCGAAACAGTCTCTAGGCCATGTAACTCGGCGAATACACGGCAGTAAACCTCTCCGGCGAGTTTTGTGGCGGCATATGGAGAGCGAGGAACGAGCGGGGCAGTCTCAGCGGTTGGGGGAGCGGTTGCGCCACCGTAGACGCTGCTCGAGGATGCATAGATAACCCTTCGCACTCCTGCCTGCTGAGCGCGGTGCAGCACTGTGAGGGTTCCGTGTGTGTTGGCCGTATCGGTCTCGAGTGGCAGCGCAACGGAGCGCGCAACAGATCCACGCGCACCCTCATGGAAAACCGCCTCGATTCCGTCCATCGCTGCAGCGACGCACTCCTCGTCAGCGACCGAACCAATAATCAACTCGGCTCCGTCGGGGACGTTCTCCTTGAACCCTGTTGAGAGGTCATCGAGTATGCGTACAGAGTCTCCACGTGCGAGTAATGCATCCGCGAGGTTCGAGCCTATGAATCCGGCTCCGCCGGTGATAAGAATTTTCACAGGCATGAGATTAGGCCGTAATCGGAGGCCTAAATACCTTTACAGCGCGCCGTCCACGACTCGATCGACCCTTGGAGCCTCAAAGACACCGCTGCTCACTGGTTCATCACCAAGTACGACGGTCATGGTGCGAGCAAGGAACTCAAGGAGCGAGGCCATGTCTTTTCCGCTTACTTTCGGATCGACGTCACGTACAAATGTTGGGTCGAGATCCGGAACCCTGACATAGCGAATCAATTCGTGATTGGATTGGTACGAGGCTTCTCCATCTGCGAAGAGTTCTTCATGCATCTTCTCTCCAGGGCGCAGCCCTGTGAAGACAATCGGAATCTCTGGCACATGGTTGGCACAGAGCCTTCGTGCTACATCCGCAATCTTTACCGGCTCGCCCATATCGAGGACGAGTGCCTCACCGTCGTGACCAATAGCTCCGGCTTGGATTACTAATTGAACTGCTTCCTCGATGGTCATGAAATAGCGGGTCACATCTGGATGCGTAACTGTGACCGGTCCGCCAGCCTCAATCTGGGCTCTGAATGCGGTAAGCACAGAGCCTCTGCTGCCGAGAACATTCCCGAAGCGAACACTTAGGTAGGTACCAGGGTGTCGCAGTCCGAAGTAGGAGGTGAGGCCCTCGGCTATGCGTTTGGAGTATCCAAGGATGCTGCATGCGTTGGCGGCTTTATCAGTGGAGATGTTTACAAATCGTGTTACACCTGCAGCGGCCGCGGCATCGAGGACGGAGAGAGATCCCCATACGTTGGATTTAAGCGCCTCTACCGGGTGGGCCTGAAGAAGAGGAAGGTGCTTGAGAGCGGCAGCATGGAAGACGACGTCGGGGCGAATCTCGCCGAACAATTCTGCGACGCGATGGCGGTCTCGAATATCGAGGAGTATTAAGTCTGGAGAATCAAGGAGAGCCCGGCCCTCTAATGAAAGCTGTACCTGGTGGAGACCGGATTCGTCTCTATCGAGCATTACGAGTCTGCGTGGCCCAAAGCGCGATATTTGCCGACATAACTCTGAGCCGATTGATCCTCCAGCCCCGGTTACAAGAACAACTCGGTCTTGCAGATAAGAGGCGGCTTGCTCAAGGTCTGTCTCGATGATGCGTCGACCGAGAAGGTCGGCCTCGGTCGGCTCACGAAGGTCAGTAGCGCGCACCTGACTACCGAATAACTCAGTGACAGTAGGAACTACTAGTACCTCGAGCTGGGCGAGTTCGGCGAGTGCTGTGAGCTCACGAATGGTCGAGCCCTCGGCGGTTGGGATTGCAATAACTAAGACAGTCGCGTTGAAGCGCCTCGCCGCATCGAACATCGATGCACGCCCGCCGATGACGCGCAGGCCCTTAACGGTGAGATGTTGTTTTTGGCGGTCGTCGTCGAGAAGTGCTACAGGGATGCAGGGGCTGGAGTCTTCAAAGAGCAGGGAGTTGATCATTCGTACCCCGCACTCGCCGGTCCCGAAGATGAGTGCTCGAGGTAGGTCTTCATCTCTAGCCCTACGGCGACGGTCAATTGCATGGCGAGCGACGTACCGAACACCACCTGATGCCACAAGGGCTAGGAATCCCGCAGCAATAATTGCGCTAGCGGGTGCCGGCCGAGTTCCCGGGATTAGTAAGTCGTAGATGAAGAGAACTCCGGTGACTGCTCCGACCGTCCGAGCAAGGGCCGCCACTTCATCGAAAGAACCGTTGATCCAGAAGCCGCGGTAGAGCCCGAATAGCCACCCGAAAAGAAACTGAAGGGCCCATGCGAGTGGAATCAGAGTCGCTACGCGAAAGGGCTCAACGCGAGTCATATCAAAATCAAGTCGCAACAATACCGATGCATAAATAGCCAAAACCCACGATGCGCTATCAGTAAGGATTCGTAGATTTCTCTTAGATCGCAGTCGTGCTGGAATAAGGGCCGATGGGACCAATGTCATATTCAACTTCCCCCGAGTTTTCTCTCCGGAGGAGGATCTGATCCGAATTGAGCTCAACTATGAATCCAATTAGGAGCTGACTGCCCGTCCCCCTAGAAACTGCGTCTATTCTCACTCTAAGAAACCATAAGCGCAAGACCTAATTTCACTAAAAGTGGCATGGGCCTGCTAAGCGTCAAATTATTAGATACTCCTGAGGTTGTTGTGGTCAATGTTTGATCCGATTAGAACTGCATTCGAGGCCCCTGAGCTCCATATCGGCGCTCTAAGAGGCCTGATAGCCGCGGCCAGCACCGGTATCCTGGCGCTCATAGCCGTCTGGCTCCGATCGGCTGTCGGGAGAAGATGGCTTAGACGCCTGCGCATTAGAGCCTCTCCGAGCAGACTCCCCGGCCTAGTTGGCCCGGCATTCGTGGTCTCCTCACTCATGGCCTTAGATGCGCTCCAGAGGTCCTTGCCGCCGATGGTAAAGGCTGGGGCGAATATCCCTGCCGTGCCGAGCGGAGTCTTCCTTGGGCTAGCCCTTATTTGGCTGGGGGTTGCATTAGCGGGGCTGACCCCGGCACCACTACCGGCCGGAATGATTCTGGCCCTCCCAGGTGCTTGGCGACTCGTCGCCGGGCAGACCTTCTTCGGGCCGAGCTGGGTTCCTTGGCTAGTTATTCTCGGGACCGCGATACTCGGGCCGCTCGCTGCTGAGACCGACCGGGACTTAGGTCGCCTCGGCCTCGGTCCAGTGATGTGGCTCTTTACGATTGGAGCGGTCTACTCAACGGTTCCAGATACCGAACTCATGCTTGTCCTGCTTGGCGCCGCTATACCCCTCGCCCTTCTTGGGCTCCCATTCCGACTAGCGCGTTTAGGGGAGGGCGGCTCGGCCGCTGCTGTTGGTCTCCTCCTCTGGGTTGCAGTCCACGAAGGTTGGGCGAGGCCTGGTTCTATTGTGGGATCAGTCGGGGCGCTTGCGCTGTTTGCAACGATTCCGATAGGTCACCGACTTCGAGTCTGGTTTCGATTTGAGCTCGGCTGGAATCGAACACGCAGAGGTCTCGCGATTCTTGCGGCACAGTTGATTCTTGCCATGTGGGCATCGCGTATAGCGGGCATGGCGTTTGGTGCCGGCGAGGTGATTGTCCGGCTAGTGCCAGCCCTCGCTGCCGGGGTATTCATTGGCGTCGCTCTTCCCTTGGGCAGGCGGCGCATATCGCGATCTGCGCGCAGGCAAGCCGCAGAGAATTCCGTTAGTTGAGGCTCGCGGCGCTCTGCCCGACACCTGCGATGATCTCAACAATTTGATCGATCACAGCGTCGGTTAACGCGGGGTAGAGCGGGAGACTCGCCACTGTCTTTGAGACAGCATCTGTTACCGGTAGGTCAGATGGAGAACGCGAAGCATGCGAATCCTGTCGATGTACGGGGGGATCAAAATAATTGCGTGTATCGATTCCCTCAGCGCTAAGAGCCGTCACAAGTTGGTCTCGGCTAACACCGAAATCTCCTGCGTCTATTGCGATCGTAAAATCTTTATAGGTAGATAGGTCTTCACTATCTACTGCTTGAGTCCTGACCCCTGGGATAGCGAGGATTCCATCTGAATATCTACCGGCAAGGCGCCTGCGCGTCTCTAGGTGCTCATCAATATGGGAAATTGAGGCCAGGGCAATAGCTGCATGCATCTCAGACAAACGACCGTTTAAGCCTATAAAACGAGTGTTGTAGTCGCCGGGGTTTCCATACTCACGTGCGAGGCGAAGATACTCAGCAAGGTCGTCTCTATCGGTGCAGACAAGACCGCCCTCGCCTGCAACTAGAGGCTTTGTAGGGGTCATGCTGAATACCTCGACCTCTCCGAATCCTCCAAGCGGTCGGCCATTACGAAGCGCCCCAAAACCATGAGCGGCATCGAAGAGAACGGGAATGCCAGCACTCTTACCCATCGCCTCAACCTGCTCAGGTCTACACGGTGCGCCGAAAACATGTGTGGCCATAATTGCGCCTGCGCCCTCAAGATGCATTGAGGTATGAGCAAGGTCAATCTGAAAACTTAGGGGGTCACACTCGACGAAGCGGACGCCTAGGTTGCTCCACGCTACCGCATGAGGGCCGGCGGAGAATGTAAACGACGGCATGATGACCGGTCCGCTGATCTCTCCAAATTCTGCGAGCCCAGCAACAGAGAGCATCAAGCCTGTTGTGCATGATGAGACTGCGACAACATTACGGACACCGAGTCGCTCTGCAATAGAGTCCTCCAACTCTCGTACTAAAGGTCCATTGGTTAGTGAGCCTTGAGAGTATGAAGGAGCGAGGCGTGCTACTACCTCCTCGAGCGGCGGTGCTGGAGGGCGCACGAACGCGACGCCATCAGGGAATGACTTGTCGCCGCCGAGTACTGCGAGCTTCTTCACTTATTCTCCTCCGTCTGTGGTTAGGAACCCCGCCCTTACCGTGATCGCAATGAGAATACCGGCGCTTAGGAGCATCACGGACACACTTGCGGTGCTGCTTAGACGCGCGGCGAGTACTCCAATGAGCGCTAAGACCAGTTGGGCCAAGACCATAATTATTAAAACGCGCTTCGCAGGGATGCCGCGATCGCATAATTGGTCATATATGTGGCTTCGATCCCCGGAGAAGATGGGGTTCCCAGCCCTAAGCCTCCGCACAATTGCAACCAGAGTGTCGAGGATCGGCACCGCAACGATTAGAGGAAGGGCTGCCCATATAGCGACGCTCGTGGAGGTGTCATACCCTGAGCTAAGGCTGAGAGCTGCAAGGATGGCTAGCGCCACGCCTATGAGATATGCGCCGGCGTCGCCTAAATAGATCTGTGCTGGTGGGCGATTGAATATCAAGAATCCCATTAGTGCTCCAAGAAGCGATAATGCGAGCAATTTGGGGTCTTCAGATATAAATGCAAAGCCAATAGCGGAGGCAGAGCAGACGCCAGCGGCAAGACCGTCTAGGCCATCCAGGAGGTTCACGGCGTTTAGGAGGCCGAGAATGAGTAGAGCGGTGATTGCAACACCTAAAGCACCGCTGCCAGCGGGCACTAATACTCCGCCGATTAGAGCAATGACTCCCTCGCCGAGAATACGAATGCGAGGGGAAATATCTAAGCGGTCATCGAAGAGTCCAAGTAACAGAGCGAGAGCAAGTGGAATGAGCAAGCGTGGAGTCGTCGTAGCGAGTGCTCCAGATAAGCCAGCGAAGACTGCAACGCCGCCTAAGTAAGCAACCGGGGTGCTTTGAACTTTTAGGGCACCAGGTCTATCAACCATACCGGTGCGATGCGCCACGCGAATAGCGATGGGCGTCACTGCGCAAGTAACGAAGAACGCAAGCAGTAGGCCGGCTAATGGGTTCACTCGCTGCTCCAAACAAGCGCAAGTGAATCTGTGCCTTCGTGTACCTCTAGTGCTGCAGTATCCCGAAAGCCTGTAGATCGATAGAGAGCGAGAGCGGCTGCATTCTCAGCGTTAGTAACAACCTTGAAACGCGTGACGCCTCTGCGGGTGAACTCGGCGATAGATGCAACCATAATTTGGCGACCGACTCCGAGCCCTGATGATCCTTCTCTAACTGCAACAGCAAGAACCTCCGCCTCGGGGAGGGGAGTCTTAGCGAGCTCAGAGCCGCCCTGTGATGGGTACTTAAGAGTCTCAAAAACGCGCGGTAGTGATCGAAGAATCGGTAACAGGGCACTCGCTGCAGCGATTACCCCGTCGCGCAGAATGAAGACTCTGTAGAGATGCCCAAGGTTCTCTGTGCACGAGGCCATTGCAAGAATCTCCCCGTCCTTCTCGGCGACCATTAAGAAAGAGTCACCGTCAAGCGCAATTCGACGGTAGAGCCTCCCAAGGAACCGAGGGCCAAGCGTCGGAAGGAACCCTTCGTTGATGCGCGACGAATGTAGGAGCGACGCATCGCCGGCATCTTTGCTCGTGCCTAATCGAATCAAATAATCAGAGGAGGTGGGCTTCGCGCTCATTGACGACGAACCCTTCTGTCACCCAGGAGACGCTCGTAGGTCTCAAGGGTTATGTCGATTACGCGCTGATGGTCAAACTCTTCTCTCGCTTTTCCTACAGCGCGCTTACCCATCTCGCTGCGCTTAATTGGATCGTTAATGATCTCTAAGATCGCATATGTCAGCGCCTGAGAATCGCGGGCAGGTACAAGCAAGCCGGTTAGGCCTGGGTCAACTACTTGGCGACAGCCGCGAATGTCGGTTGCAATGACGGGCAAGCCAGATGCCGCCGCCTCCATCGCAGATCGAGGAAATCCCTCGCGATAGGAGGCAAGTATGTAGAGATCCATAGCGCTGTACAGGTCTTCAACGTCTGAACGCATCCCAAGGAAGCGAATACCGTTGGCCTCCGCTGCTGCGATTGATGCGGCGTCCACTCCGTCGGATTTCTCGGGATCTGTAGGCCCGACAACTATGAATGCAGCATCAATTCCTTGGTTCTTAAGAGCCTCTGCGGCTGCAAATACTTCGCGATAGCCCTTCTCCCAGACCAGGCGACCAACGGCTCCACATAGAACGGTTGAAGCTCCGACCCCGAGTTCGCCTCGCAATTTGTCGCGCAGGCTTTCACTCCGTGTTTCAGGCTGGGTATCCGCTGTTCCTTCGATTGAGTCTGTATCGCCCTCATCTAAAGGCTTAAAGCGCGTCAGGTCTACACCGTTACCGAGGAGCCGAATCTTCTGGCTGGGCACCCCAATCTTTAGGAGGGTCGCTATGTCCTCTGGATTCTGAACTAGCTCTGCATCAGAGCACATAGATGCGAGGCGCTCTAGCGAGTAAACAACTGATCGTTTTGCAAACTTGTCTTCAGGTAGCGCATATAGGCCATGCACGGTGTTGACCACTACGGGGACTCTCGCAGTTCGCGCAGAGATCCGTCCGTAGAGACCTGGTTTCGGATTATGTGTATGCACAATCTCAGGGCGAAGTTCCCTGAAGAGTCTGTATAACTCAGCCATTGCAGCGGCATCTTTATGGGGCGCCATTGAGCGCGTTGCATGCTTGAGTGGTCGGTGCTCAATGCCCCAAGACTCAAGCTCCTCCGTAAATGGGCCTGGAGCTGATGCGCAGATTACTTCGTACCCTGCATCGGAGAATGCTCGTAGTTGAGGCCCTAGAAGTAGAGAGAGGCTTATATCTGCAGTGGTTACGTGTATCAGGCGCGGTCGGCTCACTCGCTAGCTCCTCTATATCGCAGCCGGTTCAACCTTGCGCGTAGATCGTCCTCGAGACGGAGTCCGCCATCTACCTTGCGACGAAACCAATGCATTCCATCCCTTGCTTGAATGGGCGATCGCGCAAGTCTGTAGGGATCTGTCTCAAGAAATACATTTCGTTTCGTACCTGAGAGAGATGCTGAGACAAACCTTTCTCTCACGAGTTCGGCTGCAGCCGGGGTGCCAAGCAGGGCCTTAGGGTATGCGAAGTGCTTTGGCGCGAGGCCTGTCTCCTCGCCCAGCCTCTCGATAGAGCGGTCGAGTTCGTCGCGCGCAGTCGACGCGTCGACGCGGTCGAGGAGGGCGTGGGTATGGGTATGCGAACCGAGTGTGATGAGCCCTGTTGCGATTGATTCTCGTGCAGCATTCCAAGTCAGAGGGGTACCGGCATAAGGGAATTCCCTCCTAGAGTCGAGAAACTCAGTGGAGACGTATAGCAACGCCGGAACTCTGTATTTAACAAGTATTGGAACTGAGATCTCAGCAAAGTCGGAGGTTCCGTCGTCGAAGGTGATGACAACAGGGTTATAGGCAGGCTCGGGGAGCGATCCGTCTAGAAGCGCAAGTCCCTGATCGATATCTACAACCCGACCTCCCTCGGCTAGTTCGGAGATCTGGCGCTCAAAAATATGGGCATCTAGATCCATCTCAACTTGAGCTCCCCGGCCAACGCGGTGGTAGATCAGAACAGTGACTCCGCTGCGGGGAGGGCGTGCGCGATCAGCCGTTGCCGCAGCGGCCTTGATACCCGTGCCGATGCCTAGTTTGATGCCCTCCGCTAGACGGGAGGTCATAGTTGTCGTGATTCTGCGTGCAGATGATGTAGGCACCGGACCCTCAGACTCCCCGCGCCTCGGACCATTAGTGGAGGTTCTTGAATTATGTTGCGCTGTGTAGTCTATGGAGTCTTGCAGGAGAGGAAATCCATGCTTGCCTACGAAGGTCGCCGTTTCCTCACGGAGTCGTTCCCTAGAACAACTCGATGTCGCCAAGTGTCAGCACCCATCGATTAAGCGCAGGAATCTCGGTCTCTGTGACGCCACGCCAAGTAAGTATTGGCCCTTGTCGCGGTAGCGGTAGCAGGCCATCGCGGTTAACTCCGAGGCTGAGCACATAATCTGCATCTACCTGTTTCGTAACTGTTTTAACCAAAGCCTTTCTTGCCTTCGCATTATCGTCTGGGGCAATTACCTCGCAGAGAGCAGCCTCCCGAGCATCTCCGCGCTGCCTCACCCTGACCACTGCGATTCCGTCCTCGACGCCGCCACCCACGGTAACGATCCTGTAACTCAGGAGTTCGGAGCCGAAGCGCCACTCAAGAGTCTCTGCGGTGTGCCTTGTCCGGAGTGCGGCAACTCTCGGGAGCGAATCGAGGAGAGCTTGTAGGCCGCGAGCGTCACTCAGAATCTCAGCAGCGGGTGCTCCAAGATTGCTAGGTGATGACCAGCGCTCCGCCGGCGTCCGAGACCTGAGCATCTTTAGTGCAGCGGTTGCCGAGCGCGGCCTAAAGAATACCTGTGGCTGGCCCACCACACGCCACCCCATCTTTAGGTAACCAGGGCGACTCTGTTCATTCGGTGTGTTGAATACGAATCCGCACCCCTCGTCGCGGAGTTCAGCTATCCCGCGGAGAGTGAGGCGCGTGAAGATTCCTTGGCCCTGATAATCCGGGTGAGTCGCGGTATCTACTGCGCGGACGCATCGCAATAACTCGTCTCCGCGAGTGAATTCCCATCGCATCAATGCGCGAAACCCCGCGATTGTTTCGCCGTCGCATGCGACCCAACTCGCAGATGCTCCGAAGGCGTTCTCTTCGTGCTTCCATGAGTAGAGCTCCTCAAAACGAGGATCTGCCTCTCTCTCTAACGAGGCTGCAAGCAGCGCGATTATCTCGGGGCGGTCGGCTGGCAGGGCTCTCCTAATAATCAAGCCATCTGAGCTCACCTCAGAACCTCCCTATATATCTCCTCTATTCGCGTGACGGCTGTTCGAATGTCGTAGCGCTCTCCAGACTCGCGCGCGCCAGCGGCTAGTTGCTCTCGCAATACAGGCTCAGTTGCGAGTCTTGTCAGGGCGGAGGCTAGAGACTCGGGGTCGCTCGGTGGAACAAGTTGCCCCTCTACCCCGTCAGTAACTGCCTCGGGGATTCCTCCAACTGAGGTGGCGCATATCGGTAGGCCGAGGGCGAGGGCCTCCATAATCGCAACCGGAAGGCCCTCATTCTTTGAGGCCATCACGAATGCATCACAGGCACCAAGCACTGCTACTGCGTCGTCTCGCTGGCCGAGTAGGAGCACGCGATCGCCTAACGCCATTGAGTCGTGGAGCGCTCGCATCTCCTCTTCTAGAGGACCTTGGCCGACAGCGATGATACGAATCGGCACATCACCTTGTTTCAGTAGCCGCGCCGCCTCGAGCAGATTGGGGTAGTCCTTCTGCGCCCTGAAGTTTGCGATTGTCCCCACCACGAACTCGTCTGGAGCGACCCCGAGTTCACTGCGAATAGAGGCTCTCTTCCCCATTTGCGAGCGGGCCTCGTCGAGTTGGATTCCATGGACTAATACCTCAGTGCGCTCTCGCCGTCTCGGGGTAAGTGTGTCATTAACAATTCGCGACACCGCTATATCTGCCGAGTCGAGGCCATACGTCAGGCCGTTGAGCAAACGTGTCAACCTCGAGAAGGATCCCCAAGTGTTGTGCAGCGTGTAGACGATGCGAGGGCGAAGGCGGCTTGGGAGGGTCCGGACTACGAGTCGAGCTATCCCCGCTGGATAGGGCGAGTGAGCATGGAGAATGTCTACGGGGTTCTCAACTAGTTCACGCCTGAGCCTCATCCCCCAGCGGAGATCCCATTCTCTGCGCACATTTAGGCAAGTAGTCGCAACCTCTAGCCTCTCGAGTTCGGGCACTAATGCGTCTTTCCAAGGGAGAAGGTACGCCAGCCTTAGAGAGAATGCAGAGCGATTGTGGGCACTAGCGGCAGCCACGATCAAGCGCTCAGCTCCACCTGGGCCTAGGCCCTTAACGAGATAAAGGACTCGGATCGGGGTGAGGGTTTGTTCGCGTTTGGTCATGACTCGGTCCTCACTGGTCGCAGGATGCGGGGGTGGCTGCGAAGGGAGTAAGTGACATTCGATTACTCATACGTATGGGATGGTATGCGAGGTTGGTGCTCGCCCCGCCCGGTTCTGCACGAGAAGTCTCTGGGACAGACCTAAATAGATGGGTAAATATTCTCAAGCCCCTGTTTCTAGTCGGGTTTCTAGTCGGGTTTCTCGACTTGCCCTCATTGCAGAACTCCCGGATCAATGAGCGCTTCTTCTCTATCGCCTCCGTAGGGCCGGTGCATTGAATGCGGTCCATCTCGGTGACGGCAGTGTTGTCGGTGCCAACGCGGTCGTGCTGAAAGATGTTCCGCCTGGATTTACAGCCGTAGGGGTTCCTGCGCGGCTGCTGCCGCCGAAAGAGAGTCGTTAGTCTCTACCTCCGTTTACTCTGTGCTTGCTCAGGGTGTAATTACTCAGGAATATCTGCGAGTAACCCGCTCGGGAAAGTCTCAAGCACGGACCTGATCGTCGAGACCTCTTCGCTGGAGAGACGGTCGCGCCAACGCTCTGGTTGATCGGCACTTCGTCGCATCGTGCGAAACGGAGTGCCTTCCGTATCGGAGTCAGAAATGAATGCGCTCGCATTCTCCCCCCACTCGAGCCCGACTTGTTCGGCGAGCAACGCAAAGCGCTCGAGGGACTCAACACATAGGTATTCGTGAGTGGTCTGAATCCACTCCGGATGGCGCATCGCAGATTCGCGCAGGCTCGCTGAGAGGACTCCATAGAAGAAACTCTGCAGAGCTAGGTGGGGTGCACCGATAGGAGGTCGGTCTACCCCCCATCTCTGACTCGCGAGTAATGCGATGCGGTCAAATTCGCGACCCTCGCTGACGAATCCGAGATCTCTCCAGGACGAGAGCACGTTGAATGGATTGCGCTCGATAAGGACCACTCGCGCATCTACATGCTCAAGTATCCAGTTCGTTGAGAGGCATCCCTGAACGCTCTTGACAACGACATGTCTCGCGTCGGGGGAGGGCGCAAACGGCTGCGCTAGGGACTGCACAATGCGCAGGCGAAGCGGAACTCTCCCTGTTGAGCGAGTTTCTCTGCGCTCGTCAAGAGGTGTCCTCTCAAAAATAAAGCGCGCAGCTTTATCGCGTAGCGTTTGAGATGGGAGACCACCTAAGAAAGCAGAGGTCCAGAGGCGCTCATAATCCGGAGCTTGTTCTCCAGGGGATATATACGGGTGCTCGCCGTATTTGAGCATGATCTGGAGCGCTAGCGGCTCCCGGAATCCGTCAGGCTCGTTTACATAAGCCGTTCCATCGGTGGCACCAAGGGCGCGCCCTGCCCATGTCGTGCCTGAGCGTGGAACGCCTAAGAGAAGGACGCGGCTCATATCCCGCTCGGTGTTAGGCCAGGGAATCTGCTCAGTCCAAGGAGGATTTGCTCTACTGCGTTGTTGTCGAGGCGCGTTCTCCAAGACTCCGGCTGGTCAGCAGTGTGGCGCGTTGTCTGATACCCCTCACCGCTACGATTTGAGTCTTCAATAAAGCGCTCAACATTCTCATTCCACCCAAGGTTGAGTCTGGATGCGAGGCTCTGAAAGCGCTGACTCGAATCGATGCAGAGGTACTCATGCTGAACGCGTATCCAGTTGTTCGCCTCTGCGCTCTCTCGGAGCGCTAGAGCCATCACCCCATAGGTAAATACTTGGCGCTCGAGCAGGGCTGGGTCCTCGGGCGGTCGAATCCCCCAGCGCATCTTTGCCTGGTCGGCGTATGCCTTAAATTCACGCGTGCTGTGGGCGTAGGAGAGGTCTATCCAAGATGCCAAGACATTCATTGGGCTTCGCTCAACTAGAAGCACAGTCGGCTTGAAACGTTCAGCTATCCATTCAGCGGTGAACTCGGCTCGTACACTTTTTGCAACAACATTTAGAAAATTGGCTCTCGGCTCTCCTGGCTTAGCTAGACGCTTAACAGCGCGCATCCTTGGTGTGAAATCAGAGTCGAACCATGCAGAGAATCTCTCGGCACTAGAAGCCGAGGAATTTAGGTATCTCGCGACGCGGGCACCTACAGAGTGTGGCCTACCAGCTCCATCGAAGGCGCCCTGCCAGAGTCGCTCATAAGCCGCTGCGCTCTGGCCAACGCTCAGGGATGGAGGGCCATTGAAGCCGGATCGCGCAGGGAGAGCGAATGCCTCCGTATCGCCGTCCGGCTCGTTGACGTAGATGGTGTGATCCGTCTGGCCCAATACGCGTCCGCACCATGTGGTTCCAGAGCGTGGGACCCCTAACAACAGAACGCGTGACATCCCTGCGAGAATACAGCCGATAAGGGATGCCGAGTGCCCCAAAATTGGAGGTCGTTAGGTAGGCGATGTGTCAAGGCCTCCTAAAAATCGAAGTAATGTTTCAAACCTGCTCGGATTCAGAGCAGAAGCCCGCCGTCGAGGTAGTCCATGCGAATCCTCTTCTTATCGGGGACTGCCGTGGGTGGTTCCGCAATGAGCACACGTGAGTTGGCGCAGCGCATGGCGGCGCGGGGCCACGAAGTTGATGTGCTCCTCCGGGTAGAGACAGCACCGAGAAGATGGATGCTCCAGCATCGTCTTGTAAATCTTGCTGTGAGGCTCCCGAGGTTGCTAGCTCAACCCGTTTGGAGTATCGCTGGATTAATCGGTGGACGCCGTCGGTTGGTCAATGAGTTGCCGGTACGTGTGTGGTCAACGATTCTCCCCGAGAACTCACTTCGGAAATTTTTGAGGGATCAAGCACCTGATGTTGTTGTCTCGGCAAGCATCGGCCGGATGGCTTGGCGAAGCATTAGGGAAGAGTTGAGCGCCGCAGAGATTGCATCGGTTCTCTACCTGAGAGAGGAGGCTGCGATCGGGCACCTTGATATCTCAAATGCACCCCCCGATCTCCTACTGGCGAATGCTGCAACTCTCACTGAGCGTGCAGCCACTATCGGCTTCAGCGCGCAATTCGTCCCGTCAGTGGTTTCACTAGATGGCATTCGAGTGGATACGACTAGAGAGGTTGTTCTCTTCATCAATCCAGTTGAGATCGCGGGTCGAGCAGTTGCAGTGGCATTGACAAAAGATTGCCCAGAGATTCGTTTTGCATTCGTCGAGTCATGGCCTCTAAAACCTGAGGATCGCAGATGGCTTGCCGATGCTCTTTTGGGGCTAGCGAATGCCGAGTTACGCCCGCGTACCGATGATCCGAATGAACTCTACGGGGATGCTGCCGTGCTGCTCGCTCCCTACCTAACTAACGGTCGCCCTCGGGTGGTTCTAGAGGCCCAAGCCAACGGAGTGCCTGTTCTCGGTTCGAGTCTCGATGCACTTGTCGAGGCAATCGGCCCAGGAGGATTAACAGTTGATGCTGATGCGCCAATCGCCGAGTGGGCTACCGCTCTGCGCCATCTACTTAGCCCGACAAATTACGATGGGTTCGTGGCTGCTGCGCGAACTTACTCTGAGCGCTCTGAGGTAAATCCCGAGATAATCGTTGGGGAGTTCGAGAGGCTCCTGCTGGAACTGGTCGCCACACGAGGGGGTGCAAGTTGAATACTTCACCAGATACTCCAACAATAAGTATTGTCATTGCAGCGCAGAATGCTGCTACGACCATTGCTGAGCAATTAGATGCGATCTGCGCACAGGAGACAGCGCTCTCTTGGGAAGTTGTTGTTGTCGACGACGAATCAACCGATGGAACCCGATCAATCATTGATGGCTACGTAGCAAAGTGGCCCAACATTCGACTGATCGCAGGGCGAGGCCTCGGGGTCTCTGCAGCGCGTAACGATGGAATCAAAGCCTCTAGTGCCCCCGCTATCGTAACGGTAGATGCAGATGATGTCGTGGCTCAGGGGTGGCTCTCTGCGATGGCCGCTGCCCTTGATGATTCTCCTCTTGTTGCAGGTGCCTTAGAGATTGAACGTCTCAATCCAGAGCGTGTCACTGAG
Organism: Bordetella parapertussis; assembly: GCA_943328625.2. GTDB lineage: Bacteria > Actinomycetota > Acidimicrobiia > IMCC26256 > IMCC26256 > IMCC26256. The sequence continues at coordinate 6,010 of CALQAT020000010.1, read as the reverse complement.
ACGCGCGGGTCGCGTCTTACTCTTGGCCCCGGTTCCTACTCGGGAATTTTTCAGTTTGCGCACTCCTGCAATCTTGGTGCTCAGCGACACGTGCTAGATACTGTAGGAGGATTCGACGAGTCATTGTCTGCAGGTGAGGACATTGAGTTCTCATACCGCTGTTGGCGTGCTGGCATCAATCTCGCATACGCGGAGTCAGCGATAGTTCATTACCGTTATAGAACAACGCTTCGGGGGCTCTGGAATCAAGGTATTGCGTATGGGCGTGTCAGGCCAGTACTACGAAGACGCTTCAGCTCCGATGGCATTGCTGTTCCGCCCGGCGACTCTGCACGCGCTTGTATTGGGATATTTAAAAGGATGCCGTCGCTCCTCTCGGGCAAAGGGAGAGCCAACTGGGTTTTCAACACTGCGGGTGTCATCGGCGAGATAACAAATAGAGACGGTTCCTGATGCAGATAAGCGTTGTGATGCCATTACGAAACGTTGAGTCGACACTTGCTCAGGCTCTCGACGCCCTGCTTGCACAGGAGTGGATTGGTGATTGGGAGGTTGTGTTGGTAAATAATCGTTCAACCGACTCCACTCTGGCGATATGCGAGGAGTACACCCTGAGAGATGAGCGGGTTCGTGTTGTACAGGCGGCGGAGCGTGATGGCCTCGCGTATGCACGTCAGACTGGCTTTGACGCCACTACCTCACCGATGGTTCTGATATGTGATGGCGATGACGTTGTTGTCCCGGGTTGGCTAGCGGCGATGGCAGCGGCATTAGAGCGCGGAGAGGTAGCGACCGGGCCCTGCGATGTATCGGTATTGAATCCTGAGTGGCTTGCAAATTCGCGTGGCGTCTACCCCCCTGACCGCCCACTTGAATGGCAGGGGATCTTCCCTATTGCCTCCGGTGGAAATTTCGGTGTCCATAGAGAGACCTTCATGCGGATTGGAGGGTTTAAGGATGATTTTATTGGGGCGGAGGACCATGAATTTTCTCTGCGGCTCTTCGTAGCAAAGATTCCACTTATCTTTGAGCCAAATGCGCGGCTCCTTTACAGAATGCGCGGTGAGCCGAGAAGCTTATGGAGACAGGGCCTCACATACGGTCGCAATCGCCCTAAGTTGCGACGCGAGGTCGAGCGCAGCGGCCTTCGCCCGCCTGGGAGATTTAGCGGATGGCGTTCATGGGTGCGGCTATTAACCACACTTCCTCGACTGCGAAGCTCCTCGGGTCGAGCGCAGTGGTGCTGGGTAGCAGGGGTGCGCCTAGGGCACCTTCAAGGCAGCATTCGCGACCGAACTGTATTTCTCTAAATGCGAACACTTCTCTCACTGAGTTAGGACTCGATGGATATCTATTGGTATTGGCCTTACCTGAGGCAAGAGGAGTTGGCGCTTGCAGATGGAGTGCTGCGCCAAGGAGATCACTTAGCGGTTCACTGCACCCCTCGACCCCTCGACCCAATCTCAAGTTCACTAGAGGGCTGCGAGGTTCTTCCAGCGTTGCCCGGTGTAGATGAGCGCAGCAGCGAGGGGAGCATTTCCTGGGGAGTATCGCGTGCATCTACATATATCGGGCGCGCTCGTTCCCGTCACAGCGTGCTTAAAGGGGAGACCTTTGACGTTGCGCATATTATTTATCTGAACCCGTTTGTCGATTGGTTCGCCCTGCGCAGCCTTGCTCGCCGTGTTCCCCTTGTCTCGACAGTTCACGATGTAACTCCTCACCAGCGGCGAATGCCTATGAGGGTTGAGCACTCAATACTTGCGCGTGAGTACGCCAATGCCGGGACGATTGTGGTTCATCATGATTGGGTCGCAGAGCGCTTGAGCAGTGAGTTTGATGTCGATCCAGAGCGCATTAATTACATCCCTCTGCCAATCTTGTCACCTCCCATAGCCGCTGCGGAAATTGGGTTAGACGATGGAGTTCCTGAGATTCTCTTCTTTGGAACACTAAGGCGCAATAAAGGCGTTGAGGTTTTGCTAGAAGCCATGAAACTTATGCCAACAGAGCTGGAGTTTCGTCTGCGGATTGCTGGAAGAGGGTTCTTAGAGGTAGAGAACAAGGTGCGTTCGGCAGCGGCGATGGACACGCGTATCGTGGCGGAGATTGGCTATGCAACTGCAGCACGAAAGTCCACCCTTTACGCGCGTTCCAGCGTCAATATTCTGCCGTATACATCGTTTGAGTCACAGAGCGCAGTGCTTCAAGATGCCTATGCCAACTCGGTGCCACTAATAGTCACTGACGTAGGAGCGCTTGGTTCGACGGTTAGATCAGAGGGCACGGGATGGGTAGTGCCGCCGAGTGACGCGAACGCTTTAGCAGAAGCCATGCTCGAAAGTTTAAGAAATAGTGACACTGCAACCAAAGCGGCTGCAAACATGGGAAGAATTGCTGCGCAGCGCACCCCAGCATTGATAGGCGCCTCGTTACGCAGTCTTTATGAAGATGTTGCTGGTGTACCCCAGTGATTTTTCCGTGCAACTTTTAAATGTCGCTTTACAATAAGAAGTTTCAAAGCCTGTTTTGATCGCTTTTTAAAGTTCACTCCCTCACTCCGCGCTCCAAGCCAAGTCAATCCTCCGAAGTGTCTGTAATGGGATTGCCATTCCGATGGCATCTCAGCCCAAGTCAGCCCACTAGCAAGTATCGCGACAAAATATGCTGCAGCAACATCGTAAGCAATTTTTCCGCCGAATGCATCAGGGTCTTTCTCATCTTTATATGCGAAGGATTCGGTCACCACTCCGCGCAATTGATCTAGGTCGAGCATCAGCAACCACGGGGTTGGGCGCTGCGCGAGTCTTCTGCGTGCACCTGTCTTGGGGTGAACATAGCTTTCGGGTGGATGCTGCATACGACCGCATACGAGTGCAGCACCTGTACTCTTGGCCTGATCAAGCATGTCTTTGAGCCAATTTGGCGAGCGGTATTCAACATCTGAGTCAGAGAAAACCAGAAACCGAGTTCTGCAATTTAGAGTCCATTTGTCGAGCCACTCGGAGTGTCGTCGGCCTCCTTGGGCAACCTCAAGCGAAAGCCATCCCTTGGATTCAAATGTCTTGAGCATCTCCAGAGAGCCGTCTGTTGATCCGCAGTCACCAACTTTGAGGTCCATTGGCGCACCAGCAAACTCGCGCAGAGTTCGAATGCACAACTCCGTGACATCAGAAGTATTGAGGCTCGCCACGCAGACAGTCACGGATGCGCTCAACATTGCTTGCATCACTCAGGTTTTGAGAGAAGCGGATCTGATGGCTTGGGTCTTTGCCCGAGATTCCCTGTGAGTGCCTTGCGAAGCCCCCTAATAGGGTGCCCAACAAATCGGTTGTACGCCGAGCCGACGCGTGTCGCCCACCGCTCCGCTCGCGTAAGCGGTGCTTCATGGATTAGGTCAGGGCGAACTCTCGCTTCAACCGCAGCCTTCCACTTCTCCGGAGGAATCGCTGGGTCAAGGAACGAGAGGTGTGAATAGAGGTACTCCCAGTCAGTTGCAAATCTTGGGAACAGTAAGAGTGTATGAGCAATGTCATATTTAGCGAGTGTAAACATCAACTGGTAATTGAGCAGGGCCAGAGTTTCTTCTTGCTTAACAGCGTTGGTGGTGCCAAAGAGTCCGCCCATTGCATGCAGATTGGAGCCGTATTTTGTAGCGCGTACGCGACTTGCTGATGCAACGGCTAGGTCGCGCATTGGGATGATCACGTGGCCGAGGTTTACATTTCCCTCTGCGAGGATTGCATCAAGGCGGCGGCTTAAATTCGGGCTCTTCACAATTCGCGGAGCATTTGGCGAATCAAGCCCTGTCTCTAACCCGGCGTGAGTAGTTTCGTCAATCGGGAAATCGGAGGCAAAACCGGTATCAAGGCCTAAATCAGTAAGAATCTGAACAAGCAATGTGGTGCCAGATCGTCCAGTTCCCGTGATGACTATCTTCTGCTCCGGAGAATTGCCGCTAGCAGTCATTCGGGTGATGCTCGTCGTGTCACGGGGCTAACTTCATCGTCTGTGTCTCGGGTCAGAGGGTCTTTAGCTGAGGGGTAGGGCCTAATGAACCGTGAGAGCAGTTTTCGGCGCGACCCAGAGAGGCTGCGAAGGTCACGGCGCGCCCTCCAGAGTTCCCGGCGACTCTCGTGAAACTGCCTTCGCATCTCGAAGAGTTCGAGGCTTAAAGGTGAGGGATCCATCACTGTCGGAGGCAAGAAGGATTCATGAACTCCTCGAGATGCTTCAAGAATATCAAAGAGTTCTCGCTGCGATGTTGTGGCACTTGAATGTAAAAAATCCTTGGTCGCGTGGTGGTGCTGCTGATCTGAGCGCAGCTCCATATCCGTGGTCGCTGGATCTTTCAGCGGGACGCCCCATCCCCCTAGAGTGGTTGCCAGTTCGGTCATGATCTCTGACTGATTCTGAATTAAATCCGAGTATGCGAATACGACGGTCCGTAAACCGGTGGCGTATCGCAGCGCATCGGAGTTGTAACGTTCCCAGAGCGCAAAAGAGAGGCCAGGAGCAAGGCCGTTGCGCGTGTATAAGGACGCCCCAACTTCTTCTGGATGTCGATAGGTGATGATCGCTATAGGGTCATCCCCAAGGTGTTTTCTCCAGAATGGAAGCGTCAAACATGCACGAGGGTCTTTCCAGAGGAGCACATCTGGATTGCCAAACCGCGAGATCGCTGCCGATGCCCCTGATGCCACCACCGCCGCAGCATCGGAAGATTCCCACCCAAGCGGCATGAGGCCTGGACAATCCCATGCTCCATTGAAAATGGAGAGCAAAGCATCACATTGTGAACGCATCACATTGCTTTCCCAATATTTTCCTATATCTTCATCGGGTCCGAGGTCTCCACCGAGCAAGTTAAGGGCGCGAGTAATCGCAGAGGTTCCACTTCTGTGCATCCCGAGAATGACTATCGAGTTCATGTTTAGGTCCTCGTAAACGCGATCAGCTGCTGGTGACGCGGGTGACCCCATTCTCCGATATCCTCAAACGACAGGGGGATGATGCTGCACATTCGCCTGAAATCATCTGCTGAATAGTGGTAGGGGTTCTCATCTGCAAATGTGTGGACCGCGACTCGACCCTCTAGAACTGGCTCCCGCATAAAACGGAATCTATCTGCTGCGTCTGGGCCCCGAAAAAAAGTTGCGTAGAAACTCCCCCGTGGTCTCATCACCTCGCTTATCTTTCCTAAGCAGTACCAAATCGTATTGATCGGAAGAATCGCATTGGCAGCAGACTGGAGATTTCTAGGTGCCCCGCTGCGAAGGCCGTGTGTGTAGGACTGCCATCGTTTCAAGGATATTCCTCCTGGGTTGTTTCTGATATGTACGGAGTAGATCATCGCCTATTCGGGAGAGCAGTTGTGCCGTTTGGAGCCAATTTTTACTACGGCTGTTTGCGCCGAAGTTGATTTAAGCGAGTCACGAAGCGATCTAGGCGATTTCGTGAACGTTCACTCCTAAGGCTATGGCGCCTAAAGCGTTGAATCTGAGAGGAAGTTCCAGCCCAATCACTCGAGACTTCATAGCCGAGCTCTATGAGCAGACTCCCTGCGGTATGCTCAAATGTGAGGAGTTCGTCAGCGCTCCATTGGGTGCGCCATGAACCGCTGCCACCTTTACCAAAAAATCCGCTCGGTTCATTGCGCTTAGTAGCCGCTGCAGCGAAAGCTCCTCCGATAACGATCGAGGTTTCACCTGCAACCATGTTCTCTAGCGCAAAGGATTCGATTAGCAACTCGCAGTCTCGAAGAGTCGCGGTCACCCCAATATGTGCAAAGACTCTCTCAAGGGTTGAGGGGCCATGTGTTTGCAACTCCTCATACCTAACCTCTAGGTAGTCTCCGCTGGCTGCACATTCGCGCGCCCCTTCGACGTACTCGCGCCACACTTCACCGGAGCGCGTGACGCTCCTAGGTGCCCACCATCCGCCCCAGCCTTTTCCAGAAGAGACAAGCGAGCTTGCGACGTCGCGCCCATCCCGAATGAGATGAATAATT
>CALQAT020000009.1:0-31705 GCA_943328625.2 Bordetella parapertussis | reverse complement strand
TCGTGATGGGCAAGTACAGGCGTCTGTTCCCGGAGTGCCTTATACCAAGGGTATGGATCGGCACGAAAAGATGGATCTAGAGGGCTCCATTTGAGGGCATCCAAAGTCTGTGTCATTTGAGAGACTTTACGGCTATTTAAGCTTCCCATGCTTACCTTGTGACGACAGACTTAAAGCAGGCGTTTCGGACGGAGAGAAAAATGTGTCGCAAAACAGGGAGAATTCATATTTATTATTGGGTCTAAATCGGCTCTCTCAAGGCTCTTTGAGTAGCAGCAGGCGAGACTTTTGTCGCATCGCCCATCGCTCCCAAGAGAGAGGCGATTGGCGGTCTCCCCTTTATCCGGTCAGAATAGTGCCTATGCAGATTGAATCGCGTGACTCAGTCTCCCTCAAGCCGGTTGAACTCGATGAGTTCAGTCAACTGCTTGTAGCGGTTGGACTTGCTGGGATGGACGAACACCTTGAGTCTCAAGTGGAGAAATTTCCACTTATAGTGCTTGCGGTAGTAGATGATGAGAACCACGGATTCCTATTCGGCTCCCTCGAGCGCGTTGGTGGAACCCCCTGCATCCTCTGGGGCCTAGGTGCGATTCGCAAAGGCAAGACAAGTGGTACCACCCTCAAGGCTTTGGTAGCAGAGCTCTACCGTCGTGCAGCGATCTCGTTCCCGGATGAGGATGTCCTCATCGCAGGCCGCATCGCTCACCCCGCCACCTACAACCTCTTCGCCCAATTGGACGACGTAGTTCCTCGCCCCAACTACAAGGCAACTGGTGAGGAGCGAGCCTGGGGACGCCGTCTAGCGAAACGTTTCTCCTGCGACACTCGTTATGACGAGCATGCTTTTCGAGTCAAGCCTGGCAAAGTGCCCGAGCCGGTTCTAGATGCAAGCACCGTTAAGGGTGGGGGCAAAGCCGCAGTTGAGCTTGTCGGTGAGTGCAGCCCAAGCGGCGGCGAAGCAATCATTGCATTTGGTTGGGTCTCAGCAGACGCACTTGCCGGAGGCTTCGGGCTCCTCGTCTGAGGTTGCTAAGAGTCGGCTAATCGCCTCTGCGGTTGGATAGCGCTAGATCAATCTCTCGATTTAAAGACTCGCTATCAGCCACGGGCAATCGACATGTATTCGATTCGCAGACATATGCGGTTCCTTGAGAATTGATCTCGCCACGACCCTCTAAGAGGGCTGACAGGTGCGTGTCTGATGTGCTTCGCGCCCAGAGAAATACGCTCGATGGAATCACTCTGTTAGCCGCTGCCTTTACTAACTGGCCAGCGTCACCGATGAAGGCAATCTCAATTGCCGGTGTAATAGCCCTCTCGATGGCCCCTAACGCAAACGCAAAAGCAGTTGGGTGCTCATAGGCGTCACCGACAACGAGCCGCAGGGTTCTTATCGCGGTCTCTCGATACTCCTCCACGCCTGTTAGGTCCGCGAGGCGCAGGAGCGCATCAGCTGCTAGTGAATTTGCCGCCGGTGTCGCATTGTCCTGGAGATCTAGCGTGCGAGCCACTAAACGTTCCTGATCTGTACCAGTGGTGTAGAAGCCGCCTTCTTCGCGCCCGAATAATTCAATCAAATCGTCTGCTACCGATTTCGCTTCGGTGAGCCAGTTGGCGTCGTCGAGCTCTGCGAGCGAAATGAGCGCACCTAACAGAGCGGCGTAGTCCTCTGCGTAGGCCGGAAGGTGGGCTCGACCGTTCTGCCAAGACCTAAGAAGGCGACCTTCAGCACTCCGCATCTCGCTGAGAAGGAATCGGGCGTTAGCTCTCGCCGCATCCATCCAGTCATGGCGACCTAATGCAGCGGCCGACTCAACAAGTGACCTGAGGAACCATGCGTTCCAAGCAAGAAGAACCTTGTCGTCAAGCCCGGGCCTTACGCGCTTACTGCGATACTCAAGGAGCAGTGGGAGAGCAGCAGTCACTGCCTCTGGTCGCTCTGATCTCGGACGAGAATTAGCGAGAATTGTTCCTGAATAGGAAGTGTGTGGATCAGTAAAATTCCCAGCATCGGTAACTTCGAACCAATCGATGACCGCTTTAGCGATGGCGCTGTCGCCGCAGGCTTCATGAATCTCGTTGGGGCTCCATAGGTAGAACTTTCCTTCGATTCCCTCGGAGTCAGCATCCTCAGCAGATGCCCAACCTGCATCAGGGGTCGCGAGGTCGCGCAGAACATAAGTGATTGTCTCTTCGATGACACTGCGATAAGAAGCATGGCCGGTGGCGCAGAATGCACGCAGATAGGCACCGAGTAGTAGGGCCTGGTCGTAGAGCATCTTCTCAAAGTGCGGAACGAGCCATTTGTCGTCGGTGGAGTAGCGAGCGAAACCACCACCAAGGTGATCGTAGATTCCAGCATCTGCCATGCAATCGAGCGAGGTAGTCGCCATGTGGAGAGCGGATTCGTTCTCTGTATTGGCGTGGAGTCGGAGCAGAAGATCGATGGTCATCGCCTGTGGAAACTTCGGTGCGCGTCCGAATCCGCCACGCCTTGGGTCGAATAACTCTGCGATTGGGGCGAGCACCTCATGTGGAGAGCGCTCAGAGAGCGAGACTCCTCCCTCCGGCGGCGTTGCGGCACGCTGAATCAGTTCGCGGAGCTGTTCTCCTTGTTCGGCAACATGCTCGCGATCGGTGTCCCATGCTTCGCTGATTGCTTGCATAACTCTCGTGAATGAAGCCATGCCATGTCGATCATCTGGGGGAAAATAGGTTCCGCCGTAGAAAGGCACGCCTTCTGCAGTCATGAAGACAGTCATAGGCCAGCCGCCCCGCCCGGTCATCGCCTGGACCGCTGTCATGTACACAGCATCAACATCCGGGCGTTCTTCGCGATCGACCTTCACGTTAATAAAGAGGTCATTCATTATTGCTGCTGTCTCAGCATCCTCAAAGGATTCATGTGCCATCACATGGCACCAGTGGCATGCCGAGTATCCAACTGAGAGCAGTATCGGGCGATCAAGCTCGCGCGCCGCAGCGAAAGCCTCTTCACCCCATGGATACCAATCGACTGGATTATCGGCATGCTGGCGAAGGTAGGGCGATGTTTCATTTACAAGTCGATTCACGCCAAACCTCGGTTCATAGATAACGCTTCAAGTGCAAATTCTTTGGCCCATCGGTAATCGGGTTTGCCAGATGGCGAGCGGTGGATAGCGGGCGATATATAGATGTTTCTGGGGAGTTTGTAGCCTGCAAGGTGGGTGCGCAGATGCTCGCTGATGTCAGCGAAACTCGGAGCGTGGGCTTCGCGCAGGTGAATCACTGCAACAACGCGCTCTCCCCATTTTTCGTCTGGTAGTCCAACAACAATTGCATCGAAGATACCTGCATGGGCCTTTAGTGCTGACTCGACCTCTTCTGGGTAGACCTTCTCGCCACCGGTGTTGATGGAGACTGATCCGCGACCTAAAAGCGTGATTAGACCGTCCGCCTCTACAACCGCGTGGTCACCGGGAACCGACCACCTGACCCCGTCAATGATCGGGAAAGTTGCAGCCGATTTGATCGGATCACCCAAGTATCCAATCGGAACATGCCCTCTGCGCGCGAGCAGGCCAACAACTCCTACCTCTGCAGGCAAGAAGTTCTCCGTTAGCACCATCGTCTGGGAATTAACTTTAAATCTCGGTCGCGCGCTGGGCTCGCTACCTGCAACCGTGACTGAACGGCCTTGGCCTCCGGTCTCTGATGCCCCATAACCGTCGATGATCATCGTTCCTGGGAGCCTGTCAGTGAGTGCCGTCTTAACTGAGGGCGAGAGGATGGCGCCGCCTGAGAGTATGACGGTGCAGCAAGAGACTGCATCTGCCTCTACGTCGTCATTGAGGGCTTCAACGAGAGGGCGTGCAAATGCGTCTCCGACAATTACTAGGAGATTTACGCTCTCCTCTGCAATCAAGCTCCAGAGACTTGTTGGATCGAACGCTCGATCTTTTGAGATCACGACAGTGCCTCCCGAGAAGAGTGTTGTGAAGGCAATCCAGTGAGCAGTTCCATGCATAAATGGGCAGGCTGGAAGGCAACGCAGTCGACCGCTCTTAGCCTTATCTGCGATCTCTTCTGGGGTTGTGACACTGCGCCCATCGAAATCGCCGCCGCCGAAGGCACCGAAGAAGATGTCCTCGTGTCTCCACATAACTCCCTTTGGCATTCCAGTTGTGCCACCTGTGTAGAGAATGTAGAGATCATCCGCTGTTCGAGGAGCAAAGTCCCTAAGAGGGGAGGAGGCGCTCAGGGCAGCCTCATACTCAACTGCACTAAGCCCTTCGAGCAATCCGTCATCGGCATGCTCGTCCTCCACAAAGAGGAAAGATGTTGCTGGGATGCGCTCCTTGATTGCTTGGATTTTGGAGGCGAAACTGGCGTGGAAGATAACTGCCACTGCGCTCGAGTCGTTTAGCAGGTAGGAGAGCTCTTCTTCAACGTAGCGGTAGTTGACATTTACAGGGACCGCCCTGATTTTGAATGCTGCGATCATCGCTTCTAGGTACTCATTACCGTTGAATAGATACAGAGCCACTCGGTCTCCCGGTTGCACTCCGCTCTCGAGCAGGTGATGCGCGAGCCGGTTGATGCGATTCTCGGCAACGCTATAGGTAAGGCGAAGCGCTCCAAATATGAAGGCTTCACGTTCGGGGACCGTGTCGGCTACGCATTCCCAGAGATCGGCGAGGTTGTATTCCATCGTGGCGGTCAGCTACCTGTAAGTGATTTCGCTTGGTGGACTGGTTCGACTCAACGAAACCAGAGGCGCTGATAATCGCGACTCATCGGATGCAACAGAAGTGCAACTAACAGCGCATCGAACATGAAGTTCATGATCTGTGGAAATCCAAAAACTCTGAGCCTGTAGAAAAGCACAAGTAGCGCTACCTGAAGGATTGCCGCCCCGACCGCTACTACATAACCCCATCGCTTTTCGTTTGCTATGCCGAAGCCCCCTGCTAGAAGCCCTAGCGCTATCAGCATCAGTAGGCCAGCCCCTGCTCCATATAGAAGGCCAAAAGCACCATCTATGTAACAGAGCATCGTTGCTCCGTAGAGAGTCTGCGGCTGTGATTGATTGAGGAAGCGGTTACCGTTCATAGCTCTCCGTTCTTATTTCTTTTCTCATAGATCTGTATCTAGAGTGTGGAGTCTGACTCCGGGCGGGGGCCAATCGCCACACGGGAGCGCAGTTGTCCACATGCACCGTCGATGTCAGTTCCCCTGTTACGTCGGATCGTGGCTGTGATCCCGAGCATTCTTAGGCGGGCAGCGAAATCGAGGATCCGAACCGTGGAGGAACCTCTAGTAGCAAATCCCTCAGTTGGGTTGAGCGGTATCAAATTTACGTGCGCCCCAAGTGAACCTAGGGGCAGTAGACGTTTAGCGAGCGCGTTCGCGTGGTAGTCGGTGTCGTTTACGTCCGCGATACAGGCGTATTCGAAGGTGACTCGCCTTCCTTTGCTAGCCGCAAATTCAGCAGCGGCGTCGAGAATCTCCGCGATTGGGTAGCGATTGTTGAGTGGAACCATCGAGGAGCGCAGATCGTCGTCAGGTGCATGTAGTGACACCGCGAGAGTCACGGGAATCTCCTCTGCGGCGAGTCTGCGTATACCTGGAACTACTCCGACTGTTGAGACAGTGATGTGGCGCGCTGAGAGGCCTAGATCGGCATGGAGGCGCTCTACGGCTCCCCATGTCTCGTCGTAATTTGCCAATGGTTCACCCATGCCCATAAAGACGACGTTCGAGACTCGACGGTTAGATGATTGTGCGGCGCGCAGTACCTGTTCAAGAATCTCGGCGCGGGTTAGATGGCGCTCGAAACCAGCCTGCCCTGTGGCACAGAATGTGCAACCCATCGCGCAACCTGCCTGAGATGAGACGCAGACTGTTGCACGACTCGGATACTCCATCAGCACAGTCTCAACCTGTGCAGCATCTTTACGAGACTGCCAGAGCCACTTGCGAGTAAGGCCGTCAGCGCTTACTTCCTCCGTTGTCATATCTAGAGAAAGGGGGAGCCTCTCTTCGAGGATGTCTTTGAGAGATTGTGGAAGGTTTGTTGCGGCCTCGAGCGCAATTCGGGTACTCCAAAGAGCTTCGTAGATTTGCTTTGCTCTATATCCAGGGAGTCTCAATTTCTCAATGAGGTTCGAGAGGTCTTTCTCTGTGGCGCTATAACGGGGATACACGCTCATTAGAGACTCCAACTCCAGGCTTGATCTTCGCGCACGGTTTTGAAGCCCAATCGGTCATAGGTTTTTATTGCGGTCGTGTTGGACACATCAACGTAGAGCATTCCAATCTCGGAGTGGTGCTTCTTCTCCAAATGTGCGAGGCCCTGCGAGCAGAGGGCCGAACCAATTCCTTGGCCACTGAACTCAGGGGCAACTGCAATTACGTAGATCTCGCCAATCGGAGGCCTCGCTGTCTCAATGCTTGTTTTGGTCCAGCAGAATCCAACGAAGACATCATCAAGATGAGCCACTAATAAATCTTCATTCCGGAACCAAGCCTCGTCACGCCTATCCCCAAATTTCTCGATGCTCCAATCTCCTTGCTCCGGGTGTCCTAGGAAGCAGCGATTGTTTGTCTCTAACCACGCTTGAGTGTCACGCTCGGCATCGAACGCTCTCAATGTAACGCCAGTTGGCAGACTCAGCGCCTCGACGGGTAGCGCCACCTCAAGCCTGAGCAGTCGCCTCTCCTCAACAAAGCCATTGGTGGAGAGGAGTTGAGAGATAGCCAAAGATGTGGTGTCGCCAGAGTTCAATACCCATGCGTTTATCTGCTCAACTCCGAGACCTACAATTTTGCCCAAGGCTTCAGCGAGCGGGGGCAGGTGCCCTGGGAGAGCGCCTAGGCCAAGACTCCAAGCTTGCTCGCTCTCAGACGCGTATACCGCAGCTAGCGGCATGTTTTGCTCGAGGGTAAGTGCAGCAAAGGAGCCACTACCGGGAGAGACAAGGTCGCGCCATACTCCTTCACCAAAAGGGGCCCAAGTCGTCGCTGCGGACACAGCGGCATCCAGCTGCATCAGCGCATCGCGGACCCCGGAGTCGACCGTATCGGGCAAGAGTGTGGTTGGCACAGGGCCGAGGGTAGCGTGCGGGCATGGCACTTCCCCGAGGCGCACAGAATCGAGCATCAATTGTGCTTGAGAGACTTGGCTTTGAGTACCTCGGAGCCGAGTGCGAGCTCATCCATGACTCGGCCTTCCAGCTGCTCACGGCCACCATTCTCTCGGCGCAGTGTACCGACGTAATGGTCAACTCAGTTACGCCTGCACTCTTTGCCAGATTCCCTACCGCAGAGGACCTCGCAGCCGCTGACCCCGAGGAGGTTGAACGCCTTGTGCACTCAACCGGTTTTTATCGGCAGAAGGCTAAGAACATCGTTGCGATGGCACAGGATCTAGTTGAGCATCACGCAGGGGAGGTGCCGACCGAATTAGCTGATCTTGTAAAGCTTCCAGGGGTTGGGCGCAAGACTGGAAATGTTGTGAGGAGTGTGGTGTTCAAACTCCCAGGTTTGCCAGTTGACACTCATGTTGGGCGGCTCGCTCGTCGCCTAGATCTCACGCGCGAGGAAGACCCAGTGAAGGTAGAGCTAGAGCTCAACAGATTGATACCGCCAGATCTGCGGGGCGATTTCTCTCTCTTCCTAATTCTCCACGGAAGGCGCGTATGCCCATCGCGCAAACCACGCTGCGCTGCTTGCGTGCTCTCAGACATCTGCCCCGCCGTTGGGACCGGTGAACCGCGGTTCACGCGCAAGTAACTAGATTCAGAATTAACCAAATATAAGAAGAGCTTTAAAGCATCTTCTCTAGACCGTCGACAGCTCTATCCATTGCCCGTCGCGTCGCTGTAAGGGTTCGCTCGGCGCTATCGATATCTACTGCGACAGCCGAGTCGTCTGAGCCTCGATATCGATCTCCGATTATGACCACTCTCGATAGAAGGTCGTCCAGTACCGATCGAAGCGCTGAGAGTTCGGCATGGTCAGAGGAGGAGGACATGGCCCTACCTTATGGGCGCAATCGCGTTCCCTCAGTAATCCTCCAAGATCTAGAGCGAGCGGCGGGTACGCTGTCATTCCATGCTGCGACGAATAGACATAAGAGGCGACGCCGTAGACCTCGCGAGCGCTCTCCCCAGTTCGGTGAGTAGCGGCGCCGCTACTGAGGTTCTCGAATCAGTTCGTTCCATCATCTCCGATGTGCGTGAGCGTGGGGATGAGGCACTTCTTGAATATACCCAGCGGTTTGATGGTATTTCGCTCGGCTCGGTTGCAGTCTCTCCCGATTTAGCAAAGGCGGCATGGGAGGCGACATCACAAGAGCTACAGGATGCGCTCTCATTCGCTGCGGATCGCATTCGCGGATATCACGAGGCGCAAGTTAGCGATCTTGAGCATGCTGAGTGGGGCGCTGACGGAATCTCAGTCTCTGAAATAATTCGCCCCGTATCACGTGCCGGCTTGTATGTACCTGGTGGGCGTGGCGCATATCCCTCAACGGTTCTTATGACTGCGATCCCTGCGCGAGTCGCTGGGGTCCAACAAATTGCCCTCTGCGTTCCGCCCGATAGCGATGGTTCACTCCCGCAAGCAACATTGGCCGCAGCGGCATTGTGTGAGATTGATGAGATTTACAGTGTCGGGGGGGCGCAGGCGATTGCGGCGATGGCCTACGGCACCGAGAGCATTAAGGCAGTAGATGTAATAGTGGGACCAGGGAATCAATACGTGAGCCTCGCTAAGGGTGAGGTCTCGGGCGATGTAGGTATCGACTCGATGGCTGGACCATCCGAGTTGGTGGTTATTGCTGATGACTCCACTCCGCCCGAGTTCATTGCACTTGATCTAATGGCTCAAGCTGAGCACGGCCCTAATGGCACTGCTGTAGTGATTTCTTGGAGCGAAGATGTGTTGGAGGCTGTGAACTCGGCACTATCGCGCTTAGTGAAGGATGCTGTGCGGCGATCCGATATTGAGTCGAACTTCGCGAGTGGTGGGGGATCTGTTCTTGTTCGCGACTGGGAGCAGGCAGTTGAGGTCTCCAACTTCATTGCCCCCGAGCACCTCGAACTCGCTGTCGCTAACCCAGACCGACTCCTCGACTCAGTCAATTGTGCTGGAGCAGTCTTCTGTGGACCCTGGGCGCCTGCAGTTGTTGGCGACTACATATCCGGCGCAAATCACGTTCTGCCGACGGGGCGCAGTGCGCGCTTCGCCAGCGCATTGCGGGTCGATACCTTTCGCAAGCACATCCATGTTGTGCGAGTGGAGCGTTCTGGGCTCGAAGGAGTCGCTCCTTATGTCGCAGCATTAACGGAGGCGGAGGGGCTATTCGCCCATGGAGACGCCGTGGCGCGCAGGGTGGAGCAATGAACCCGATTCAACCGAGAGACGACCTACGTTCTCTCTCGGGTTATCACTCTCCGAATCTCAATGTCTCAGTTCGCCTTAATGCAAATGAGAGTCCGCTACCTCCGCCCGCCGCATTTGTAGATGATTGGCTTGATGCGCTCCGAGCAGTTCCATTGAATCGCTACCCTGACCGAGGCGCTCAAATTCTGCGTGAATCTCTAGGTGAGTCGCTAGGGCAGCCAAAGGAGCGTATTTTCTGTGCGAATGGTTCAAATGAGGTGCTGCAGACACTCATGCTTACTTATGGAGGCCCGGGTAGGAAGGCCTTAATTCTTGAGCCCACCTACCCACTCCACTCGCACATTGCGAGGATCACCGGAACAGAGATTGTGAGCGGCGCACGCAGATCTGATTTTACGATTGATCCAGATGCACTCGAGTCCACAATCAAGAGCAATGATCCGGATTTAGTATTTCTATGTAGCCCAAATAATCCATCGGGAACCGTTGATGTAGCCGAGGTTCTTGACGCAGCATTGCGTTCCGCTCGTGGACTTGTAGTTGTTGATGAGGCCTATGGCGAGTTCTCGCCGAGCAGTGCTATTGGGCGCGTCAATGAAGATTCGGCATTGGTCGTGGTGAAGACCTACTCAAAGGTCTGGTCCATGGCAGCCCTTCGCCTTGGATACTGCATTGCCCCGGCATGGGTAGTCGAGGAGCTAGAGAAGGTCGTGCTCCCTTACCACCTCGCTGCTGCAACGCAATCTGCTGGGATCGCAGCCTTGAAATATCGCGCCGAGATGGATGCTCGAGTCGCAGAATTAGTCTCAGAACGCGAGCGCCTCATGGAGGGGCTTCGAGGCTTCGACACCCTCGAGCCCTTGCCTTCTGGCGCCAATTTCATTCTTTTCAGAGTCGGTAAGCCTGGCGATGCAGAGGCATCATCTCTCCTCTGGGCCGGGCTAGTAAAACACGGAGTACTCATTCGAGATTTCTCGGCCTGGCCAGGCGTAGAGGGATGCCTGCGGGTAACAGTCGGTAGCCGTGGAGATAACGACGCCTTCTTAACGGCTTTAGGGTCCATATTGCGCGAGAGTGGAGACTCATGACAACAAGACAAGCATCACGCCAGAGAAAAACCGCGGAGACCTCGATCGAGGTCGAGCTTCTTGTCGACGGTTCTGGTACCGCCTCGGCAAGTACTGGAATTCCGTTCTTCGATCACATGCTCGAGCAGCTCGGGAAGCATGCCGGGTTCGATCTCAAGATTGTTGCTACGGGTGATCTCGAGGTTGATACTCATCACACAATTGAGGATGTCGGAATTGTTGTCGGCGGATGCCTTGCGGAGGCTCTCGGGGATAAGGCCGGCGTTCGGCGATTTGCATCAAATCTTGTGCCCCTCGATGAGGCATTGGTTCAAGTTGCGCTCGATCTAAGTGGCCGACCTTTTATTGTTTACGAGGTGGATCCAATCTCTGAGTGGATCGGAACCTTCGACCCGCAGTTGGCAGAGGAGTTCTGGCGAGCGTTTGCATTCGCTGCCGGTATAACTCTCCACGTTCGTTCTCTCGCCGGAAAGAATGGGCATCACGTAATTGAGGCTTCATTTAAAGGTATTGCACGCGCCCTACGAGATGCAGTGCGTATCGAGGGCTCTGGCGTCCCTTCGACTAAGGGGTCCCTGTAGACCTCTATCCGGCCATTGACCTGCGCGGTGGCCATGCTGTGAGATTGATGCGCGGAGATTTCGCGTTAGAGACTGTTTATGACGACGATCCCGTGGCCGTAGCAGTTCGGTTTGCTGAGGCTGGCGCGAAATGGATTCATGTTGTAGATCTCGATGCTGCTCGCACTGGCACCGCCGCTCATCTCGGTGTCATTAAAGACATATGCGCCTCAGTAAAATCGCGCGTGCAGTCTGGTGGGGGCGTGCGCACACGCGAGGCGGCCGAGAATCTTCTGACAGCCGGTGTGAGTCGCGTTGTGATTGGTACTGCTGCGGTCGAGAACCCTGAGATGGTCGCCTCCCTTGCGGCGAATAATCCGGATGGAGTCGCAGTAGGGCTCGATGCTCGTGGGCGTGAGGTAGCTGTAAAGGGTTGGGTAGAGGGAAGTGGCTACGACCTAATTGAGTTAGCGAAGAGATTCTCAGAGCAGGGGGTATCAGCCCTAGTGGTAACTGAGATTCAACGCGATGGAACTCTTGAGGGCCCGGACTTAGCGCAACTTCTAGATGTCCTAGCGGAGTCCGAGATCCCACTCATTGCAAGTGGAGGTGTCGGGACCCTCGGCGATCTCACTGCGTTGCTCGGTCTCGAATCGAATGGACGTCGCCTCGCAGGAGCAATTGTTGGGCGCGCAATCTATGAAGCAAGATTCGATGTATCAGAGGCCCTCAATCTCTTGGATAAAGCCCAATGACTCCATTCGATATTGAGACCGGAGCACTCCCGATCGGCGACGGGAAATATCTAGCGAATCTCTCCCCGCGTTGGTGGGTTCAGCAGGGACCCAACGGCGGTTACATAGCGGCAATTGTTCTTCGTGCATTTACAGCAGCCGTAGATGACGATGCTCGTACCCCAAGGTCCTTGACACTCCATTACCTTCGCCCAGCTGTTGAGGGTGAGGCAGTCGTTGAGGTGACGATTGAGAGATCGGGGAGGTCGCTAACAACGCTCTCGGCGCGATTAATGCAGGGAGATCGCCTTATTGCTTTAGCGATTGGCGCCTTCTCTCTCGCAAGGCCGGGTAATGACTTCTGCGATCTGGTCATGCCACAGGTTCCAGGGCCTTCGCATTATGCGGTCCCAAAGATTCCAGAGCATGCAATCCCAATTGGTCGAAGATGGGACACGCGCTGGGCGATTGGGCGTCCACCGATGCAGGGGGATTCAGCGTCTTCTAAAGCAGTAGCAGGGGGTTGGATACGTCTCCCTGAGTGTCAACCAATTGATGCTGTAGTTGCTGCGGCGATCACCGATGGATGGTTGCCCCCAATTTTCTCGAAGGTAGATACGGCGCTCGCAGTCCCGACGGTTGACCTAACCATCCATTTCAGATCATCTCTGCCTCATTCAGGGTTAAAAGATGACGACTTTGTCCTAGCTGTCTTCCGTACCAATGTCATTGCAGATGGCTTCTTGGAGGAGGACGGAGAGATATGGGCACCTGACGGAACACTGATCGCTCAGAGTCGACAATTAGCCGTCGTGCTTCCGCTCAACTAATCGCTCTTCGGTGTATTTAGAGCGTGAACGAAGAAGGCTAGAACCACCGCTTCATCCCTCCAAGCATCTTGGCGCCCAGATGGTCCGCCGTGACCCGACCCCATCTCTGTGCGCAGAATTAAGAGGTTGCTGTCGTTGCGCATTGCCCGATGTTTGGCAACCCATTTTGCTGGTTCCCAGTACATGACCCGAGGATCATTGAGGCCAGCCGCTACAAACATCGCCGGGTAAGGATGGCTCTCTACATTGTCATAAGGCGAGTACGAGAGCATATATTCGTAGTCTTCTTTGCTCTCAATTGGGTTTCCCCACTCCTCCCATTCCCCTATCGTGAGAGGGAGTGCAGGGTCGCTCATCGTGGAGACGCAGTCCACGAAGGGCACCTCCGCAGAGATGGCACTAAACGCCTGTGGGGCAAGATTTGAGACTGCACCCATGAGTAAACCGCCGGCGCTGCGACCGCGCGCACCTAGGCGTTGAGCAGAGGTGTATTTCTCTGCACAGAGATACTCGGCGCAGGTAATGAAGTCTGTGAAGGTGTTTCGCTTCTGGAGGAGCCTGCCTTGCTCGTACCAGGAGCGCCCCATCTCCCCGCCGCCTCGAATATGGGCGATCGCGTATACAAAACCACGGTCAAGAAGGCTAAGTCGTGCGCTTGAGAATGATGGCTCAATACAAATCTCGTAGGAGCCGTAGCCATAGAGAAGACATGGAGCGGTTCCATCAATGGGGGTCGTATTTTTGTAGACAATTGAGATCGGAATCTGGGTGCCATCAGTGGCTGTGGCCCACGATCGCTCGCAGGTGTACTGCTCTTTATCGAAGCCCGGTATCTCAGTTTCCTTAACTATTAAAGAGGAGCCTGATTCGAAGTTGTAATCAAGATCTTGCAATGGCTGCGTAGGGGATGCGTAGTTATATCTAAGTGTCTCAGACGAGTACTCCGGGTTAGCCCCGGTAGCGACGGTGTACACAGGATCCGCCATGTCGATGTGTCGTTCGCTGCCATCGGAGACTCGAATAACTCGTAGGTGCTCCAAGCCATCACGTCGCTCAGAAATTACGACGTGCTTCTCAAAGACATCCATCTCCGCAATGCGCGTACCTAATCGATGAGGGGCTAGGTCCCTCCAAGTATCGGGCTCCGAGTCGCCAATGGTGGCAGTGACGACACGAAAATCAAGTGCATTGTCGTTTGTGAGGATGGCCCATTGATCGTTCGTCGACTCCCCATCAATTTCGCTAACTGATGTACCGCTCGCTGCGCGAAGATGGTCTACCTCATACTCGATTCCGTGGCGGCGCTGCGCTACTAGGCGTGGTTCGGCCGTGGGAACATCACTGGGGATGAATCTGACATCTGACGTGATACGTGAACCAGTTCCGATGAGTATGTAATCCCCACTCCGAGACTCGAAGACACTCACGAAGAAAGATTCATCCGTCTCCTCGAAGACGAGGGCGTCTTCGCTTGACGATGTGCCAATCTCGTGCCGCCACACTTGGTAAGGCCGAACCGCTTCATCCGGGCGTGTGTAGAAGATCCATCGCGAGTCTTTTGACCAAGCAACACCGTAATAAAGATTTGGAATTTCATCGGGCAGATCCTCGGAGGTCTCGAGGTCTCGGATCCGAAGTTCGTAGACCTCGCCTCCGTTGGTGTCGAGAGCATAAGCAAGTAAGCGATGGTCAGGGCTTATTTCATAAGAACCAACCTCAAAAAACTCGTGTCCAGCTGCGAGAGCGTTCTCGTCCAACACCACTTCTTCTGCCCCTGCAATGACGCCGTTTCCCCAAGGACGCCTTAGATGTTTTACATACGGCTGGTCCGAGAAGCTCCTCTCAAAATACTCCCAAGGCCCCTTTCTAACTGGGGCACTGTCAGCGACAGGGAGCACGCGTGATTCAATCTCGCCATATATGGCGTCTCTCTCGGCGATTGTCTCGGCCAAGATGGCGTCTGCGTACCTGTTCTCTTCAAGGAGATATGCGATGACCGCCGGGTCGTTGCGGTCCTGTAGCCATCTGTAATCATCGCTGCGCTCGGTGCCATGGGCAACGTGCTTGAAAGAGTGCTTAGCTGCTATCGGTGCCACGATCGGTGCCACGATCGATGCTGCGATCTGGGATGCGATCTCGCCGGTCGTCTGAGTTGGCTTCATTCGGGCATTCTCGCACGGGGAGGGTCTTACACCTAAACCATCGAATTTTGACCTGAGCATTGGCTACGCTCTCAGGGATGCCGATCGCCGAGCCCATTACTTTTACTGAAGACGAGATCGCCTCTGTGCGGTGGAGTCGAGATGGCTTGGCCACTGCGATCGTCCAAGAGGAGTCGACAGGGCAGGTTTTGATGCTTGCATGGGTCAACGAGGAGTCTCTTCGCAAGAGCCTTGAGACAGGGCGCACTTGGTTCTGGAGCAGAAGCAGGCAAGAGTTTTGGTGCAAGGGAGAGACCTCCGGAGACCGTCAATTCATACGTCGCGCTGCTTATGACTGCGACGTTGATGCGGTCCTTTTTATCGTCGAGCAAGAGGGCAATGGTGCTTGCCACACGGGCGAGAGGTCATGCTTTTTTCGCGACTTCGGCTCCGGCGCTACCCCCGGCGCGCTATGAACGAGAGACAAAAACTTGCTGGAGCTGCGCGACCTACACGTGAAGAGTTTCGCGAATTAGCGACAAAGTTCACAGTCGTTCCTATCTGGAGAACGCTGCTCGCGGATTTTGAGACGCCTGTCAGCGTATTTGCGAAATTGGTGGGTGATAGCGACGGCTTTTTACTCGAGTCTGTTGAACATGGAGTTCGGTGGGGTCGCTTCTCGTTTATTGGGAGCGACCCGGAGCTCACTCTTGTGGCTCGAGGAAACGATGTAGTCGTGACTGGTGAGATTCCTGTTGGTGTACCTACCGATAGCGGCGCACTCAATGCTATTGAGGCTCTGCTCTCGCATTACAAGGCACCCAGTCTTGAGGATCTACCGCCCTTCCACGGTGGAGTGGTTGGGTATCTCGGCTACGACGTCGTGCGCGAGGTTGAGTACCTGCCAAATGTTCCGGCAGATGATCTCGGCTGGCCAGATGCGGTACTGACAGTTACGGGTCACGTCACGGCATTTGATCATTTTGCACAGCGTCTATATCTAATGGAGAACGTATTTCTCAAGGGTAATGAATCGGGTCAAGCCCTCGATGCTTTATACGATGCTGCGCTCGAGAAAATTGGAACACGCGTCGATAGCCTCGGGCAGCCACTTCCGTATCCTCCTGTTGCGCCACCCGCTTCACGTCTAACAGACCTGCCTCCTCATACGACTGCGCTTAGTTCTGAGGAGTTTCAACTAAGTATTGAAGCCGCTAAAGAGCACATACTCGCCGGAGACATATTCCAGGTTGTACTCTCTCAACGCTTCGACCTAGAGGGTGAGTTCGATCCCTTCTCTGTTTATAGGGTTCTGCGCTTAGTAAATCCCTCTCCGTATATGTATTTGTTACGTAATAATGACGTAACTCTGGTTGGATCGTCGCCTGAACCTATGGTGCAGGTTCTTGGAGGCAGAGTAATCAGCCGACCAATTGCTGGCACACGTTTTCGAGGACGCGACGACGCGCATGATGATGTGTTAGCAGCAGAACTCATGGAGCACCCAAAGGAGCGAGCCGAGCACGTGATGCTTGTCGACCTTGCACGTAATGATCTTGGGCGTGTCGTGAAGTTCGGAACCGAGAAGATGGATGAACTGATGTCGCTTGAGCGCTATAGCCACGTTATGCACATAACGAGCCAGGTCTCCGGCGAGTTGGCGGATGGAAAATCTGCGGTTGATGTTTTGAGGGCTACATTCCCTGCTGGAACAGTTAGTGGAGCTCCAAAGGTAAGGGCAATGGAGATCATTGACGAACTTGAGCCAGTGAAACGCGGTCCATACGCGGGTGTAGTTGGTTACCTTGATTTCTCCGGCAATCTTGATACTGCCATTACGATTCGCACGATGCTCTGGCGCGATGGGAAAGCATCGGTTCAAGCAGGTGCAGGGGTCGTTGCTGACTCTGACCCAGCGCTCGAGGATCTTGAGTGCCATAACAAGGCGCGGGCACTGCTGACGGCGGCTGAGGCTTCGAGGCGAATTTTTGGGTCTACTAATGAGATGGGTTCCTGATGAACGATAAAGATGTAGTTCGCGTAACAGGAGCTGATACTTGGAGTTTTCTGCAGAGCCTTCTCTCGCAGGATGTACTTGGCATGGAACAAGGCGAGCGTCGCTCTGCGTTGATGCTCACCCCTCAGGGAAAGGTAGAGGTCCTCCTTGGCGTAGTGCGCGAAGGAGATGACGCTCTGCTTGATACAGACTCTGGATGGGGAGAGGCCCTGAAGAATGTTCTCTCTCGTTACAAGATTCGCACAGCAGTGGAGGTGAGTCTTGAGTCGCTCGGAGATGAGCCAAGCGATCAAACCGAATTGCTACGTATTAAAAATGGGACTCCGCGGATGGGGTTTGATCTTGATTCAAGCGTGATTCCTCAAGAGGCTGCTCTCGAGATCGAATCAGTCTCATTCACAAAAGGCTGCTTTGTTGGTCAGGAGTTGGTCTGCCGTATTGATAGTCGTGGGCATGTAAATAGACACCTGAGACTCATCACGAATAGCTCAGGGGTCACCCTCGTTAAGGGCGACTCTCTCCTCCAAGATGCGAAGGTTGTGGGGGAGATCACGAGTTCTGCCCCAGGGTTTGCATTGGGTTACGTCCGCAGAGAGGTAGAGATTGGATCAACCCTTGAGGTCTCTGGAACCGTGGTTAAGGTTCTAGAACGACCGGTCGCAACATGACTGCCGATCTGCGTGCTCTCTAAAGTGGTTCCGTAATGAGTGTGCTGAACGAAATTCTTGGAACTAAGCGCGACGAGATCACAGTCTTACGTTTACCTCAAACACGCGACCTTCTTCGACGGACTGCTTTAGATGCAGAGCCACCTCGTGATTTTTTGGGCGCGCTATCCGTTCCGGACTCTCGTCTTAAAGTTATCTCGGAGTTCAAACGGAGGTCACCCTCTAAAGGTGAACTCGCCCCCAACTTGGACCCAAGCACGATGGCGGCCTCTTATGCGCAGGGTGGGGCCGCTGCGATGAGCGTGCTCACAGACCAGCAGTATTTCGGGGGATCCGTGGCAGATCTCCAGAACGCTCGAGCAGCAATGAGCATCCCGGTGCTGCGAAAAGATTTCATTATTGACGAGGTTCAAATCTATGAATCACGCGCAATCGGTGCTGACGCCATTCTTCTCATTCTCGCAGCGATCGCAGAGGACTCGTTGCTGATGGACCTTCAGTCTCTTGCGCAATCTTTCGGGATGGGTGTGCTCGTCGAGGCTCATTCGGCGGATGAAGTTGAGAGAGCGATTGCTCTCGATGTAGAGATTCTCGGTGTTAATGCGCGGAACCTTGCAGACTTCGCCGAGGATAGAGAGGGAGTAGCTGCGTTAGCCAGTCAAATCCCGGCCGGCGTCCTTGCCGTTGCAGAGAGCGCAATCCGCAGTCTTGAGGATGCAGCAAAGATGGCAGGTGCAGGGTTTAATGCCGTGCTGGTCGGCGAGGCTTTAGTGCGCCACCCCGACCCTTCCTCGCTTGTCTCCGATATGGCTGGGGTTTTGGTCTCTCAACGG
Organism: Bordetella parapertussis; assembly: GCA_943328625.2. Lineage (GTDB taxonomy): Bacteria > Actinomycetota > Acidimicrobiia > IMCC26256 > IMCC26256 > IMCC26256. Next base: position 13,441 of record CALQAT020000009.1, on the reverse strand, counting down.
TAACCCTCACTTATTTAGAGCGAAAATCAGGATATTTCCCATCTATGCGACCCATAGCGGGTTAGATTTTGCTCAATGTTCGTAAAGATCTGCGGAATTACCAACGAAGAGGATGCACTTCTCTCTGTCGCTATGGGTGCTGATGCCCTGGGGTTTATTTTCGCTGCGGGGAGCCCCCGATTGATGAGCAGCGAGAACGTTCGCGACATCATCAAGCGAATTCCCCCTGGGATTGCGACGATCGGAGTCTTTAGAAACGAGAGACCGGAGCGTGTTGTTGAGATTGTGCAGCGATGCGGTCTATCTGGTGCTCAACTCCACGGTCACGAACCAATTACAGAGGTTCAGTGGGTAAGAGCCCGGCTCCCATTTGTCATTCAGGCCTTCGCGGCTCATGATCGAGGCATCGCAGCCGCTGCAGCAGGTCCAGCAGATGTTGTGCTGATTGATTCCCCCGCTCCCGGTACAGGGCAAGTCTTTGACTGGTCCTTAGCAGAGGGAATACCGGGCGGACTGAGGTTGATGCTTGCAGGCGGATTGAATCCGGAGAACATAGCGGCTGCGATTGCGCAGGTACGGCCGTGGGGTGTTGATGTAGCTACAGGGGTCGAGTCTGCGCCGGGGAGAAAAGACGCTCGCAAATTAAGGCGGTTCATCTCCTCGGCCAAAGAGGCTGGTGATGCTCTGCTTGCGGAGCCCCAGAATGTTCAGACGCTGCGCCCTTACGACTGGGATTTAGATGGTGAGGGCAATCCTGGTCAGAGCCGGGACGCTGAGCGGCCGGGACCGCCATCGCTCCGCATCGTCTGATCCCTTCTCCTTTGTTGTTTAACCTGTTGTCTCCCGTAACATTGGGAGCGATCTCGAATGACAACATTCTGTATTGCAGAATCTTTCAGCGCATTTAGTCCTCAATCAACGGGAGCAATTCGATGGCAGCACCACATAGAGGTGGCGGAGTCCGCCTTGACCCACCTGGACCAGCCCCGGAAGGACTTGGAAGGTTTGGTGAATTCGGAGGACGTTTTGTCCCAGAGACGCTCGTTGCAGCACTTGAGCAACTTGAGGCTGAGTTCCGCAAGGCTTGGTACTCGGAGGATTTCCGAGCCGAGCTTGGGGGCTTACTCGCGTCTTACGCGGGCAGGCCGACACCACTGACTGAGTGCCACAATCTCTCCGAGCTCTTTGGTCTCCGGGTATTACTGAAGCGAGAAGATCTAACTCATACCGGTTCTCACAAGATTAATAACGTCCTCGGACAAGCCCTTCTCGCCAAACGTATGGGGAAACAGAAAGTAATCGCAGAGACCGGTGCAGGTCAGCACGGAGTAGCGACGGCAACTGCGGCGGCACTGTTCGGTCTCGAGTGCAAGGTCTTCATGGGCGCTGTGGATGTTGAACGCCAGGCTTTAAACGTGTGGAGGATGCGACTTCTCGGTGCCGAGGTAGTGCCCGTAACCTCAGGTAGCGGAACCTTAAAAGATGCGATCAACGACGCAATGCGCGACTGGGTTGCGAGTGTTGAAGACACTTATTACTGCATTGGCTCTGTAGTTGGGCCCCATCCCTACCCGTGGATTGTTCGCGAATTTCAGCGAGTTGTGGGCGACGAAGCCCGTGAGCAAGCTCGTGCTGTACTCGGTGGCGACCCTGATTTTGTAGTGGCGTGCGTAGGTGGCGGCAGCAACGCTATGGGTACCTTCGCAGGTTTCCTCAATACCAAGTCGCGCCTTATTGGAGTTGAGGCGGCAGGACTCGGTCTTGAGTCCGGACAGCATGGCGCCTCGCTGAGCCGTGGCGTCCCCGGAGTTCTGCATGGCGCAAGATCGCAGTATTTGCAGGATGAAGAGGGGCAGATCCTTGAGGCCCACTCCATTAGTGCAGGTCTTGACTACCCGGGGGTCGGGCCCGAGCACGCCTCCTTGAGTGCAGATGGCCGAGCCGAGTACGTCTCCGCTACTGATGAGGAGGCCCTCGCTGGCTTCAAGCTCCTATCGGTTACAGAGGGAATTGTCCCAGCCCTGGAGCCGGCTCATGCTGTCGGTTGGTTGGCGAGTGATGCTGGGAAAATGATCCCCAAGGGTTCGAGTGTTGTGCTCACAATGTCTGGCCGTGGAGACAAAGACGCTCAGCAAGTATCTGAACTTCTTGATTTGAGTAAAGACTGATGAATCTTGAGTCCCATTTACGCGCTCAACGTGATCGTGAGCGACGACTGCTTGTCCCTTATATAACTGGCGGGATAAATGACGACTGGCTCGCAACGATTGAAGAGGTAGCAGCTCGCGGAGCGGATGCGATCGAGATCGGGATTCCATTCTCGGATCCAATTATGGATGGCCCTGTGATTCAGGCTGCCTCACAGCAAGCACTGCTGCGTGGCGCAACTCCCTACGGCGTCGTCGCAGAACTCGCTGCCCTAGACATAGATGTGCCTCTTGTTGTGATGACCTATTACAACCCTGTGCATCATTTTGGTCATGTGAGGTTTGCTGAGGCACTCGCATCAGCGGGTGTTGATGGTGCAATAGTTCCAGATCTCCCAGTAGATGAAATCGATGAGTGGGCTGATGCAGCGAGCAATGCTGGGATCGAGACTGTTCTGCTCGCAGCCCCAACAACCACCGATAAACGCTTGGCAACTATCTGCGAGCGATCACATGGTTTTGTCTACGGAATTGCGCTATTAGGTGTGACAGGTGAACGCGAATCAGTCTCCTCTGAGGCGCTTCAGATGGGGACGAGACTGAAGAACGCGACTGATAAACCTGTGCTTCTAGGTCTAGGAATCTCTAATCCGAAACAAGCCAGAGAGGCATCTGGAGCGGCCGACGGCGTGATTGTCGGAAGTGCGTTAGTGCGCAGATTGTTGGAAGGGGCATCTCCAACGGAGGCTGGGGATTTCGTCGCCACGCTACGCGCTGGCCTCGACGAAGGAATCTGAGATGCCCAGTGCATTTCCCGGACCGGAGCATTGCGATCTATGTGAGGCAGCGCGTCTAACCGAATGGTTCTACGAAGACGACGTTTGTTGGATTGCTGAGTGCGAGATATGCGCAGTGCCGATGGTTGTCTGGAGAGTTCACAGCACCTCGCCGGCGAGTGAAACACTGTCACATATGCATGCAAAACTCGCAGATGTAGTTGAGACGCATTTCACATTTGAGCATTTTGTTGATGACAACATGCGCAATATCCCAGATCACTACCACGCCCACGCCCGCCCTTTAGGTGGGTTTTTTGGTCACGGACTGCAGCGGAGGCAGCAGTAACAGACTCGTTCGTTTACCTGTTATTAACTTTGCCCGCTAGATCAATGGTCTGCGAACGCATGTACCGTTGCTATGCGGTCTTGATACCTCTGTTTATATGAGAATCATAGATTCGTGTTTACATATCCGAATAACCAACAGATGGAGAAATAGTGAAATTACGAAAGCTGATCGTAAGCATTGGTGTCATGTCTCTACTCTCGATGGGCTTTGCGGCCTGCAGCAGCAGCGACTCCGAGACCGCAGAGAAGGTCACCACGACTACAGCAGCAGCCCCTACAAAATGCGACAACACAATTGTTGACGTTGCAGCTGGGAACCCCGACTTCTCTACTCTCGTAACCGCCGTTAAAGCAGCTGGACTCGTTGATACCCTCAACGGCGAAGGTCCGTTTACCGTATTCGCACCTACAAACGAAGCGTTTGCAAAGATCCCGGCAGCTACTCTCGATGCTGTTCTTGCCGACAAAGAGAAGCTGACATCTATCCTCACGTTCCACGTTGTAGGTGGCAAAGTTATGGCAGCTGATCTAAAGCCAGGTTCGCAGAAGGTTGTTACTGTGAATGGTGAAGAGGCAGAGATAGTCGTCTCTGATACTGGTGTCACCTATGCAGGTGGAAAAGTTGTTACCACTGACATTGAGACATGCAATGGCGTGATCCACGTAATTGACACAGTCGCAATGCCGATGGGCTAAGGGGAAACCCTAATTACTTGGGAGTGCTGCGGGGGGTAGAGAGACCCCCCGCAGCGACCCTAGGTTCAGGTTGTTCGCAGCCTCGCGTCAAAGAAATCTAAGACGCTCGAGAATGCATCCTTCGTAGGGTGGTCAGGATGATCCACGAAGTCCTGTGTCAATACGCTATGCGCACTCTTCTTAATGCCGTGTTCATTACCGGCTGATGAGTCAATCTCAATCGAGATGAATGCGTCGCCTAAGGCATCGCGTAACGAAGCGAATCGCTCAGCAGGTACTGCTCGATCCTCCGTAAAGCGTAGGCCCATGATGCAAGCACCGGCCGCAGTCTTAATCTGAATTCGCTCTAGATCTTCAGGGGCCAGACCGATGTCAGATCTGCGCGCTGCGCCGATTGGTAACGGTAGCGACGGCTGACTCATCACCGGAGCTACTACTGAGTCTGAGAGCATCATTGCTAAGCCAAACCCTCCTGTGAAACACATACCAATCACGCCGACACCTGGCCCACCGCATTTATCGTGCTCGCTCTCGGCTAATGCTCGAAGCCAGAGAGTGATAGGCCTAGTTGAGCCGGTGGCAAAAGCAGAGAACTCCTTCGATACGCATCCCTTGATAAGCGAGGATGCAGCGTATGAATTCGTCATTGGTTTACCGGGTGTGCCGAATACCGAAGGCGTAACTGTGGTGTAGCCATGCGATGCAACTCGTCTAGCAAGCTCAGCATGCTCCGGCGTGATCCCTGGGATCTCAGGAATGATGATGATGCAGGGACCCTCCCCAAGTCGGAACACTTGACGTGTGACGCCTAAGAGAGTTACTTGTTCGGCTTGGAAGTCCTGCAGTTCGTCTCGGTAATCAGTCATAGCGGCGAATCTATCGGTTCTTGGAGGAGAGCAGTAAGACTGCGTCTACCCTCAGATTTCGCTGGGGCTTACGTCATCCAAAGCCACATGGGCTGTCTCCGGGAGCCTTCTTAGTAAGAATGCTGCTGCGATTAGGGGAGCTATCCCACAGAGCGCAATTGCTCTTCCGATTCCTCCGAGAGGGTCGCTGAGCCACCCGGCAATTAGGAGTCCAGAGGCTGACCCAATTACGTAGGCAAGGAGCATCAAGCCGTTGCTGCTCCCACGAACCTCGGTGGGGAACATCTCTGCATCCATAGTGCCGATGGTCAGAGTCGATGAAGCCGCAGCAACAATCGCGAGAGTTGAAGCGATCCAGAGAAGAGGCCCGCTTACCAAGAAGAAGGCCATTGATAGGCAGGTGCCTAAGAAGAGGCTAACTATTGCAACTGGCCGCCTTCCTCGGGTCTCGGCTAAGCGTCCAGCAATCAGAATCCCGATCACGCCCGGAACGCCGTTAGTAATGCCTCTAAACATAGCGATACTCGATGAAGAGAATTGATGAACATCTGCGAGATATCGATTCGTTAATTGAGCAGAAGGCGCTGAGAAGATATTGGTCAAGAAGCCGATAGCCGCTAGGAGTATGAACCGATTCCGGTATGAAGCGTCGAAAATCTCTCGCAAACGAAGAGGAGCTCGTCCTCCTGGAGCGACTTTCTTGAATCGCGTTGTCTCGGGAAGATGACTCCTGATTGCTGGAAGCAGAACAAGAGCTAGAGCGCTTAGCCCGAATGCGATACGCCATGACTCAGGGCTTCGATCAGCGAGGGGCAATAGGACAACTGCAATTGCAAACCCGGCACCGGCGGCGAGACTCAGGATCGATACCGCCCAAGCTCGCGCGCCATCGGGTGCTTCTTCTATTACTGCTATGCCTCCAATTACCAGTGCCGAGTTGACCGCAGCTCGCAGAAATAATTGGGAGCCGGTGAAGATTTCGAAGTTTGGGGCGAGACCCGATACGGCATTTGCGATACATACCACCGCCACAGACCAGAGAATTACCTTGCGCCGCCCAATGCGATCCGATGCGATTGCTGCAATGAGGGCGAAGAGGACTCCAAGCCGTGTGATTGCGAGCGCAGTTCCGAGCCCTGCATCTTCCACTCCGAATGAATCTGCAATCGAACTTGCATTTTGACCGAAGAGCGCAGCCCCAAACGCTGCAATCCCTGCCGCTAGGGAGGTAGTAGCTAGAAAATTGATCTGATGCTCTGAGAACTCTGCAGGGGCGGAGAGGGGGGATCGCTTCAACTCCGTTGGCGCAGCTTGGCCGGAGAGCGCGGCTCTAATGCATTGGGTGGAGTATCTCAGCCCCCTCCGGAGGACCCATCGATGGACTGGATCGAACGCCCAGCCAAAGAATGGAATCTCAATTGGCTGAGTAGCGCAGAGATCAATGGTTGAACCATCTGCGCTCTCTGTGACGAATACTTCTAAGCGAGCATGTACATCGCCCGAGATCGGGCCTGAGAATGAACCGCTTGGGTTCTTCTCTAGCCGTAATGAGGATTCGAGAGCAGCAGCAACTAGGGCAGGGGACTCGATTGCTGCGATCGTTGTTCTACGCTCCACGATGGCATGCTACGGGAGTCGGTCAGATCATTGAGCATTGCCTATACGAATTTCCGACGCAGTTTTTAGGAGCAGAGAATGTCAGTACTTAAGGTGGGGGATAAGGCACCCCTTTTCACGCTAGAGAATCAGCGAGGAGAGAAGGTTCGCCTCTCTAGTTTCAAGGGTAAGTCGGTAGTTATCTACTTCTACCCAAAGGCTGATACTCCAGGATGCACTACACAGTCATGTGCGCTACGTGATGCTAGCGACGACTTTGCGGGTTTAGACGCGGTGGTCTTAGGAATTAGTCCTGATGCTCCGAGTCGTCTGCTGAAGTTCGACGACAAGTACTCCCTCGGATTTGAACTATTGGCAGACGAGGATCATGCGGTTGCCGAGGCATGGGGCGCATGGGGGGAGAAGTCAATGTATGGGAAGAAATATATGGGGATCATTCGATCTGCGTTTGTCGTTGATCCAAAAGGAAAGGTCGCCGGGGTTTTCTACAAAGTGAGCCCGAAAGACACCGTAGGCAGCGTGACTAAGGCTTTAGAGTCTGGGCACTAACCCCTCGGCTCCTTATTGGCTGATGGCCGTTAGTCTGCTGCTCCTGTGGCATTATCACTCTCCCGACTTGCCCGGATGGCGGAATCGGCAGACGCGACGGACTCAAACTCCGTTGCCCGAAAGGGTGTGCGGGTTCAAGTCCCGCTCCGGGCACTATCAAGGCAAATCAAGATTGAATACGGTGTAGAGGCAGAGCGTGCCCGCATTAATAGCGCGATTTTAGTGACGATTTTTGATAGTACGTTTACTCCCATGGATGATGAGGTGTTAGTCCAAGACTGGCTTTGGGATGACGACTCTCCCGAGGAATCAGAAGACGAACAGCCGCTAAGTCAATCTGAGTTAGCGCTGCGAAAACGTATGATCTCCATCTTCATCGGAACAGTAATTGGAGTTATTGTTTTGGTGGCCTTCATTACAATCGTGTTCAAGGTTTTCTCATCTTCATCATCTAATCAAATCCCTAATGGCTGCCTGCGGGGCAAAATCAGTGAGTGTCCTTCAGATAAGAAGCCCAGTTCTGTTACGCTTCCAGGAGGCCTTAAGTGGGAAGACTTCAAGAGCGATCTTCCCAAAGGACCCAGTTCTGTAACGCTTCCAGGAGGCGTTAAGTGGGAAGACTTCAAGAGCGATCTTCCCAAAGACAATGCTAAAATACTTGAAAAGTGCCTTAACGGCGATGTTGAAGCGTGCGCCGCAATGGACTCAAGACGATAGGCCTAATCTCTTGGCAATAACTTCGTTCATTACTTCATCTGTTCCGGCACCAATGCGCCAGAGACGTGCGTCTCGAAATTGGCGGCTAACCCTGTACTCATCCATATAGCCAGCGCCGCCGTGGATCTGTAGGCAGACGTCTGCGACCCTGTTCTGAACCTGTGCGACATATTTCTTCGCCATTGAGATCTCCGCAACTGGGTACTCTCCGTTCTGAATTCGCCAGACAACCGAGTAGAGAAGTGCTCTAGCGGCCTCCAGCTCTGTCGCTGCATCAGCGATCTTGTGCGCAATTACTTGATGCTGAGCGATGGGCCTTCCGAATGTTTCGCGATTGCGTGCAAACTCAATAGTCTCGGCAAGGATGTCGTCGGCCTGCCCTATGCCCGCCGCAGCTCCAGCAAGGCGTTCGTATTGAAGCTGCCACATGAGCTGTGCAAATCCTTGGCCAGGCACAAGGCCGATCAAATTGTCATTCGGTACGCGGACGCCGACTAAAGAGAATTCGGCGGTGTCGCTGGACTTCATTCCAAGTTTCTTCAGGTTTCGGCTAACAGTCACGCCTTCAAGATCAGTATCGATAAGCATCAAGGAGACGCCGCGCGATCCTTGCGACGGATCTGTTTTGACTACACAAGTTAGAAAATCGGCACGCACTCCGTTGGTGATGTAGGTCTTAGCGCCGTCAACGATCCACTCATCGCCATCTCGAACTGCTCGGGTTTTAATAGAGGCAACATCTGACCCGGCATCGGGTTCCGTGATGGCGACTGCGCAAATTTTGGTCCCTGCAATAGCAGGTCTGAGATAACGCTCACGCTGGTCGTCTGTACCGAACTCCGCTAGAGCGGGTGTCGCCATATGGGTCTGCACCCCAATAGCCATTGAGATTGCACCGCACCCGGCTCTGCCGAGTTCCTCCATAAGGACGATGCCGGTTGTGAAGTCGCCGCCAGAGCCTCCCCACTTCTCGGGGTAGTGGAGCCCGAGGAACCCCAGTTCACCACACCTTCGGAATACGGAGTCTGGAAAGAACCCATCGGCCTCCCATTCGTCAACAAAGGGTTCTATTTCTTTAGATACATAGGTTCGGATGCTTGCTCGAAGTGCCTCATGCTCTGGGGTAAAGATCGGGTTTGCCACTCTCTCAGGCTAGTCAGTGTGGTCGAGGCTCTACACTCTCAAAGGTGAATCGAAGAATCCTCGAACGCCGGCTAGTGGATGTCAGCGAGCGCCTGAAGCGTCTGCGGGCTGAATTCAGTGTTGGTGCGGAGCAGCTCGCATTTATGGAGGATGACACCGCAGAGAAACGACTCAGGTCCCTAATGGCCGAGACCCCCATTGCCGAGTTTGAGGCTCGAGAAGCGACGCGTCACAGTTCAGCGCTCGCCGAGTATCAAATTGAACTTGCGAGTTCTATAAAGGAACTTGAGTTGGAGCAGGATTCGCTCCTAGATCGTTTGGCAGGGGAACTCTCACCATCAGATAAAACCCCCTCAGAGAAAACCCCCTTAGAGAAAACCCCCTCAGAGAACGCTGGAGTAAAGAGTGAGTAGCGGATCAGGTCGTACGAGAGTTGTAATCGCTGAGGACGAAGCAATTATTCGCCTCGACCTCAAAGAGCTCCTCGAGGAGGAGGGCTACGAGGTAGTCGGTGAGACGGGCAGGGGAGACGAGGCGGTCGACCTTGTTCGGAGCCTTATGCCTGACATCGCGATTCTCGATATCAAAATGCCAGGGCTAGACGGCCTTACTGCCGCAAAACATATTGCCTCCGAGCGGTTAGCCGCTGTCTTGATCCTCACAGCGTTTTCGCAGCGTGAATTGGTAGAGCAAGCAAGGGATGCAGGAGCAATTGGCTATCTCGTGAAGCCATTCCAGAAAAGCGATTTGATTCCCGCTCTTGAATTAGCCATCGGCCGACATCAGGAGATGAAGAGCTTAGAGAGTGAAATAGAGAATCTCTCCGAGCGCCTTGATGCTCGAAAGGTTATTGATCGGGCTAAAGGGTCCCTCATGGACAACTCTGGCTTGAGCGAGCAAGAGGCTTGGCGTTTTCTGCAGACTGAGGCAATGAACCGCCGATCCAAGGTCCACGAGGTCGCAGCGCTTGTGCTCTCCGGAGAGATAGAACCCACCTCCTAGGGCATCAGGTACTCGCCTTGAGACTTAGTGGCCAGACTGCCGTACGATCAGGGCGTGGCACTTTTTCTTCTCCTTGACGGACACTCTCTGGCATATCGCGCTTTCTACGCGTTGCCCGCAGATTTAGCAACGTCATCAGGCCAGGTGACGAATGCGGCATACGGATTTACCTCAATGCTCGCGAAAGTTGTCGGCGATCTCGCCCCGGATGGCGTCGGTGTTGCATTTGATACACCAACACCAACCTTTCGCAAGGAGAAGGACGAGAGTTATAAGGCAGGTCGAAAGGAGACGCCAGATCTATTTCGCCAGCAACTGCCCTTAATCCATCAAGTGCTTGAATCTTTAGGGATTCCAATTATTGAGGCACCAGGTTTTGAGGCCGATGATGTAATTGCGACACTCGCTACGGCTGCCGAGGCACAAGGTCACGACGTAATTGTGGTCACTGGAGATCGAGACTCATATCAACTCGTCAATGACCCTCACATAAAGGTGCTTTACAACAAGCGTGGGGTCTCTGATTACGCCCTATATGACGAGGCCGGAATTCTGGAGCGTACTGGTGTGACTCCAGCTCAGTATCCAGAGTACGCAGCGCTGCGCGGTGATCCCTCTGACAATCTGCCTGGAGTACCCGGGATCGGCGAGAAAACCGCTGCCAAGCTCGTTAACGCCTATGGGGATCTCGACGGAATATTTGCAAACGTCAATGAACTCCCCCCGAAGCAACGTACAAACTTAGGGGAGTGGGAGGAGCAGGTTCGACACAACCACGATATGTCGGTGCTACGCCGTGATGTTGAACTCTCGATCACAATCGACGACCTTCTCTCAAGGCCTTTTGAGATCGAGGAAGCGAGGTCTCTCTTCAATCAGCTTGAGTTTCGAACATTATTCCCGAGGATTCTCAGCGCGCTTAAAACCGTTGATATCGCCCCGAGCCCGGATGAAGCATTCGATGTAGAGGTTCAGGTGCTCGGCTCAAACTCCGCTCTAGCGGTCTTGAGTGCGATAACTGCGTCTACTGCGTCTCCGTTAGCGCTCGAACCTGTCTGGGCTGGCGTGCGAGGGCGAAGTTCTATCGATGCGCTTGCCTTGGCGTCTGGCGAAGATTGCCTGGTGATCAATCCAGAAGCGTTAAGAAGTGGTGATGTTCAGACTTCTCTAATCGAGTTAATCCGTGACGGTGTAGTTGCTGCGCACGGGGCCAAGGAACTTCTTCACGGACTTCGGCGCACATTTGGTCTAGGTGGTTCAAATAGTCTCGCTGGCCTCACCTACGACACCGCGGTGATGGCGTACCTAATTGAGCCGGGCGAGAGCACCTACGAACTAGAGGCGCTCTCCGCTCGACATCTTGGAATTGAGATAAAGAGCCCAGACCGTGAAGAGGGGACCCTTGATCTTGGTGGCGAGGAGTCATTTATTGAGGCAGGGCGGCGTGCAGCAGCAATTCTCCGATTGGCAACGTCTCTTGAGGCTTCATTAATTGAGCGAGAGCAGATGCACCTCTATCAAGATGTGGAGCTGCCGTTAATTGAGATACTCGCTGATATTGAGGAGTTAGGTGTACGTATAGATATCGCATTCCTCGAGACTCTAAGAGTTGAGCTGACTGCCTCCTGTGCGAAGCATGAGGCTGCACTTCACGAATATGCCGGCGAGACTTTTAATGTCAATAGCACTACGCAGTTGAGGCGTGTCCTGTTTGAGAAGTTGGGGCTCACCCCAGTTAAGAAGACAAGTACCGGTCAACCCTCTACCGACGCCGATTCACTCTCAAAACTTGCGGGCGAGCATCCATTCGTATCCGAGCTCATGAGGTACCGCGAGGTTGAGAAACTCCGCAGTACCTACGCAGAGGCGCTTCCTCCCCTCGTGGCAGCCGACGGGCGAATACACGCGACCCTCAACCAGCTCTCAACCTCGACGGGGAGAATCTCAAGCGAGACTCCGAATCTGCAGAACATCCCCATTCGGACCGAGGAGGGTCGAGCTCTCAGAAAGGCTTTTATTCCTGCCGATGGCTGTGTGCTCCTGTCATCTGACTACAGCCAAATTGAACTCCGCATACTGGCTCACCTTGCTAACGACCCTGGTTTAGTCGATGCTTTCGAGCGCGGCACCGACATTCACACAGTCACCGCTTCAAAAGTATTCGGTGTCGCTGAAGAAGATGTTGATTCCCATCAGCGGCGCTTTGCGAAGGTAATCAACTATGGCCTGGCGTATGGGATGGAGGCCTATGGGTTAGCGCAGCGTATGGATATACCCAATGATCAGGCTCGTGACATTCTCGAGGCGTTTTTCGCTGGGTTTCCTAGAGTTCGCGAATTTATGGATCAGACAGTTATTGAGGCGAGAAGGCTTGGGTATACCTCGACAATCATGGGGCGAAGACGGCGAATCCCTGAACTCGCATCCGATAACTTTCGTATTAGGCAGATGGGTGAGCGCATGGCGCAGAACGCGCCTGTGCAGGGCTCCGCCGCCGATGTATTCAAGGTTGCGACAGTTCGCTTAGCTCACGCTCTCAAGGAAGAGGGCCTGCTCAGTCGTATTGTGCTTACGGTGCACGACGAGCTTGTCCTTGAAGTTCCCTTGAGTGAGAAGGACGCGTGCGAGGCGCTGACTCGCTCAGTGATGGAGGGCGCCGCCCATCTTCTTGTCCCCCTAGTAGTTGATATTGGATTTGGACCCAACTGGGCTGAGGCTAAGTAACACGCTCAATGGAGACTCCCAGTGGTCCGTGGTTCAACGCACTTGCGTCATATTTAGGGCCTGCCTATCTCCGTAATGCATTTACTTATGGGACTGTTCAGGAGGTCGATTTCATCATTGAAATCTTGGGTCTAAAACCTGGGATGAGTGTGCTTGACATCGGTTGCGGACCTGGTCGGCACAGCCTCGAACTCTCAAGGCGCGGATATGAAGTAGTCGGGGTTGACCTCTCTCCGGAGTTCATATCCCTCGCAAGGGAGAGCGCGAGTTCAGAGACCTTAGATATTGAATTTCAGGTACTTGACGTCCGCGAACTTGCGTTTGAAGAAGAGTTCGATGCTGTAATTTGCCTCTGTCAAGGTGGCTTTGGACTACTCGGTGGCGACGACGATGCAGATGTTTTCCTCCGAGTATCTCGGGCTGTGAAGCGTGGCGGAGGCGTCGCACTGAGCGCCTTCTCTTCCTATTTCGCTCTACACCATTTAGAGGCGGGAGAGGAGTTCAATCCGAGGGTTGGTGTCCTCCACGAAGTATCAAACCTGCGCAATATCGATGGGGTAGAGGCCCCATTTGACCTCTGGACTACTTGTTTCACGTCTCGAGAGTTGCTGCTGTTGGGGGAAGCGGCTGGGCTGAGCAACGCAGTTACCTATGGCTGCACTCCTGGCGATTACGGCATTCGACCACCTGCCCTAGATCGCCCTGAAATCCTCTTTGTCGCATCTAGGCGCTCTGGCCTGTAGCCTGCGGGAGCCTTCAACCGGAGGCATTGAGACGCACTCTCTAACCAAGGGGTAAAACCCGAGGATGGAGACCCTGCCCGACTGAGTCAAAATCCAGGAGCAAATTCCGT
>CALQAT020000008.1:0-31716 GCA_943328625.2 Bordetella parapertussis | reverse complement strand
CTCTTCGTCTTTGTTAACACACTCGTTCCACTCACACTCAGAGCTGGCTCCCCGGCGATACTCATCGCGTTTACAGCCGTGGCCATTCTCCTAGGGAAGGTCATGGGGGTTGGTGGCGTGCTCCTCATGGCGCGCAAGAGTCTTAAAATTTCTGTAGGTGAGGCCATCACACTTGGGATTGCAGCAGCGGCAGCATTAACTGTCGCGATAATCGGTGTAGAGGCGACGCTGGCAGGAACCGTAAACGCACAGCCTGTCAGCATCGGAATCTTGTTGGCGACCCTGATCGCTGTAGTCGCGGGGATCACAGTCGGTCGAGCCACAAACCGTAAGCGGGTCCCTAGTTCGACCTCACGCGAAGCGTAAGCAATCGAATCGATCTCCAACCCGCTGTCCCAAATAGTATGAAGACCGAGAACACGATGTTGAAGACCGAGAACATCGTGTGGCTTGTAAATCCTCTAAGGAGTCCGCCCAGAATCGCTGTGGCGACAATCGTTCCAATAAGTCGCAGCCAAGTGCGATCCATGCTCGTGTAGAGACGCATTGTGACTCCGGAGATCATCCATGCAAGCGCAAATGGCCAGAGGACTGTAAGAAACCAGACGGGGCCCGTTGAGTCCAGTCCGTGCCTATTACGCCCTACCGCAACGAATATAACTATCACTAGGAGATCAGCGATTGGGGCCCAGCGAGTCGGATGCTTTAATGACATGCGGATCAGGCTAACTACCCACTCCATCTGCGTAGGAATAACCAAGTATTCCGAGTGAGGTTCGCCGCTTAGCCTCCCGTATCCTCTGCGCTATGAGTGAACTCAACTATCCGGCCTTCGATGCAGACAACCACTACTACGAGGCGCTTGATGCGTTTACTCGCCACCTCCCCGCAGGGGCTGGTCCTCGCACTGTGCAGTGGGCGCAGATTGATGGGCGCATGTACCCGGTAATCGGCGGAAAAGTCAGCCGCGTCGTAACCAATGCAACCTTCGACCCAATCGCTAAGGCCGGAGCACTGCATGATTATTTCCGCGGCAACCCCGAGCAGAAGTTTCCACTCGATTTCCTAAAAGAGCGCGAGCCGATTCGCCCTGAGTATCGCGACCGTGATGCTCGCTTAGAGGTATTGACAGAGCAGGGTGTCGGCGAGTGCTGGATGTTCCCAACGCTTGGGATGCTCTACGAACAGTTGTTAAAGCACGACACTCCCGCGGTAGAGATCGCATTCCGCTCATTTAACCGCTGGGTTGAGGAGGATTGGGGATTCAACTACAAGAACCGCATCTTTGCAGCGCCCTACATTTCCCTCTGTAGCCCCGAGTTCGCAGTAGCCGAGCTTGAGTACGCTCTCGCAAACGGTGCTCGAACTGTTGTGATGCGACCAGCCGCTGCATTTACTGCAAATGGCCCTCGTACGCCGGCCGACCCGATCTTCGATCCGTTCTGGGCGCGTGTCAACGAGTCCGGAATCACAGTGGTCGTGCACGCTGCAGACTCTGGCTATGTTGCAAACGGCTACGCGGCCGAGGGGTTCGCTGCGACATTTGAGGGAGCAGACCGCCCAAGTATCAACATGCTCACGATGGAGCGCGCCATATACGACTTCTTGGCCTCGCTCATCTTCGACCGCCTCTTCACGCGCTTCCCAAATATCCGAATTGCCTCTGTTGAGAATGGCTCAGAGTTCCTCCCCGACCTATTCCGCAAATTGGCCTCGACCCACAAGCGTATCCCAGGCTTCTTCCCTGAGGACCCGATCGAGACATTCCGCCGCAATATTTGGATCAACCCATTCTGGGAAGACAACCCATACGAAATCGCGTCCCTTGTTGGCGAGGATCGTGTGATTTTTGGCTCCGACTGGCCACACATTGAGGGTATGCCTACCCCCCTTAACTATGCCGGAGAGCTAACCGAATTTCCGGAGGCGACACAGAGATTAATTATGCGAGATAACGCCCTTGCGCTGACGGAACTACACCCTTCCGTCTAACGTCTCACCCCATGACGAAGACTCAAGAGACCTCAACCTCCCCAAGCGATACTCAGAAGCCCCAAACCCCGAAGCGCAGGTGGCGCACCATGGTCGCCTGGGTTCTCCTCATCCTGGGGATCATCCTCACCCCAATAACGGTGGTCGGCGTATGGAGTCGCAACCAGCTCCTAGATACAGATCGTTACGTCGCCACCATCACTCCCCTCGCCTCAGACCCCGCGATTCAAAAAGCCATCGCTACCTCGGTGAGTACAAATATCTTTGCTGACAATCGCGTCAGCGACGCACTGCAGGAAAAACTCCCGAACTCCCTCGACTTCCTCGCAAGCCCCGCATCTACCGCTCTCCAGCAGGCCACTTACAAGATCACCTTAAAGGCAGTCGAGGACAAGAAGTTTGAGACTGTCTGGATCCAGGCAAACCGCGTCGCACACAAGAGCCTTGAGAACGTCTTGACCGGCGATGGAAACATAACGATTCAAACTAAGAAAGGCGAGGTCACCATAGACCTCTCTCCTGTCTACAAAGAGGTCTCAAAGAAATTAGAGAAGACATCATTTGGAGTAACAAGTAAAATTCCATTCAACCTGATCCCAACAGACTTCGTAGTCGCTCGCGCGGATGGCCTGGTCACTGCGCAGGGAGCGACCAAGGCACTGAACTCGGCTGCAAATATCTTGCCGTGGCTCATTCTTGCACTATTCGCAGGCTCAATCGCAGCGGCGAAAGAGCGTCGAAAGGCGGCCTTCCGAGTGGGGCTCGGCCTCGTGGTGGTCTCACTCCTCCTCGCCGCGGCACTAAGCCTCGGGCGCAGCGGATACGTAAACGCTGCAGCGACTACATCAACCGGGCAGGCAGCTCAAACATCCGTCTACGACATCACACTTCGTTTCCTCTTCATGATTAATCGCATCGTGATGCTTATCGGCCTCGTAGTAGTGATCACAGCCGGGGTGCTCGGCGAGTCCCGTGCAGCCATAAAGATTCGCGCGGTTTTCAGTGGGCTTACTAACCGCGCAGGATCTGCTGGGTCAGAGCATGGAGTCCTCGGCGGGCCGATTAGCAACTTTGTCGCAGGTAACTTGGTTCTCCTGCAATCCATCGTTGTAGTCATTGCGTTTACAGCATTCGTATTCATCTCGGCACCGAGCCCGATGACAGTTGTATGGCTTGCCCTTCTTACCGGTGTAGTTGAGATTGTTTTACTGATAGTTGCACGCTCTGGTAGCAACTCGCCTGCTGAGTCTGCAGCAATAGAAGTTAAGTGACTTACCGAGTCATCCAGTGGGCCACGGGGTACGTCGGGCAAGAATCCATAAAAGGAATTCTCTCTCACCCTGAACTCGAACTGGTTGGAGTCTTTGTTTATAGCGACTCTAAGAACGGGCTCGATGCTGGTGAAATATGTGGGATCGCCCCGACTGGAGTAATCGCAACCTCGAGTATCGATGAGATTCTCGCTCTCGATGCCGACTGTGTTGTCTATACGCCGATGCTCTCCGACCAATCAGAGCTAATTCGGATACTTGAGTCCGGCAAGAACGTAGTAACCCCAGTTGGCTATATCTTCCCATCCGGTCGCTTCGCAGAGATTGAGGCAGCCTGTCGCGTTGGCGGGGTCTCGCTGCACGGTACAGGAATTAACCCAGGTGGGATCACCGAACGATTCCCACTCATGCTGTCCGCCCTATGTAGAGATATCCGCCATGTGCGCTGCGAGGAGTTCTCGGATATTCGAAACTACGGAGCCGAGTTAGTTGTGAGAGAAGTAATGCTCTTCGGCAAGACACTTGAGGTCGCTTCGAATAGTCCGATGCTCCAAATTCTTGGGGACGGGTTTGGCCAATCAATACGCATGATCGCAAGTGAAGTTGGGTGGATCCTCGATCGCGATCTGCGAACAACTCACGCAATGGCGATCACAAAGGTAGATATAGAGACTCTTGTTGGAAGAATTGATGCCGGCACAGTTGCTGCTCAACGCTTCACTTGGGAGGGCACCGTAAATGGCGAGGCAGTAATTACTGTGACGGTCAACTGGCTAATGGGCGAGGAGAACCTCGAGCCTGCTTGGAGTCTTGGCGAGGAGCGCTTCGAGATCGCCATTGATGCCGACCCGCCAGTAAGTGCAACCCTCCACGGGCTACATCCGCCGGTTGTTGGTGAAGACGTCAATATTGGATTAATCGCACCGGCTATGCACTGCGTAAACGCAATCCCGTACGTCGTACCTGCAGCCCCGGGCTTTGTTACTTACCTAGACCTTCCTCTCATCGCAGGGCGAGCGACTCAGAGCTCTAAGTAATTCGTCGCCGCTAATTCAATCCGCGAAGCAGAACCTCGAGTTAACGCTTGAGAGTCAGACTCCGCGATTCTCAATCACGTTAGGGCGCTCAAATCCATTGGAGTCGCAGAGCGCGTAATAGAGATCGCGCACTGTACCTGCATCAATTACGAAATTAACGCTGCCATCTGGGTCGAGATTGAGGTTCGCTCCATAGATTGCAAACCAAACATCGGTCATGCCCTCGTTCTCCTCAGGCACGATGAGTGTGTGCACTGAGCCTGCTGGCTCGAATAGGTATGACCCTGCAGTATTTACCTCTGGGTACTCCGCATACTTCCAAGAGCCAGAGATCGTAAATGCGAATACCTGTCCGGTATGGCGATGAGTCGGTACAACGACGCCTGGCTCAAACCTTGTTCGGATTACCCATAGACCTTGCTCTACATCAACGTGGAGCAACTGGAGGTGGGTTCCATCCCCAAGAGCAACGAAGGGGATCTCATCCTCGCCGCGATGAATCGTCATTGGAGTTGTTGGCGGAGTAGTCGTTTGAGTCATGGGGGAACGATACCCGCGCCTACCAATACCCGCTAACCAGGGCTCCCAATACAGGGCTGCCTAAACAGGGCGCTTGAAGGAGGTCCAGCCGCGGTCGCATGTGATTAGTGCGCCGTTCAGGCTGCGGGACGCGTCGGATGCAAGAAACACCACTAGATCGCCAATCTCCTCGGAGGTCTGCAGATTCCCATCGGCATGCCCACTGGCGAATGCTGCTGCGAGGTCAGCGTTGCCGAAGATCATCTCATTCATTGGGGTATCGACATAACCAGGGCCGATGGCATTTACCCGAATACCGAGTGGTCCGCACCCAGCCGCCATTGATTTTGTCAGCATCGCCACCCCGCCCTTCGAGGCGGCATAGCCATCAAGCCCACCAAGCGGGAGTGTCGCCATCGAGGAAGCGGTATTGATGATTGATCCACCCCCCGAGGCGATCATCGCGGGGATCGCGTAATGCGCGCAGTAAAAAACCCCGGAGAGGTTGACTTTGATTACACGGTCCCATGCCTCAGGGTCAATATCTGGCGCAAACCCATCACCGCGAAAAGGAAGAGCTATTCCGGCATTCGCATGGAGAATATGAAGCGCACCGAACGCATCTACTGCGCGCTTCATTAGTGCTGCGCACTCCTCGTGCTCGGTTACATCGGTACGGAATGCGATTGCGCTTCCACCATCGGCCTCAATCGAGTCGACTACCGATCGACTACCCACTTCGTCAATATCTGCGACTACTACAGATGCACCGGCACGAGCGAGTGCCTCTGCGGATGCGCGTCCGATACCCGATGCTGCGCCGGTTACAACCGCTACACGCCCACTAAGCACAGTTACTACTTAGATGCGGTCTTGAACATCTAGACAAGCCTTGAGTATGCGCTTCCCGAACTCTGGGCTAGTACATGCAAGGTGCGTGTCATCCATGCGCATAATTCGAGCGCCCGGGATCGCAAGAGCAAGTTGCTCCTGATTCTCTGCGTTTACAGCGCGATCGTTGGTGGTGACCAATACCGTTGTCGGGACATCAATGCGCCCAATCCAACGACCTGAAGAGAATGCGCTAACAGCACGCCCAGCCTCGGTAACGAGACGCAGGTCGTGGCGGCGAAACTCGTCACGCACCCATCCGGCAAAGGATGAAGGGCGGGTAGGTGGTCGTCCCCCAAAAATACGTTTGCCTATTGCATGCGGTACAAAGTTCATATGCCCGCCGATGCGCAGTCCGCGCGAGGCAATCGTCATCGCCGCAGCAAAGGTTGCGCGCGCTGGATAACCCGATACGAACTCAGATCCTGTAGCGCAGAGAACTAACCCCGAGACAAGGTGTGGATGGCGCTTCCATAAGAGTTGCGCAACCGGCCCTCCCATCGAGTAACCAACCACAATTACGGGTCCACACTTCTCTAACTCGATGAGCGCAGCTAAATCATCAGCGCAGTCGCGGAGTCGAAACCGCTCCGAGGTGCGCATTCCTCGTCCATGGCCTCGCAGATCAGGGGCTAGGACTGAGAATCGATCCCCTACTGCATCGAATGCCTGGAACCAATTGAGGCCGCCACTTGCACACCAGCCGTGGATCAAGAGAACAGTAGGTGCGCCAGCCGGGCCCTTGACTCGGCGCACAAAAGTGGTTCCGCGACCCTCTAGACGTACCCGTTCTCCGAGGGGCAGGGCTGGTCCTGGAACCTCTTCGGTCTCAAGCCAGACAATCTCTGTAGGGAGCGCAACCATGGGTCAACATCGTAGGCCCGCTAGAAGACCAAGTTGGACCACTAAACCTGCGAAGATGCCGAGGTGACGAATCCCGAACCCAGCACCTCTAACCCAGCCAATAACCCAGCCTCTAAAGCAGCCCAATCTGAGCCCGCCATCGTCGTTGAGAATTTGGTGCGGACCTTCGATGACTTCACTGCTGTAGATGGTGTCTCATTCCAAGTTGAGTCCGGTGAACTCTTTGGATTCCTAGGCCCTAACGGTGCTGGCAAGACCACCACCATCTCGATTCTCTGCACTCTGCTCGGACTCTCAGGCGGCTCAGCAAGGGTTGCCGGATACGACGTGACTACCCAGCGAGACGACGTCAGGCGCAACATCGGGCTCGTGTTTCAAGAGATCACTCTCGACGACTACTTGACAGCGGCAGAGAATCTGCGTTTCCACGGCATCCTCTACGGGATCGCACCAAGCGAGGTCAAGGCGCGTATGGACCCGCTCCTCGAGATGGTTGGGCTCAGCGATCGCGCTGATCAACAAGTGCGCTTCTTTTCGGGCGGTATGAAGCGGAGACTTGAGATTGCACGGGGCCTTCTCCACATGCCTCGCGTTCTGTTCCTAGATGAGCCAACAATTGGTCTCGACCCCCAGACTCGAATCCACATCTGGGACTACGTCGATGAACTCCGCGCGCGCGAGAACGTAACGATGTTCTTAACAACCCACTACATGGATGAAGCAGAGCGCTGTGACCGAATCGGGATCATTGATCAGGGCAAGATCGTTGCAATCGATACTCCAGCGGCCCTCAAAGCATCGGTCGGGGCCGACATCATCACCCTCATCACTGCCGATGACCCTGCCGCTCGCGCCGAGTTAGAGGTAGGTCTCGGTATCGAGGTCGAGGAGACACCCGATGGCTTGGTGATTCGAGTTGTTGACGGCGAGGCCTTCGTGCCGCGCATCTTCTCTACCTTGAAGGTCGGGGTTCGCAGCATCAACGTTCGACGCCCAAGCCTCGATGATGTATTCCTTAAATATACGGGGCGTGCACTTAGAGATGCAGATAGCTCAGGCGGGCTAGCGGCAAATCCAATGGTTCGAGCCTTCAGGAGATAACCATGACTGCATTGGCAAACCCGATCCCCGTAGCTGCACCCACAGGGCACATAAAGCCGCCTGCGGGAAAACTCCTCCGCAATGTGCGCACCATCCGCATGATCTGGTTCCGCGAACTAATTCGCCTGAGACGCATGCCTACACGAATCATCTCAAGCATCGCTCAGCCAATCATCTTCCTCCTAGTAATGGGTGCCGGCATCGGCAGCCTCGTAGGAGATACGGGCGCAGACGGCGTCTCATATCAGGTCTATATTTTCCCCGGAATCCTTGCGATGTCGATTATCACGTCGTCACTATTCTCAGCGATGTCGATTGTCTGGGACCGCGAGTTTGGGTTCCTGCGCGAGATGCTTGTTGCCCCGGTCTCACGAGGATCTCTAGTGCTCGGTAAGGCAATCGGTGGAGGAAGCGTCTCAGTAGCGCAGGGGCTTTTGCTAATTGTCTTCGCTCCACTCGTTGGCGTAGACCTCACGGTGCCGCGAGTACTCGGGCTAATCATCGCACTGCTTCTTCTTGCGTTCGCCCTCTCATCGCTCGGCATAGTGATCTCAAGCCGTATTCAACGCATGGAGTCTTTCCAGATGGTCATGGCGCTAGTAATGCAGCCAATGATCTTTCTCTCCGGCGCAGTCTTCCCGCTCACATCGCTACCCACCTGGCTTGCAGTGCTGACTCGACTCAACCCCGCTACCTATGGCGTAGACCTCTGTAGACGAATACTGATCCCGCAGGCGGCGCCGCTGACGCTCTTCGGTAACCCTGTACCGATGTGGGCCGATGCAGCGATCATTCTTTTTCTAGGAGCGGCGATGCTTGGCTTAGGTATTCGCCTCTTCGCTAACGCCGAGTAACTATCTCCGCCATAAAACGTAGAGCAGGCTGGTTGGTTTGGGACCGCGGCACGCTTCTCGCGGGGCGCACGCCACTTCGAGACCCAGGGCTGTAGGGTTTCATTCATGCCTTCTTCGACAAGTTTGTTCAATCGCAAGTCGTCATCGACGAGTCTTAAGACAAGTCATTTTCCCAAGGCTCTTGGGATGGCGATGGTGGGTATATTCATCCTCTCAGCATGCGCTCAGGGAGCATCTGAAGAGGCAAAGCCTCGAGAGACAACAACCTCCACCACCAAGCCGAGTCACGGGATGACTCCGGAGCAGATGCTCTGCATGAAGGCGCCCTATGCGGCAGCGAACCCGAGCAAATGTGGAGGCAATGTTGGTTCAATTCTGTCGAATGCGCTGAAGGTCTCGGCCAACGGACTCATAGATCCTGCATCAGTTAATCTCTCGGGAGTTGAAGGTGTCTCAGCATCTCAGCAGAAGCAATCCGAAGATTTGCTTGTGGCGAGCATCAATACCTTGCCGCGATGGAGCGACATCACCGTGGCAGTAGCGGATGGCTTTCAGTCGATCGGTGACGGCGGTACCGGTGAGGAGCATCTTCTTCATTGGGATTGGATCGAGGATGACACCATCTTGGATCCTAATTTTCCAGAGGCACTTGTTTACAAAGTCGATCGCCGCAGTGGGTCCCGAACACTCGAAGCGGCGATGTACATTCTGCCAAGGTCGTACACCCTTGAGAGCACTCCAGAAATCGCGAGCCCCCTCGTGCAGTTTCACCAGCACGACAACCTTTGCTTTACGCAGCCTCCAGCGGCGAGAGTAGTCGGACTCACAAATGGTGCCGGCGAGTGCAAAGCTCCTCTTGTGAAGTTCAATCCCAATATCCAGGTACATGTATGGATCAGGCCAAATGATTGTGGCCCATTTGCAGCGTTGATTGGCATTGGAGCGGGGCAGATCAAACCTGGCGAAGTGCGATCGTGTGTTCCTGATCATTCTCGCATTGGGTTTTAGCGTTACCGGTAATTATCCGGCGAGGTGAAGGCGCTGGGGTCAAGAAAGACTCGGCGTTTGGGTGCCAAACCCAAACGTCAGAGTTCCCCTTCGAGCGAGGCTTGAGCGCGCTTCTGGATCGCGAGCATCGTGTTGGCCGCATCAACCATTGACCGAACGCGCTCCGGGACAGTCATCTGCAACTGGCGACGGATCTGACTCACATCAACCCCTCGGCTGTCCTCAACGGTGCGATCCGGTTTCACTCCAGCAGCATAAGGCGGCAGGCGGGGCGATGCTCGGCTTAGGAATACGACTCTTCGCCAGCGCCGAGTAACTACTGCTCTCAGAGTAAGGAGAGCGGGCTTTAAGCAAGCTCGGCTTAGACCTGTGCTGCGAGAATCTCAGCAGAGATCGCAACTAACTCTGCCTGCTCTGCATCACTAAGCGTTCCGAGGGCTGCACGTGCAAAGGCAGCATCGGTAGCGGCCTCGGCTGTCACCATGCGAGCATCTGCTGCATCAACAACCGGGTGCGGCTCGGGCCAACCAAAAATACCTGCCATGTAAGGCGTGGTGACCATTACTGCCTCAAGCGGCTCAAAACCAGCGGCGATAATCGCACCGGCGTGGAGTGCTCCGCGCAGTTCGCGAAGCCCGTTAAGTCGGTGGATAACAAGGGCCTTCTCGTCATCTGGCTCATCAAGTGCGCGCCACGCAGCGAAGAGAGGCGCACCTGCAGGGCTCGCATCATTGACGACCTTGCCGATCAACTCCGCTGCACGCTCGTAGTCAGGTCCATCCGAGAGGTGGTCCCTACCCCACTGGTCACAGCACTCAGCAAACTCTGAGGCTGCCTGCTCGCGCGACATAACAGTTCCCGCGAGTTCCCATCCGGAGCGCACCGACTCCGGCTCGAAGTAGACAAAGGCAGCGGTTACAACATCAGCATCAACGTCGCCAAGCACAGCGCCGCGCCCGCCAACATAGAAAGACATTCCCTCAAAACCAAGCGTCGCACCCTTTGCATATGTAGGTCCGTCGGTCATGAAATTTGCAGGTAGTCCATTGACTACTGGCTTGAGTGCTGCGGCGGTCTCTGTTGCTGACATCGGTGCTCCTGTGTATTAGGTGATGGTGCTCTTAGGCTCATCTTTTTATGGTCTTCTAATTTCGTGAAGGTAGCGCATACAAGACACCACGCGCCTTGCTGCATCTCCATTTTTTCACGACTCTTAGGAGAGCCGACTTTCAAACTCAGACGGTAAAGGGCTCGCCGCCCCAGCGATCGATCTCTGCGAACTCCTCAACTGGCCTGCGCTTGAGCCGAGTAATCGCCTCGACCGGTTCGCCTAGAGCAATCATGGATGCAATCCCTACCTGCTCTGGAAACCCAAGCAGGGAACGCGCCTGCGCCTCTCGCCTGCAGAGAAAAGTCGTCATTACCCCGCCGAGCCCCTCAGAGCGTGCGGCAAGCATGATGTTGTGTGCGAAGGGATAGACAGATCCGCCACCAACGATGCTCTGTCGATCTAAGCCTGCATCGAGGACTGCCAATTTGGTTAGGTCAGCGAGAACAACCAATAGAGCAGGGGCGCTAACAATCCCGTCAACTAGTGCGTTGGGTGAATGCGTTGCTGCAGCCGCATCTAGATCAACAAGTGGCCCAGGCCAACGCCCATGTTCATCCGCTCCGAATGGCACGAGACCATCTCGTATGTACGCAACGTATTCATTCCAACCCTGCTGCGCGAGTTCGGCAATCTGCGCTCGCACCTCTAGGTCCCGCACAACTAGCACCGTCCAGGGTTGGCGATTGCCACCACTTGGAGCGAAGCGTGCTGAGTCGAGAATGCGATAGAGCGTCTTGTCGTCAATCGGCGCATCGGTAAACGAACGACTAGACGGCATCGTTTTCATTGCATCGGTGACGCTCACTACTTCACGCGCCACGCTGGGGCCTGCTACTCAGACTAAGTAACGACTAACAGTGTCAACAACCGCGCAGGGCTTCTCAGAGCCTTCACGCTCGATCGTCACTCTGATAACTGCCTGCACTCCACCGGTTACCTCGATCGCTGAGATGATTGTGCCCTTACCGCGAAGTCGAGAGCCGACCGGGACCGGTGATGGAAAGCGAACCTTGTCGACTCCATAGTTGAGGCCCATTGAGAGTCCGTGTACGAGAACAATCTGCGGCAGAAAAAGACTCGCAAGCGACATCGTGAGATATCCATGTGCGATTGGCGTGCCGAACGGGCCAGCCTTTGCCTTCTCTACATCGACGTGGATCCACTGGTGATCGCCAGTCGCGTCGGCGAAGAGATTGATCTGCTCCTGGGTCACCGTGTGCCAATCGCTTACTCCAAGTTCTTGACCAACGGCGCCGAGTAGTGCTTGAGGACTCTCAAATTCAACATATGTCATGGCGGGAGTCTGACAGATCAGGCGTGTGCTCGCATATCTGTGTTATTCGGCTGTTACTCGGCTGTTACTCAGGTGCGGGGAGGCTGCTTCGCCCACCGGTTCCCCACCAAGATGCTGTGAGTTGAGTCTCAGGCGAGCGTGGCTCGAGCTCCTCGAAGACCCGTTTGTAGCCAGTCTTCTTAAACTTCCACGAGCCCTCGACCTTCACGTACTCGTCCTCATAGAAAGAGGCCCCAGTTATGCGCAGGTTCCAGAGGGTATCTATAACCGTGTCCTCGAGTGCCCAGGTTGCGCTCGCTGTAGTGGCGCTGGTCAACTCAATCTCAGGGTGGTGAATCTTGTGGCTTGAGAGAAAAGTCTCACGGTCCATAGCCTTGCGGAAGAAGCCAACAATCGCATCTCGGCCTTGGTAGGAGTAAGCGCCGGCACTATACGCACACTCGGCATCCTCGACGAACAGCGTCTCGATCTCATCCCAGAGCTTTAAATCGATGCATCGAAAATATGCATACTTCAGGCGCTTGATCTGCTCGTACTCAACTAGGTCATCAGGAGTCATGAGCCTGAGCATAAGCGAATAAGCAGGCTCGCGGCGTAGGATGACCGCCGTTCACCCCGCCACTAGGGCACCAATAAACAACCAGGAGAAGACCATGGCAGATGCATCGAAGATGGAGTACCGCCGACTCGGGCGATCAGGATTAAAAGTCAGCAAGCTCTCGTTTGGTTCTTGGGTTTCATTCGGTACGCAGATGGGGCTCGACATAGCCGTCGCGTGCATGGATGCCGCTAAGAGTTATGGAGTGAACTTCTGGGACAACGCTGAGGCCTATGCCGGTGGAGAGTCCGAGCAGATCATGGGCGATGCTGTTAAGGAACTTGGTTGGAAGCGCCACGAGTATGTGATGTCGACCAAGGTCTACTGGGGAATCCACGGCGGCGTGAATATGTCCAACACGCTCAACCGCAAGTACCTCATGCAGGCAATTGACGGATCCCTTGAGCGCCTAAGCCTCGACTTCGTCGACGTCCTCTACTGCCACCGCGCAGATGCTGAGACCCCAATTGAGGAGACCGTCTGGGCAATGTCAGACATCATCTCGCAGGGCAAGGCTCACTACTGGGGAACATCAATGTGGAACGCGGATGACATTCGCGCCGCCTACGAGATTGCAGAGCGCCACCACCTGCACAAGCCAATTGTCGAGCAGCCCCAGTATCACTTGCTCGACCGAGTAAAGGTTGAGCTCGAGTACGCACGCCTCTATGAGGACATCGGCCTCGGACTAACAACTTGGAGCCCGCTTGCATCTGGACTGCTTACCGGCAAGTACCTAGACGGTGTGCCCGAGGACAGCCGCGGCGCACTCCCCGGTTATGAGTGGCTACGAGGAATGCTCACCAACGAGAAGGCAAGCGCAAAGGTTCGCAGCCTCGCCGAGATCGCGACCGAACTCGACTGCACGCTCGCACAGTTGGCGATCGCATGGTGCTCGAAGAATGAGCGCGTATCTACGGTCATCACAGGGGCAAGCCGCCCAGAGCAGGTACACGACAACATGGGCGCTCTCGAGGTTGTCGAGCTCCTAGATGAAGAGATCATGGCCCGCATAGACGCAGCAACCGGATGGGGAACAGGCGGCTAACCAGCTCCTCAGGCTGGGTCGAGCACGATCATCATCTCGCGCATCCCGAATACGAAGGCGTTTGGCATCTCAACCGGAGAGGTACCCGGGGCAAGACTCCATCCCTTCACGCGCTTGATCATCTCCTCAAAGAAGACACGAATCTCTAGGCGTGCAAGGTTGGAGCCAAGGCAGAAGTGTGTCCCGAATCCAAACGCAAGGTGCATATTTGGATCACGCGTGATGTCGAGCTCCTCGGGATTCGTGAAGTGATCTGTATCGCGATTAGCCGATGAATACATGAGCACAACCTGCTCGCCCTCTTTTATCAACTTTCCACCGAACTCAACATCGCGTGTAGCGGCGCGGCACATGTTGTGGATCGGTGTCACAAAGCGGATGAACTCCTCAACCGCAAGAGTCAGGTCTGCGCCATTACGCATCAACTCCCACTGATCAGGGCGATTAATTAAGTTGAGCATTGTGCGTGCGATTACGGTGCGCGTTGTCTCTGCACCACCGTCAAGCAGCAACAAGCAATCGCTCGTTATCTGATCAAGACCAAAGGCCTTTGAGTCCTTGAGGCCGGCCTTCTCATGATCAACCCAGAGACTCATCACATCATCGGCCGGGCAGCCCTTCTTCTCCTCGTAGAGATCCGCGCAGGCCTGAGCAAACTCGAAGGTTGCGATGATGCCGGCATCCTCAAAATATCGAGGCCCTCCACCAAGCGAGATAGTTCGCTCCGACCACTCCTGAAGTTTCCCGACCATGTCATCTGGAAAACCAATCAACTCGCCGATCATCGATGCAGGAAGCGGAGCAGCCATGTCGCCAACGGCATCTACGGTGCCCGCAGCGAGTGCGCGATCAAGAATCTCAGTAACAACCTCGCGTACATGCTCCTCAAAACCAGTCACCGCACGCGGCGTAAAGCGTCGTGCTACCAACTGGCGACGCACCTGATGCTCCGGGTCGTCTAGCCCAATGATCGATGGGTCTGAGGAGATCCCGGGGCGGTAACCGTTATCCGCCTGGCCACCATTCTTAAAGGTCGCCTTATCCTTCTCAATCGCAACAATGTCGTCATAGCGAAAGACAGCCCAGAGGTTATTGACCTCGTCCCAGTAGATCGGCTCGTTCTCGCGCATCCACGCGTACGTGCTGTAGGGGTCCTCCACATAAAACTGGCCATCGAGGAGATCTGGCTGAGTATTTAGCGCTCCGGTCATGACCGAGCATCGTAGAGGGCGCTACGGTCAGAATCCACCACGAATGGAGGAACAATGCTCGAAAGATTCAGACTCGATGGTCAGGCAGCGATTGTGACAGGCGCAGGTCGCGGCATTGGTGCCGCTATCGCCCTAGGACTCGCCGAGGCAGGGGCAGATGTTGTGCTCGCGGCTCGATCAATTGACCAATTGGATATCGTCGCTGGGCAGATTCGCGATATGGGGCGACGAGCACTCGTGATCCCGACCGATGTAGTCGATAACGATGCAGTTGCAGCCCTAGCTGGCGCGACCGTTGAGGAGTTCGGGCGTATTGACATTGTGATCAACAATGCCGGCGGTACCGCCCCACGCGCATTCCTCGACACAACCCCCGGGTATCTCGAGCGCTCTTTCCACTTCAATGTCACGACTGCATTTGTCCTAACGAAGGCAGCGGTACCGACGATGCTGGAGCAGGGCTCTGGATCGGTTGTGAACATCTCCTCAACAATTGGCCGGCTTCGTGACCGTGGATTTGTTGCATATGGAACAGCAAAGGCAGCACTCACCCACATGACGCGCCTGATGGCTGCAGATCTTGCACCAAAGATTCGCGTTAATGGTATCGCTGTCGGCTCAATTGCAACTAGTGCTCTTGAGACTGTCCTTACAGATGACGGACTCCGCAACGCAATGGTCGATGGCACTCCCCTCAAGCGACTTGGTCAACCTGAGGACATTGCACTATGTGCCCTCTTCCTTGCGTCGTCAGCTTCATCATACGTAACCGGAAAACTCTACGAAGTTGATGGCGGCCTCGAGGAAGCAAACCTCGCAATGGGCATGCCTGATCTGTAGATGACATCATGAGCCCGTCGAACGAAATCTCTCAATCCCCCTATTACGCAAGCAGATGGCCGGCCGAGGATGGCGGTGCGCGCCGTCAACAGATCCCCCTCTCAGGTGTGGGTCTCGACGTTGGCGACGACGAGATGCTCAAGGCAACTTTTCGTTTTGAGGTTGCGGTCACGATGGCGGTGCAGCGCAACGCAGGTGAACTCTTCATGCTGCGCCACACTCTCGGCGAGGAGACCAACTCTTGGGTTGAGCGCATAGACCCTGAGACGCTCGAGATGCTCCAAACCTCCCCCGCTCTACCTGCTGGCCCTATGTGGCCGGGCGGCCTAGCGGTTGCGGCTGATGGTGCGCTTCTCTGCGTATACGGAACCTTCGCTCACCGCCTCAATCCGGAGACTCTTGAGATAGAGGCTCAGCGCCAACTCCCGCGGCCGCGTCCATATAACTCGTTCGTGCTTCTTGCCGACGGCACGCTCGTCACGAAGGACTTCGCAAAAGACAGCGACGCACCCTCCGCGATCATGGCGCTTGATCCGGTAACTCTCGAGCCGCGCTGCGATGAGTTTGTACTCCCCGAGAGATCGATCGCTCGCCTCTCCGCAGATGGCAACACTCTCTATGTTGTTGGCACCGAGCACCTCTGGCGTCTTGAGTGGAGTGACGGCTGGAGCCTCGATGAAGTATTCCAACCCAAGTACCGAACCATGGAGGGGCAGACCTACGGATGGGATGCAGTGCTAGTTGATGGTGCTGCGTGGTTCCTAGATAACGGCGAGGGTACCGAGAGGTTCACGGGGACCTTCAAGAACAACGGCACCTCTGGCGCACCCCTTCACCTGATTCGTGTCGATCTCGGTAGTGGCGATGTTGCCATGCACGAGATCTGTGGCGCACCGAACGGAATCATCGCCAACCCGCCAGCTATCGATGCATCACGAAAGATTGCGATCGGCTTCGACTCTGGGAACAGCACACTTACTGCTTTTGATTATCGAGACGACGGAACTGCGAACATCCGTTGGCAGCGCACCCAAGACCATGCGCCTCACATGATCATCTACCCGGATACAGGCGAACTAGTCACACACGACCACGACTCCGAGCGCATGGCCGAGCAGTTGGTCGTCCTCAACATCGAGACCGGCGAGGAGCGCGGGCGCGTCGATACCGGCTCCCCGCTGCAGTCGCCGGTATTCCCCGCAGCCGGTTTTGGGCGCGACCTCTACTCCTGTGCGTTCCCGGGAATAAGCAGAATCTCGGTCGAGGCGAAGTCGTAGCGCCTCGGGCCATAACATCAGCGAGCATGAAATGGACTGCTGCCTTCCCGATGTTCCCCGCTCACCACCTCGTCCCCATGGCTCGCGCCGCTGAGGAGGCTGGGTTCGATTCGATCACTGTCCCCGACTCTGTCTTCTTCCCGGAGACAGTCTCCGCTAAGTATCCGTATAGCCCCGATGGCGGGCGCTTCTGGCCAGCTGAGACTCCGTTCGTTGACCCGTTCATCTCCATCGCTGCAATGGCTGCGGTTACCACCAAGATCCGCTTCCTCACCAACGTCGTGAAGCTGCCGATCCGCGATCCGCTCATGGTTGCTAAGCAACTCTCCTCGATGGCCGTTCTCTCTGGCGAGCGCGTCGGTCTCGGTGTGGGACTCTCATGGATCCCCGAAGAGTTCACGTGGACGCATACTGATATGCGCACACGCGGAAAGCGCGCCGATGAGATGATCGAGATTCTTCAACTCCTCTGCGGCGGTGGAGGCTCTGCGTACCACGAGTACCACGGCACCTATTACGACTTCGATCGCCTCATGATGTCGCCAGCCCCGGAGAAGGCCGTACCCATTTATGTCGGTGGATTGAGCGACCCAGGCTTTAAGCGTGCAGCGCGCCTCGCAGATGGTTGGATCTCAGTGCAGAACACTGAAGAGGAGATCACAAACGCCCTCTCCGAGATCGCTCGCTACCGCACCGAGTATGGCCGCTCGCACCTCCCCTTCGAGATAAACGCTCTATGCGTAGATGTATTCGACCTTGATGGATACAAACGCCTAGAAGAGAAGGGCGTAACCGAGCTTCAGACTGTTCCGTGGTACTTCTACGGCGGCGACCCTAATGACCTAACTGTTCAACTCGACTCACTTGCGCGTTTCGCTGATGAGGTAATAACAAAACTGTGAGTACCAACGATTCATTAGGCGAAACAACAGATACCGCTCAAGATGCGGTATTACCAATCGCCCCACTCGATGCCTCTGCGGTAACGCAGTGGGATATTGAGACTGATGTCGCGGTGGTTGGCCTCGGCATTGCAGGTACATGCGCTGCGATTAGTGCCCACGAAGCAGGTGCACGCGTTGCTGCATTCGAGCGTGGTGGCGCAGGCGGTGGCACGAGCGCACTCTCCGGTGGACTCATCTACCTCGGTGGCGGAACCCCAATTCAAGAGGCTTGTGGATACACGGATACTGCAGAGAACATGGAGAGATTTCTCCTAGAGGCCTGTGGACCAGATGCAGATGCCGACAAGGTGCACGCCTACTGCCAGGGATCTGTTGCTCACTACAACTGGCTCGTTGATCATGGCGTTCCGTTCAAGGGCGAGTTCTGTGATGAGCCCAACCGTGAACCGATTACTGATGCTGGCCTCTGCTTCTCCGGCGGCGAAGACTCCTGGCCCTTCAACACCATCGCCGATGTCGTGCCGCGAGGCCATCACCCGCAGTTCCCAGATACTGCCGGCGGCTTCCTTATGGAGTGCTTGACCGGTGCGCTCGCCAAGACCGATGTGGCAGTGCATACAGATGCGCGCGTCGAGCGACTCATCGTCGATGCTGGTCGCGTTGTTGGTCTAGTTGCACGCGTTGACGGTCGCGACCTACACGTGCGTGCAACCGGTGGCGTGATTCTCTGCGCAGGTGGATTTATCTTCAACGAAGAGATGCTTGCCCGCTACTGCCCCGAGGCACTGCGACCGTTCTCAGCATGGAGAGTTGGTACGGATAACGACGACGGTCGCGGGATTCGCCTCGGCGAGGGTGCAGGCGGCACCACAACGCGCATGGACTCCGTTGAGTGCGCACTCCCAATCGGGCCACCACATCGCATGGCTCGAGCACTGCTTGTTGGCAAAGACGGTAAGCGCTTCATCAACGAAGATACATACACGGGCCGCATCGGGCATCGCGCACTCGTTGATCAGCAGGGCGAGATCTACATGATCGTCAGCGAGGAGATATTCGAGGTCAACTTTGTTGGTATGCGCATTACTTGGGCCGCTGAGACCCCTGAGGAACTCGCCGCAGATGTTGGGCTGCCAGCAGATGCGCTTGCAGAGACAATCGCAACGTATAACCAGCACGCTGAGAATGGAACCGACCCTGAGTGGCACAAAGAGCCTGATTTCTTAGTGCCGTTGCGCCCTCCCTATGGAGCGATTGACCTGCGCGTCGACTCGAAGGCCATCTACGCACCATTTACACTTGGCGGGCTAAAGACAGACCCCGACTCACATGTGCTTGATTCTTCAGGAGTCCCGGTACCAGGCCTATACGCAGCGGGTCGCAGTACTGCAGGCATCGCAGCACACGGCTACGTGAGCGGCATCTCACTAGGCGACGGTTCCTTCTTCGGCCGCCGAGCGGGAGAATCCGCAGCACGCGCTATTTAATTACTGGTTTATTTAGTTACTGGGGAACGGTATCTTCTTGCCGGCCTTGAAGGCTTCGATTACTGCCTGAAGGTTTGACGGCTCCATCTCGCCAGACCAACGCCCGGCCACCGTGCCATCTGCATTCACGAAGACAAGCATTGGGAACCCTGTCAACCCATACGCGCTACCTGCTGTCGAGGTTGCAGTATCGACAAGCACCGGCGCATCCCACTCCTCTGCAATGAGCCAGGCGGATGGCGGATAGTTGGGGGCATCTGCGCGCGTACCGGTTGCAACCCCTATCAGCTCAACCCCGTCGAATACACCTTTGTTCTTGAGATCAATGATGATCGGCACCTCGCGCTGGCAATGTGGGCACCAATGCGCGATGAAGGTAACGACCTGCGGCTTACCGCTCGCACCACCAGCGGTTACCGACTTGCCATCAAAATCAACGCCATCGAGCGTCGGCGCTTTCTTGCCGATCGCCGAATCATTGAGAGTCGTATCGAAATCTGGCAATGGCGTTCCACTTACCTCAACAACCTTGGCGATCTCAATCTTCTCCGTCGCGCCGCCATTGTTCTTCGAGTCTCCAGTCTTGTCGTTACCGCCACCAAGGGAGATCGCAAGCACTCCAATCACAACAAGTCCACCAATGACTGACGGCCATAACCACTTGGCGGACCCACGTGCATTATTTGAACCAGTCATGCGTTCTCCTCAGATGTTGTGCGCTCATAGGCGCGGTCGACTAATAGCAGCGTAGCGATCAAAGCCATGCCACTAAGACACATGAAAGCAAGTGTGACAAAACCCATCTCTGTAAACCAAGGCACGGAGCATTTGATCTCGGTCCCGCAGGAGGTTCCCTCAATGGTCGGGAATCGCTCAACTAGGAAGTGCCAAGTCGATACACCGATCCCACAGATGATGAACGGTAGAGCTGTGAGCCTCGTAAAAGGTGCGCGCTTCCATGCACCTACCCCCAAGATCACAACAAGTGGATACATACAGATGCGCTGATACCAGCACAGACGACACGGGACAAAGTGCGCGAACTCCGAGTAGTAGAGGCTCCCGAGCGTGCAGATAGCTGCAACTGCAAATGCGAGGCGCCGTGCCTCTGGGCCGATGGCTGCGATCATTGAGTCGCGCAGACGCCGAACCGGAGCAACGAAGAGCGCAAATACAGAGGTGACTACAGCAATAACAATGACCGCATTGGCGACGAGGGTCAGCAGGAGAAAAGCCTTATTCGCTATCTCAACTTGATTGGACACTGCATCTCCGGATGGTGGGCATCGGGCGGGGGGTAACGCTCCCCAATCATGACCCATGCGGCCCCACTAGATACTTCGCTGATTCCTAAATTTTCGGCCCGAAAACTAGTAGTTGTCACACCCCTGTTTTATAGTCGAACATATGTTCGACCGATTGAATCACATCACCACAGAGATCCAGACCTGCATCTCCTCCTTAGAGGTTGATTGCGTTGATGCTGCCGGCGCTCGCGAGTTGGTGGAGATCGCCGAGAGAGTTCGCAGGGCTGGCGACTCTCTGCGCACGGTGGCAGTTGGCCAGGTTGAGCGCACCAACGCTTGGAAGGGCGAGGGCGCCAAGAGTATTTCTGAGTGGCTCTCGAACGAGACCGATTGTGCTCGCTATGAGGCCCAGTCTGTGGTGGTGCTCGCTAATCAACTGCAGCACTTGCCTGTGACGACTGCAGCGTTGCTCTCAGGTGATCTATCGGGCACACAGGCTGTAGAGGTAGCACGCGGTGCGATCGTTGCTCCTAATGCCGAGACACAACTCATAAATCTCTCTCGCCACGCGACGGTTCGCGATCTACGCGATGCAACGTCCCGCGTAGTTGCAGCTGCCACTGATGAGGCGGAGCGACACAGGCAGGTTCATAAATCGCGGTTCTTAAAGTCGTGGACCGATCTCGATGGTTCGTTCAATCTAAAAGCGCGTATGACCGTTGCCAATGGTGCGCTTGTAATGGCAGCCCTAAAGCCAATACAGGATGAGATCTTCAAGGCGGCTCGCAAGAGTGGCGCACATGAAAGACCCGAGGCCTATGCCGCAGACGCAGTAATGGCACTCTGTGAAAAAGCAAGCGCCTCAGATTCAGGTGTAGGGGCGAGCAGAACGAAGACGACGCGCTCGAATGCAGTCATGAATATTCGTGTCGACATAGATGCGCTTAAGCGTGGGCATACCGAGCATGGAGAAGTCTGCGAGATCCCTGGGGTCGGGCCGATACCAGTCGCTAGTGCAACTGAGTATCTGGGCGAGGCATTCTTAAAACTTCTTGTCGTTGATGGAGTAGAGATCAAAACAGTTGCGCATATGGGCAGGGCAATTCCGGCACCACTGCGAACGGCCGTTGAGGAACGAGATCGTGTCTGCCAGGTACCAACATGCGACATGACCGTCGGACTAGAGATTGACCACATCAAACCTTTCTCTGAGGGTGGAGCTGCATCCTTTGAGAACCTCGTGCGGCTCTGTAAACGACATCACCTTCAAAAAACACATGATGGCTACAGACTCATCAAGATCGCTGCGCCTGGGGGTGACGGCGATACTCGGTGGGCATGGCGAGCACCACCGGACCTAAAGGAGACAGGGTGACCCTCGGGCCTGTTAGCAGGGCGAAAATCTGGCGAAATCAGGGGTTGCGCTTGCGCTGCGATGTTCTGGCAGTCAGAATGACAAAACTTGCCGGAGACTCCGGCACTGGATTTAAGAAGAGGCTCAGCATGTCAACTTCAAACCCCAAGTACGGAACCATCAACTTCGAGCTCGTCGGTCGTTGGCTGCACCTCCCCGCTGAGGAGGATGGTCCCTTCTGGGCACTCAACCTCATGAAGTACCACGAGGTTGCTCAGTACGCCGATGGCCGTGATAGCAGCATCTCAGGCGTCGAGGCAGACGATGCATACGCACCCATCGGGCCGCTAGCAGCAGTCGGCGCCTTGCCATCGCTCCTCGCAAATGTCACTGCTCAGCCAAACGGCGAGCCGGACTGGGACCGCATCGCAATTGTTCGTTACCCAACTCGCGCTTCATTCTTTGAGATGCAGGAGCGCGACGACTTCAAGGATGCCCACGAGCACAAAGAGGCCGGCATGGAGTTCACAATCGTTATGGGCTGCCAGCCACTCTCAACATCAGAGGCCTCCAAAGAAGATGGCGAGCTAGTGATGCGCGTAATGAGATTCGTTGAAGGCACCACAGAGGCAGGAGCAGACCCCGAGGGAGTTACACCGGTCGCTCACTTTGAGGTCGAGGGTGTAATCGTCGGCGACAAGCGTCGCTGGGACCACGTTCGCTTCGACCGCGCTACCCCTGAGGCAATCGCAGCGCTCACAGAAGTCGAGGGCATTGAGGAGCAGGTCATCACCGTGCTCGGCAGGCCATTCATCGAGCGCATTGTGGAGTCTGTAGTCAAGATCTAGCAACAAAGCCTTGGAAGAGACTCCAAAGCAGCAACTACCTCAACAATCCGATCAACTAAGCAGGCCAAAAAAAGATGCCAAAAACGATGCAAGTACTCCGCACCCCAGATGAGCGCTTTGTAGGCCTCCCCGACTACGACTTCGAGCCCCATTACGCCGAGGTCACAGCCGAGGACGGAACCGCACTTCGTTTTCACTACATAGACGAAGGCCCCCGTGACGCAGCGCCGATTCTGCTCATGCACGGAAACCCATCTTGGTCATACCTGCACCGCCACATGGTTCGAGGACTCGTTGAGCGCGGGCATCGCGTACTCGCACTCGATCTAATGGGCCTTGGCCGCTCCGACAAACCCACCGAGCGCACCGACTACACGCTTGCATCCCATGTCGATTGGGTTAGGCAGTGGATGGCAGCGGTTGATCTGCAGAACGCGACTCTCTACGTCCAAGACTGGGGTGGCATCATTGGCCTCTGCGCTCTGCCATATGAGGGCGATCGCTTTGCGCGTGTCGTCGCATCAAACACGGGTGTGCCTGTAGGCGAGGGCGAGAATAAATTCATGCGCGATTGGCTTGCGTATAGTCAATCTGTAGACGAACTCCCGATCGGATCACTCATCACGAGTGGAGTAACGCGCACTCTCTCAGAGGCTGAGGCAGCGGCCTACGACGCTCCGTTCCCCGACGGCACCTACCAGGCGAGTGCACTGCGCTTCCCGGTGCTCATTCCGGTTCAGCCCGATAACCCAGGTGTTCCTATGTGCATAGAGACTTGGGAGTACCTAGAGACATGGACCAAACCATTCCTCACAGTCTTCGGTACTGCAGACTTGGTTGCCTACAAGCCTAAGTCGCACCTACGTTTTCAAGAACTTGTTCCTGGAGCGAAGGGCCTCAACCACATCGAGATTGAGGGAGCTAACCACTTCATCCAAGAGGATGCACCCGATCAACTCGTTGAGATCATCCACAACTTCATCGGATAACCCGGATAGTTCAAACAGCATGGAACTACTAAACGTATCGAAGAGCCAAGCGACCAGATCCAGCAAGCAGCGTTACTCAGGACTACCTACCTAATAGAGGAGCACAAATGTTTGTAACCACACTTGGAACCGGTTCGCCGATGCCCGACCCCAACCGCGCTGGCCCTGCGACACTTGTCCAGACCGCAGGGCAGAACCTCCTCTTCGATGCTGGCCGCGGCGTCTTGATGCGCTGCGCCGGAGCGATGGTTGCACCTGCGATGATCAACGCGATGCTCCTCACCCATCTCCATAGCGACCACACAACAGATGTAAACGATGTAATCACAACCAAGTGGATCAACTCATTTGTGCCCACCCCAACAATCATCGTTGGCCCACTCGGCACACAGCGATTCATTGACCGCACCCTCGCAACACTCGAGGATGACATCTCCTACCGGGTTCACCACCACGCCGACCTCACATGGGAGCCAATCTGCGAGGTAACTGAGGTAAGCGACGGGCTTGCATACGAGGCTGAGGGCATCAAAATCTTTGCGTTCCCAACCGACCATGCACCGGTCCACCCAACCGTTGGGTACCGCGTCGAGTCAGAGGGGAAGGTAGTGGCGATCGCCGGCGACACTGTTCCCTGCGAAGGGCTCGATCGCCTCTGTAGAGATGCCGACCTCTACGTGCAGACCGTTATTCGCGATGACATTGTTAAGAACATCCCGATTCCTCGCCTTCAAGACATCCTCGACTACCACTCCTCGGTATCACAGGCCGCCCAGACCGCTGCGAAGAACAACGTCAAGACTCTGATCCTCACCCACCCAGTACCAGCACCACAGCCGGGCACTGAAGGCGAGTGGATCGCAATGGCTCAGGAGCACTTCAGCGGAACAATCCTGCTCGCCGATGACCTAATGCGCGTCGAAGCCTAAATATTCACGAGCTGAATACTTGCTGCACAAAAGAGAGTGATTAAGCGCCCTCTATAAACGCTGCTAGATCAAAACTCAGGTGCTCGCTTACATCACCAACGTGATCAACCATCATGTGGCGCTGCGTAAATTGCCAGACACCATCAACACGCGTAAATCGATCGCGGTATCGGCCCGTAACTATGGGCTGAAGTGGCAAGGCTGGCGTCTGCTGAAGCACAACAAAACCAGAACGCGCAGTCGCAGTACCCGCATCCTCATCAATATCGGTAATTACATTCACGGCCATGTGGCGAGTGCGCAGCGTGCCATCAGGGTGCACAACATTCATTGAGCGGTAGTAATCGGCAACCGCCTCCGCGCCGCGAACCTCAATATCAGTACCGTCAGCAGTAATGGCAGCATCAGCGAAGATGGCGCCTAGCCCCGCGAAGTCTCCAGCGTCAATGCGCTCCGTGTATAGATACATCAAGCCGGTAATGGCGTGGTGGCTCTCCCATGTACCCGGGCGTGTCGGCACCGACTCATTGGTCGAGGCCGGGGTAGCGGTCGGTGTTGAGGTCGCTGTTGAGTTTTCGGGTGAGTCGGTCATTGAATACTCCTTCTTTTGACTCCCCATGATGCCACCGCTGCCGCCATGCCGTCGGCTCTCCTTGTTCCTCTCAGGTCAGAATCTCGATGAAATTAAAAAACTTCATAGAATTTGTCGATAGAAACGACAGAGAACCGCCCCTGACCTGACTCAGCCGACATTTATCGGCGAGACTGCGCCCCATGGCTGAAGCACCAAAGGTAACGATTCCAGACTCCGAATCATTTGAGTCGGCACCCGAGAAATCGAGCCGAGACCCGGAGGCACTGCGGACGCAGATGCAGGCGTGGCTCACGACGCGCCTCGGAGACGCAACCGATGTAACCGATGTAACCGTCGGCGAGATTACAAGCCCAGGCTCAAACGGAATGTCCAGCGAGACTCTCCTATTCGATGCTTCATGGAGCGACGCCGATGGAGCACACAACGAACGCCTAGTGGCGCGCGTTGAACCGGATACTCACGACACCCCTGTATTCCCTGTCTATGACCTTGAGATGCAG
The DNA here is from genome assembly GCA_943328625.2 of Bordetella parapertussis. Lineage (GTDB taxonomy): Bacteria > Actinomycetota > Acidimicrobiia > IMCC26256 > IMCC26256 > IMCC26256. Next base: position 5,946 of record CALQAT020000008.1, on the reverse strand, counting down.
TTTCGAGTCATCACCCTCGCAGGGCAGCGCACCAAGGTACGCGTACCGCGCACACGCTGGCTAGAGACAGACCCCGCTCTTCTAGGCGGCACGTTCTTCATCATGGATCGCGTCGATGGACGCGTACCCCCCGACATCCCTCCCTACACAATGGATGGTTGGGTTCTTGAGGCGACACCGAAGGAGCGAGCAACTATTGAGCGCACAACTGCGGAGAGCATCGCCGAGCTGCACACACTAAATCCAAGTAACGCGGATCTTGCTTTCCTTGAGTATGACGTACCCGGCGATACCCATCTGAGGCGACACGTTGAGCACCAGCGTCAGTATTACAAGTGGGTTCAGAATGGCCGCACGCACCGATTGATCGATGACGGTTTTGCATGGCTTGAGGAGCACTGGCCCGAGGATGAAGGCGAGACAGTTGTCTCGTGGGGTGATGCGCGAATCGGAAACGTTATGTATGACGGCTTTGAGCCTGCTGCAGTCTTTGACTGGGAGATGGCTGGGCTTGCACCGCGGGCGCTGGACGTCGGCTGGATGATCTTCATCCATGTCTTCTTCCAAGAGATCACTACAAGCCTGGGGCTCCCTGGACTCCCAGATTTCCTACACCGCGACAATGTCCGCGGCTACTACGAGGCTGCCGCAGGCGTGCCGTTAGAGAATCTCGAGTTCTTCGAGGTCTATGCCGCACTTCGCCACGCCATAGTGATGAGTCGCGTTCATGAACGCTCCGTCGGCTTCGGGCAGGCGGTATGGCCCGAAGACCCCGATGAGGTCATCTACCATCGAGCAGCAATGCAGCGAATGCTCGACGGCACCTACTGGGGTTAAGTCTCGTGACCATTGAACCCGAGGAGAACGCTACAAACAATGAGGAGAGCGCCTCTCGCATCACGCGCAGGCGACTCCTTGGAACACTTGGGACACTCGGTGCTGCTGGAGCGGTCGGGGCAGTTGGCGCAGTCGGTGGTCTTAGCGCCTCGGGCGTCGCTGGCATCAATGCCGATGTCGCTGGGGCTTCGCCACTCTCCTCACAGAGCATCATTAGTTTTCATGGCGAGCATCAAGCCGGTATTGCGAACCCTGCACCTAGCCACGCTGTAGTTGCAGCCTTTGATGTAATTGCACCTGATCGCGCTGCGCTACAAGCACTTCTAGAGTCATGGAGCCTCGCAGCATCGCGCATGACGATTGGACTCCCCGCCGGCCCAGCACTGACTACAGCGCGCCTCCCCAATGACCCTGGCGAGGCTATGGGGCTCGCTCCCTCTGCACTCACGATCACCCTTGGGGTCGGCGCATCCCTCTTCGGAACCCCCGAGCAGGACAGGTTTGGGCTCGCCTCTAAACGCCCCAGCAACCTCATCGATCTACCTGCCTTCAAGGGAGATGACTTAGACGCGCAGTGGAGTGGTGGCGACTTGCTGGTGCAGGCATGCGCAGAGGACGAACAGGTTGCCTTCCATGCAATCCACGCACTCGCCGCACGATCTACTGCATTTGTAAAACTGCGTTGGATGCAGAGTGGATTTCTAGGAACCTCAAATGCAAGCAGCGCGCGCCCCCCACGCAATCTTCTTGGATTCCACGATGGAACGGTAAACCCGAGTGGCGCCGAGCTTAATAAAGTTCTTTGGGTCAATCAAGGCGATCAGAGATGGATGCATAACGGTTCGTATTTAGTGGTGCGACGCATCCGAACAGACCTCGCAGCATGGGACTCTGAGGCACTCGAGGAACAGCAAGAAACGATTGGCCGAGTGCGCTCGACGGGGGCGCGTCTAGATAAGAAAAGTAGGCCCAATACCGCACATGTAGTTCAAGCATCCCCAGAGAAGAACAACGGTTCGCAGATACTCCGCAGGGGATTCAATTACAGCGCTGGGGCATTGCCGGATGGATCACTAGACGCAGGGTTGATCTTCCTAGGCTTCGGAAACAATCCCGAGAAGCAGTTTGTTGCGATTCAGCAGCGCCTATCAGAGCGTGACGCCTTAAACGAATACATCACGCATGTCGGGAGTTCTATTTTTGCGATACTCCCTGGAGCTAAGCGTGGAGAGTACTTAGGCCAGTCACTCTTTAGCTAGCCGAGCGCTCCGGAGTCACGCATTTGTGCAATTGCTTCTGCATCCAAACCGAGCACATCGCGCAGCACTTCATCAGAGTGCTCACCGACCTCTGGTGCTTTGCTAATAGGGCGCTCATCATCGCCAGATATGAATACCGGGAACGGCAGCTGCTCTGCACCTAGTTGCGTAGCAGGTATCCACTCAATGCGTGAGCGAAACTGAGGATCCTCTGGCAAGGTCTGCGGGGTGTTGACAGGGGCGATTGGCACATCTACCTCGACCCCGAACTCAACCCACTCTGAGGTGGTGCGGCTTGAGAATATTGCAGTGAGCTCGGTACGCATCTCGTTGTTACCACGTGCATGATCTCCATACTCAGAGCCAGGCCACTTATCGAACATCTCACTGCGATCGAGGGCCGCACAGAACTTCTTCCAAAAATGCTGCTCTGAGGCCATGAATAGCACGAACCCATCAGCCGAGGCGTAGACCTGATACCTAACGCCGCCGCGCATTCCCGCTATTGCAGGTGCACGACGCTCATAGTTATCTGATGCGTTTCCAGTTACCTCTGTCTCGGGGCGTTCGTAAGCCCTAAAGGTCTCACTGCGATACCAGTCGAAGGCCGCTGCGGCATCTGACTGCGCCAGCTCCATCATGGTGCCGCTACCCGTCTCGCGCGCACGAATCACCGCAGCGAGAATCGCAATTCCTCCAAATAGTGGAGCAGCATTGATTCCGATCGAGACATGGTTAGGGATACTCGGGAAACCGTTCTCATCGATCTCGGGATCGAAGATCCCAGCCCATGCGTCATATGCGATTCCATGACTCGCAAGTGTTTCGTAGGGTCCGGTCATTCCATAACCAGAGATTGTGCACTGCACGAGTCGAGGATTTACCTCTGCCATGCGCTCGAAAGTAAGTCCACGTCGAGCGAGACCGCCTGGGCGCATCGCCTCGACAATTACATCTGCCTCGCGAACGAGATCCAGGAGCAGCGCAACTCCCTCCTCAGTCTTTAGATCTATCGTGATGCTTCGCTTGCCGCGATTGACATGTAGGTGCATTAAAGAAACACCCTCAACTATCGGCCATGTCATTCGGCGCACGTAGTCGCCCTGGGGTGGCTCAACCTTTACTACGTCTGCACCAAGGTCTGCTAACGCTGTAGTAATTGCTGCCGGGCCGAGCATTGAGACCTCGATGATGCGCATCCCTGAGAGGAGCCCCTTACCATCCTGCGTCATCTTTTACCCTCTCGTTAGCCAGAATCAAAACTCTCCAAGGCACCGCTCCTAATGCAGGCGCCGCAAACCTGACTGAGAATCTACGCCGGTAAGGAGCGCGCGCCACGAAGCAGGGTGCCTGGTAATTCGCCGGTGTGCTCACCGTTCTCAAAAGTAATTGCACCGCTCTTAATCGTCGCTCGGTATCCAGCAGCATCCTGGACGAGTCGGCGCCCACCAGCGGGGAGATCGTGGACAATACGCGGCGGGCGACACGCTAGGGACTCAAGATCAATCACGTTTATGTCAGCAAGGTATCCAGGAGCGATCACGCCTCGATCCATCCACCCCATGTGAGCGGCACCGCGCTGTGTGTGTCCGTGTACCAACGACTCAATCGGGAGGCGTTCGCCGTGGCGACGATCTCTCGCCCATACGACGAGAGACGAGGTCGTTGATGAACCATCACAGATTGCACCGCAGTGCGCACCGGCATCAGAGAGACCGAACAACGCATTTGGCGATGAAATCATCTCGGCAATGTCATCAAAGTTGTGGTGAGCGAAATTGAAAAGAGGTATATAGATAAGGCGCTTGCCGCCATCCTCAAGAAGCGTGTCGTAAGCAAGATCAACAGCCTCGATACCACGGCGGTTGGCCTCTGCTGCAAGCGAGTCCCCAGCATCGAGTTCATAATCGACGGGGTCGCTCAGCCTGAACATCACATCGAATCCACCAGAGAGTTGACGAAGAAGCCCTTCGGGTACTGCGGCCATTAACTCTGCGTGCTCCTTCATGATGCGTGCACGTAAGGTTGGGTCTCGAAGCGCCAACACCTTCTCTGCTAATGGCAACTGCGCAACGGCGCCAAAGGATGCGCAGAACAAGAACGGATTGGCGGTTGCTTCTAGCCCCTCAAGTACTCCAATCGGACGCGTTGCGACTTGGGGCTTTATATCAATACCGCGAGAGCGCGCATCAGTAACACGATCAAAGAGGTAACGCCAACGCTCAGGAGCGTGGTAGGGCTGCTGAACAGTAAAGGAGAGCGGGCGTGCAGAGACGCGTGCAAACTCCTCGATGAGGTCCATCTCCGTTCGAGCAAAGTCATCATCGGTAGTTAGGTAGCAATCGGATATGAGCTGCGTAACCCCCCACGCTCGACCACGCATCACCGTTGCAAGCGCCATCAACTCGCTCTCAGACGAGGTAAGCGTAGGAATATATTCACCCGTATTCGTGCGGTGAATCTCAGTGCGCGATGTTGCAAAACCAATTGCACCTGCATCCAGCGCCTCTCCAAGGAGCATCGCCATCTGGGCAAGTTCATCATCACTAGGCGCCTCTGTATGCAGAGCACCGCGCTCCCCCATTACAAACGTTCGTAACGCCGAGTGCGGAACATGAGATGCAACATCAACTGTGTGCGGCTTCGCCTCGATCGAGTCGAGGTACTCAGGGAAACTCTCCCAGTCCCAAGTGAGACCCTCAGCGAGTGCAGTACCGGGGATATCTTCAACGCCCTCGAGTAGGCCGATCAACCACTCGTGACTATCAGGCTTTGCAGGGGCGAACCCAACACCACAATTGCCAACCGCGATCGTCGTTACACCGTGGACCGACGAGGGAGCAACCATCGGATCCCATGTGAGCTGGCCGTCGTAGTGAGTGTGAATATCAACGAACCCTGGAGTGACGATTAGTCCGTCAGCGTCAATGACTCGCGCACCGGATGTGGAGAGGTCGCCAACCGATCCGACACCGACAATCCGGTCTCCCTCAATTGCGATGTCCCCTACATAAGAAGGAACGCCAGTGCCGTCAATAATCGAGCCGTTACGAATAACAAGATCAGTCATGGTGGGCAGGTTACCCAATTTAGGAGGAGCGATTTAGACGGGGGCTGCTATCTGCATATGGGGCTCTTCCCACGTGGGCAGGTTCTCAAAGCAGTCGGCAACAAGGTCATCACGTAGTGCCCGAACCGATGGATCATCCCAACGATTCACACGCTGTAGAGGGTCGTCGGCGTGGCAGTAGAGCTCGCCCTCGGTTCCGTCATGGACAGTCCCCGGGAGTGCAGAGGTACATGTCCAGCCGTCGCGATAAATGGTGCGCAGGTGAATCCGAGTTCCATTCGGGTGCACGCTGTCCCAGACAGTAAGTACGCGTTCGCGCCCTTGCTCATCTGCGGCCGCATCGGATTGTGGAAGCGGCTTTCCCTCCATCCACTCTGGGACAGGCAGACCGGCGATCTCGCAGAATGTCGGTGCAAGATCAATCAAACCAACTGGTGCCTTCACTACCGCAGGCACTCCCCCCGCGTCCTTTGCCGGACGCCATATCATCGGGAGGCGCATAAGGGAATCAACGTGATACGGACCTTTGAACAACAATCCGTAATCACCTTGGAACTCGCCATGATCTGTTGTGAAGATGACATCTGTCGAGTCGGTCCAGCCACGAGATTCAATGAGCGCCATGACACGCCCGAGTGCCTCATCAATAAGCATGTTCTTCACATGGACACGGGCATTGATCTCAAGAATCTGGTCCGGGGTCAGAGTGGCCGGGACCCAATCGCGTGGGGCCTCGTAATTGGATACAAGAGTTCCGTCGTACCAGCGTCGCCAGTGAAT
>CALQAT020000007.1:0-32880 GCA_943328625.2 Bordetella parapertussis | reverse complement strand
GTCACCACGGTCTCGACATACAAGAACGTTGTGACGGTAGCGGGTGGAAACGGGCAGGGCTCGCTTGCTAACCAATTCTCGAACCCGTCGGGTTTGGCAGTGGATGGTTCGGGGAATCTCTATGTCGCGGACAAAGAGAATCATCGCGTGCAGAAGTGCGCAGTGACCGACGGTACCTGGACCTGTTCAACGTTCGCGGGCAGCGGACAGGGCCCAGATGCGAACCAGTTCTCCTACCCATTCGGTGTGGCGGTTGATAGTTCGGGCAACGTCTATGTCGCGGACTCGGGCAACAATCGTGTGCAGCAGTTCGCGTCCGATTGCACTACTCCATGCTTGGGTGTGACGATCACAGATGGGCTCAACAACCCCCGCGGGGTGGCGGTTGATGGTTCGGGGAACGTCTATGTCGCGGACACCTACAACAATCGGGTGCAGAAGTGTGTGCCGAGCGGCATAACTTGGACCTGTTCAACGTTCGCGGGTGGTAACGGTCTCGGCTCGGCTTTGAACCAGCTCCATTACCCGTATGGTGTGGCGGTGGATGCCTCGGGCAACGTCTATGTCGCGGACTTCGGCAATACTCGGGTGCAGAAGTTCGCGCCCAATTGCACTATCTCATGCTCGGGTGAGACGATCGCGAGCGGGTTCAACGAGGCGCCGCGTGGGGTGGCGGTGGATACTTTGGGCAACGTCTATATAGCGGACTCCGGCAACAATCAGATGCGTAAGTGCGAGCCGCCGGCCCCTAAAAGATGGACCTGTTCAACGGTAGCGGGAGGCAACGGGCAGGGCTCGCTTGCTAACCAATTCTCGAACCCATTCGGTGTGGCGGTGGATAGCTCGCGCAACGTCTATGTAGCGGACACTCTCAACCATCGGGTGCAGAAGTGGTCGCTGTGACCTGCCCGAACTTCGGGTAGTTATGGTCGCTATAGCGACATTTTTCGCCCGAAGTTCGAGGACTTCGGGCGGGATGAGGGCCGCTGTGTGGTATTTCATAGTCCTGTGACTTCGATTCGAGATGACATTGAGGCGAATCTGCGATTGGTCCCCGTCTGGGCCGAGGCGCATATTGAGCTCCGCTCCCTTGAAGGCGGTATCACGAATCGTAACTATGTAGCGACAATCGACGGATCCAAATTTGTTCTCCGCATTCCTGGAGAGCGCACCGATCTTCTTGGGATAGATCGTCGCAGCGAAGCCGAGGTTTTGCTGCGCGCAGGCACGCTTGGCATCGGGCCTGAAGTAGTAGTCGAGCTGCCGGGGGTCGGTACACAGATTTTGAAGTTTGTGGAAGGGCGCCATCTCGTCGGCGACGAATTTGTCGATCGGCTACCCGAGGTTGTGGATGCGATCGCCTCCCTTCATCGCAGTGGGGATATCTCTGCCACCTTCGCTATACATCGAGTCGTCGAGAGGCACGCCGCTGATGCCGAAGCGCTCGGGGTCGCTCTCCCTGATGAGTACTCGAGTCTGCACCGTGAGAGTTTGAGGATCGAGGGAGTCTTCTCTCTCGCACCCAACCCGTTAGTGCTTTGTCATAACGACCTGCTGCCTGGGAATCTGCTCTTCGACAAAGAGAGAGTCTGGCTTCTTGATTATGAGTATGCAGGAATGAATACTGCGTACTTTGACCTTGCAAACCTGAGCATCAACTTCGGGCTGAGCGCTCAAGCCGAGGAGCAACTCCTACAGCTCTACTTCGGCGAAGTGACAAGCCGCGAGCGAGCACGACTCTCGTTGATGAAGGTAATGAGCGAGTTCCGTGAGGGGATGTGGGGAGTGGTGCAACAGGGGATAAGCAGCCTCGAAACTGATTTTGTTGAGTACACGCGCAACCGCCTCGACAGTGCGACTCGCCTCATTGACTCCAACGAGTACGAGAGTTGGATAGTCGCGGCGAGCAGCAATCCTCGCGCCTAGATTCTTGCCCTATGCGCACGCAGGCACAGGCCGTAATTATTGGTGGGGGAGTTGGCGGCGCCAGCATTGCGTATCACCTGACCTTGCTCGGCTGGAGCGACATTGTTTTGGTCGAGCGTGATCAACTCACGAGCGGTTCAACTTTTCACTCGGCCGGATTAGTTGGGCAACTTCGTAGCAGCGTGACTCTCACCAAGATGATGATGTACGGGGCAGAGTTATACAGACATCTTGCCGAGGAGACCGGCCAAGAAGTTGGGTGGCGTGAGGTAGGTTCGCTGCGCCTCGCATCTAGCCCGCAGCGTATGGAGGAGCTGAGTCGCCAGGCAGGTTGGGCAAAAACTTTTGGGCTTGGTCTTGATTTGATTACGACAGAAGAAGCGCTCGAGCGTTTCCATGGACTCTTCGATCCAACTGATGTTCTCGGTGCGGTGTGGCTTCCGACCGATGGATGGCTAAACCCAAGTGACTTAACACGCGCCCTCGCTGTCGGAGCGCGCAATAGGGGTGCCGAGATTGCAACAGATACTCGGGTCCTCTCAATTGGGGTAACAGAATCAGGTGGTCGTAAGCGCGTCACTCATGTTGATACAGATAAGGGTCGCATTGACTGCAGTGTTGTTGTAAACGCCGGCGGAATGTATGCGCACGAAATTGGGCGCATGGCGGGCGTAAACGTACCGATTGTTCCGATGGCCCATCAATATGCGATTACCCGACCGCGCATTCAGATTCCCTCCGATCTTCCAACAATGCGCGACCCCGACCGACTTGTTTATTTCCGTGAGGAGGTTGGTGGAATGATCATGGGCGGGTACGAGCGCAATCCGGAGCCGTGGTGCCTAGATGGAAACATCCCGCCGACCTTTAACAACACACTCCTCGACCCAGAGTGGGATCGGTTCGCACCCCTCACCGTGGCTGCCTCAGGTTTGGTGCCTTGCATGGAGGACGCCGAGGTGCACATGCTGATCAACGGTCCAGAGGCGTTTACTCCGGATGGCGAGTTCTTGCTTGGTGAGAGTGAGGTAGATGGGTTCTTTGTCGCTGCTGGATTCTGTGCACATGGGATAGCGGGCGCGGGCGGTAATGGAAAGGTAATGGCCGAGTGGATTGTCGGCGGCGAGGCTCCAATGGACCTTTGGAAGATGGATATTCGCCGGTTCGGGCCTCAGTATCGATCGCGTGATTACTGCCTCGCGCGAACTGACGAGGTCTACAGCACCTACTACGACATTGTGTACCCCAACTATGAACGTAAGGCGGGGCGTCCTCTGCGCACTCCTCCGGCGTATGCACGACACATTGCCCTTGACGCTGAGTTTGGCGAGAAGAGCGGATGGGAGCGTGTCAATTGGTACAACTCAAATGAGGACCCACAGTATGAGCACCTACGACCGCGCGGCTGGGCCGGGCAGCATTGGTCAACCGCGATAGTTGCAGAGCATCTCGCAACTCGCACTACTGCTGGCGTGTTCGATGAGTCGTCGTTCTCAAAGATCGAGGTATCCGGCTCGGGAGCAGTTGCGTTCCTTCAGAGAATGTGCACGAACAATGTTGAGAAGGCGCCAGGCTCAATTATCTACACGCAGATGCTTAACAGTCGCGGCGGAATTGAGTGCGATTTTACAGTTACTCGACTTGAGGAGCAGAGATTTCTGATTGTTACTGGGACGGCGTTTGGGCGCAGAGACTTGTCGTGGATATCTGCACATTCGCCGACGGACGGATCGGTGATAATTCGTGACGTAACCGGTTCAATGGCATGTTTTGGAGTCTGGGGGCCAAATGCACGAGCCATCCTCGAATCCTTAAGCGATGACGATCTTTCTTTTGGATATCTACAGGCAAGGGCAATCACAGTCGGCCATGTTCCTTGCTGGGCGTTGAGAGTTACATATGTTGGCGAGACAGGTTGGGAGCTATACCCGTCAACAGAGTTTGCCCTCGGCCTCTGGGACTCGCTTATTCGAACGGGTTCAGAGTTCGGATTAGTCCCGTGCGGCTACCGAGCCATCGACTCGATGCGCCTCGAGAAGGGTTATCGGGCGTGGGGGAGTGACATAACAAGCGAGACGGATCCATACTCATCGGGTCTTGGATTCGCAGTTCGAAGCGATAAAGAGTTCCTGGGGCGAGATGCTTTACCGGAGAGAGAGGGCGGGCCGCTGCGCCTCAAATGCTTGGTACTCGACGACGAATTATCGGTGGCGCTTGGCAACGAGCCAGTCTCGTTATTGAGTGGAGAGGTCATCGGCCGAGTGACGAGTGGGGGGCAGGGCTACTCGCTTGGTGCCTCAATTGCTTACGCCTGGATACCGTTAGAGCAGGCGAGTGCCGGAACCCGCCTCTCGGTTGAGGTATTTGGAGTGACGGTGGGCGCAGAGGTAAGGGACGATCCGCTATTTGACCCAACGGGAGCGAGACTTCGAGGTTAAGCAGCACAAGCCGAATACACCTCAGCCCCCGAACTTCGGGTACTTATGGTCGCTATAGCGACATCAATCGCCCGAAGTTCGGCGGTTTGGAGGAGATTTGGCCCAGAATGTTGCCTGTGTTGTGAGAGTCGGCTATGTTACGCAGGCTGTTCAAACGAGTAGCACGCTCAGGCGGGCAATCCCGCCACCTTGATCACAGTCAGTAAGCGGACAATCCCAAGTCCATAAGTGTCTGACAGCGATAGACGAGTCGATCTGGTTCCCGCTCCATTGGGTATCTCGCGTCGACGAAGTCCGAAAGCCTCGCAGAAATATTGCGTGAGCACTTCGGAGACGAGCGCAGAGAATCAATACCCAACCCATAAGGAACCTGTTCCCATGTCATTTGCAGATCTCGGCGTCAGCGCCGATGTAGTAGCCGCGCTTGAGTCGCGTGGAATTACTGAGCCGTTCCCGGTTCAGGCCGCAACAATCCCCGATGCCCTTGAGGGCCATGACCTCTGTGCCAAGGCCCCAACCGGCTCTGGCAAGACCCTGGCTTTCGGTATCCCCGTAATCGAGAGGATTCATCGCGCTGGGCCCAAGCAGCCTCGTGCGTTAATCCTCGCTCCAACACGCGAACTTGCAGCACAGATTGAGACAGACCTCACTCCGCTTGCACATGCACGCAGCCTTCGCGTCCTCTCCGTCTATGGAGGTGTCGGTTACGAGAAGCAGCGCAAGGCAATGCGTCGCGGTGTCGACATCCTCGTTGCATGCCCTGGTCGTCTCCGTGACCTCATTGATCAAAACGTGGTTCGCCTCGACAAGATCGATGTTGTGGTAATCGACGAGGCCGACCGTATGGCTGACATGGGCTTCATGCCAGAGGTCTGCAGACTTCTCGACATGATTCCTGAGACACGTCAAACACTTCTGTTCTCAGCGACCCTTGATGGAGACGTTGCGAAGCTCACACAGCGTTACCAGCACGACCCGAAGCGCCACGAGGTTGAGGGTGCAAGCCTTGACCCAGATGACCTCGAGCACCGCTTCATCGATGTCGGTCATGTCTCTGAGCGTGTCTCAATGGCAGCGGACGTAATCAAGGCTGAGGGCCAGACGATTGTCTTCTGTCGTACCCGCCACGGTGCTGACAAGGTTGCAAAACACCTATATTCACAGGGTGTAGATGCCGATTCGCTCCACGGTGGAATGTCACAGAATCAGCGTGATCGCGCTCTTGCATCCTTCAAGCAGGGTCGTCTTCAGGCATTGATCGCAACTGATGTAGCGGCACGTGGTATCCACGTCGACTCCGTTGCATGTGTTGTGCACCTTGACCCACCGGAGGACTTCAAGACCTACATCCACCGTTCTGGTCGCACCGCACGTGCAGGGGCAAAGGGAGTAGTCGTCTCCTTTATTCTTCCTGACCAGCGTCGTTCGTCACGAGCAATGCAGCGCGAGCTTGGACTTATCGAGGGCCCACCAACGGATGAGGATCGTGGATCTCGCCCAGGTGGAGGTCGCAGCGGTGGCCGTCCAGGCGGAGGCCGCAGTGGCGGTCGTCCTGGTGGCAGCCGTGGTGGATCGAGTTATGGATCCGGATCCGGCGGAGCGAGCAGAGGCCGTAGCGCCTCAGGCTCTCCGCGCAGCAGAAGCGAGAATGCGAGCGAGCCCAATTGGGCACGTGACGAACCTCGTGGAGCCGGCCGCCCAGACTTCCGTGGTGATTCCCGCTCAGATTCTCGGTCAGATTCTCGCGGTGATTCTCGTGGTCCTCGTAGTAACTCACGCGGCGACTCACGTGGTGATTCTCGTGGTCCTCGTAGTGATTCACGTGGTGATTCTCGCGGTGATTCTCGCGGTGATTCTCGCGGTGATTCTCGCGGTGATTCACGATCAGATTCTCGCGGCGGGCCTCGCTCAGAGTCTCGTGGTGATTTCCGAGGCGATTCTCGCGGTGGGCCTCGCTCAGAGTCTCGTGGCGACTCTCGCGGTCCTCGTAGTGATTCACGCTCAGATTCTCGTGGTGACTCGCGCTCAGATTCCCGCGGCGATTCTCGTGGTGCCGCGCGCAGCGACTCACGTGCAGACTTCCGTGGCGATTCTCGCGGTGGGCCTCGCTCAGAGTCTCGTGGCGATTCTCGCAGCGGCTCCCGCTCAGATTCACGCTCAGATTCTCGCGGTGACTCGCGTTCTGAGACTCGTAGCGCACCTCGAAGTGCCAATCCACGCGGTGCAAGCCGTGGCGAGAGCCGTGGAGCACCTTCACGTGGAGCCGGTGCAGGCGGTCGTGAGCGCAGTGGTGGGGCCGGCAGCTCTAAGCCACGCTCGCCACGCGACTGATCTGGGCGCCTAACAAATATGTTGAGAGTGATACCGCTGGCCTACTGGGTCAGCGGTATCACTATTTTCAGGCTGTCTCTATTTTCAGGCTGTCTCTATTTTAGGGCTGTCTCTATTTTGGGGCTGTCTCTATCTACGGGAATACGTACTCAACCTCTGCGAATTCATCGGTTGCGAATGCGTAGAGGAAACACAGCGTCTCAGTGCCGGTATTCCTCACGAAGTGCGGCATCGTTCCAGGGACGAAGACAATTGCTCCTGGCTCGACAGCCTCCTCTACTCCATCGAGGTAGACGGAGCCGTTCCCTGAAGTGAAGTAATAGAACTCGTGATGAGTGTGGTGGTGGAGTGCGCCCTCGACACTCGACCCTGCCTTTATCTCAGCGGTTCCAACTGTAAATCCGGCCGTCGGGGTTCTATCCGCGGAGAGCAGAGTTCTCCAGGAGACGATCCCGTCCCATCCCTCCACTTCACTATCGCGCTCGTGGGCAACATGAGCCTTTATTTCATCCATTTGGGCCAATCCACCCATCTCTAAGCACCCTGAAGAGTGTCGCGATTATTTGCCCATAGCCTAAGGTCACAACCCGCTACGCGGATACCATCGGAGAAATGTTTTCGCCTGTGGTGTGCAATTCGCCACCACCTCTTAGGGAGCGCAATGACAGTAGATATCGGTCGCATAGGAGTCTGGAGTGGAGTATTCGATGCCCACCCAATGAGCGCGGTGCAGGATGCCTGCGTAGAGATCGAGGCAATGGGCTACTCCACAGTCTGGCTACCCGAGGCAGTGGGGCGCGATCCGTTTGTAGCCGCAGGTGCCTGCCTCGCAGCGACGACTTCACTGCGCCTCGCCACCGGTATCGCGAATATTTATGCGCGTGACCCAATGACGACGGTTGCATGTCAGCGCACGCTCGCTGAGGCATACCCGGGCCGGTTCATGCTCGGGCTTGGGGTTAGTCATCATCACCTTGTTGAGCGCCTGCGCAAGCACGACTACTCAAAACCGCTTGCCTATATGCAGGAGTACCTAAAGGCTATGGACGAAGCAATGTTCGTAGCAGTTGGCCCCGAGGAAGATCCCGGGCGCGTTATTGCAGCGCTTGGCCCCAAGATGCTCAAGACTGCAGCGACGCAGGCCACCGGTGCACACCCATACCTGACAACTCCCGAGCACACACTGCGCGCTAGGAAAGTAATGGGGGATGGGGCATTGCTCGCTCCTGAGCAGATGGTGGTGGTTGAGACCGACCCCGAAAAGGCAAGATCAGTAGGGCGTAAGAGTCTTGCTATCTACCTGCGAGCACCTAACTACCAGCGCAATCTCTTGACCCTTGGGTTTGAGGAGTCAGATTGGGCGGACCCCAATAACGCAAGCGACCGCCTCGTGGACGGACTCATCGCATGGGGCACCCCAGAGCAGATCAAAGTTCGAGTCGATGCTCATCTGGCTGCTGGGGCAGATCACGTCTGCATCCAAACCCTCCGCGCCGATACGACGATGCCGCTAGACGACTGGCGCGCTATGGCGGCAGTTCTTAATTAGCTGGTTCTTAATTAGCTGGTTCTTTACCCGTGGGTCTCGACATCAACTACGAGCACAGAACATGCTGCGTGATGCACAACTCTGTTCGCGACACTTCCCTGAAAGAACCTCTTCTTGGTGTGCATGCCGTGATTGCCTACGACGATTAGATCAGCGCTTAAATCCCTTGCGAGTTCCATAAGAACATCCGCTGGCTCGCCGCCGAGAGAGTGCTCTGTTACAGGGACCCCAGCCTCCGAGGCGATAGCGCGAGCCGATGCGATTGCTGTCTCGTTCTCAGCTTCAATGGCCTCGTCGAGCGCCTCGAAATCGATAGATGCAGCACCTGGGGCGCTGTCAGCGATACCGGCAGCGATCGAGGTTACGGGCTTGAAGCCGTGAGCGATGTGGAGTGTCGCTCCGGAGATCTTTGCTAACTCTGCGGCGTGGCCAACGACTGCAAGATCCTTATCTGTGCCATTGGTTCCTACAACGATCGACTTATACATTGGCATGCCTCCGGGCTCACAAGTTTGGCTGGCCCAAGTGGTTAGGGCAGCTGGTCAGAGCGAAGGGTAGCGAACTTTCGGCCTCTAGCCGTGCTCGCTACCCTTCACCTCTCTATAGAGCCCTCTGGGCCTCGGCGTTAGCGCCCGCTCCAGTTGTTGACCCCTACTGTTGCGTTGGACCTCTCTGTATTCAACGCGAACGGCTGGGAGTTAGCGACGACTCGATCTGAGTTGCCTGAGATATTTACCGACGACCATCTCGAGATCGTGATGAGAGATCGGTGCAGATTGCTACGTCGAAACTCTGTCGGGTCGAGGCTGCGGTTTTCGGTGATCGTTGCCCCGGCCCTAAGTGAATCCGACCCGTTGCCAATCTCCATCGCGAGGTGCCCCTCGGAGATGGTGTTATTCGTGATCGAGAGCCCAGAGGCCTCGCTCGTCTTGTTTCCGATGAACTGGAAGTACCCAAGGTTTCCGGATTCTCCTGTGTTGGCTGTGATTGTTACATCCTTCCAGCCATGTACCGGTGCTGGCTCGGAGTCGAAGAGGTATCGCTTCACATTGGAGAAGTCGTTGCGCTGAATGAGCAGGTTGTTCCCTCCGTGAATGACGATCCCTTGACGCCCAGCGTTTCTCATAATGTTGTCTTCGATGGTTACGTCCTTTAGCAGCTTGCCGCGTGATGTTTGGCTCGCTAGGTAAATAAAGTCGCCCCAGACATTTCGGATGCCGAGGTGATCGATTTTCATATTTTGCGCAAGGTCATAATCGTTATCTCCGCCAATAAGAATTCCCATCCAATCCTCGCGATTTGGGTCATAGCGGTCACCCTTTTGTGAGCCGACAAGGAATCCGTTAGTTATGCGCACGTTTGTTGCGCCTGCAGTGAAGATCATTGGGTTACCCCAGCGCTTCCGCGGATCAAGTACTTCTCCACCTCCCCATCGCCAAGGTTGAGCTTTGCGCTGAACAATGGTTGAACCGTTTAGGTCGAGCGTGACATTCGATGCATCAAAAGATGGCAGATGCCGCCACATATTTCCTGAGATGCCTCCGGTCACATTGCCGGTTCGCTTGCGCAGTAGGAGTGTGTAGTCAGACCAATAGGTTCCAGAATTCGCGAACCGAATCGTCATAGGTTCTGCTGCACTCGCTGGTGGAATCGAAGAGAACCACTCTTGTAGGGCAGTTGAGACCTCAGTGGCACCTGTAGCGTCGATGCTGCTCGGCACCGTAAAGACTCCATTTACACCAACTGCCGGCGGGCGCGTTGGGAGCGGTGTAGTGGTAGTTGTCGTGGCAGAGATACCTGCGCCGCCGCATATGGTCGATGGGATTCGTGCCCTCGCGCTCCATGCCGGTGCAGTCTCGGTGGTGCAGATGGTTGCGGCACTTGCCTGCACAATCGGTCCGATTCCGATTGACGCTGTTGTAATAGCGGCTGCCCCCGCAATGAGGGCGAGTCGCCGGGATCCACTTACGGCAAATCGCATTTCCGACCTCCAAGTTGATGCAGCAATTCGGTGAACTGCTCGCTGATCTGTCTCTAATTACTCAACCCATCGTCTTCGGGGGCCTTGTGCCTTGAGGCGCTCCAGGGGAATGACGCGTAAGCCCTATGTTTTGATCGCTGCGCTAGAAAAAAGAGGGTAAAAGTGCCTAGACTAAGAAGCGTTCAAGAATTTAAAAGCAACTATCTGCCTACTAGTTAAAACTCCGGAGCTGCAATGACAATCGCCGAGATCGACCTTTCACTAATCGATGGAACGCAAGGTGCACTAGCCCTGACGGATTCAAAAGTCACCCTCGTGGTCAATGTGGCGTCGCAGTGCGGCCTCACCCCTCAATATGAGGGCTTGGTTCGCCTCCATGACACCTATCTCGAGAAGGGGCTAGTTGTGCTTGGGGTTCCCTGCAACCAGTTCATGGGCCAGGAGCCTGGGAGTCATGAGGAGATCGCAACCTTCTGTGCCTCAAACTATGGGGTTGATTTTCCACTGACAGAGAAGATCGAGGTCAATGGCGAAGGTAGGCATGCTCTCTATGAGGCGCTTACCCCGGTAGCCGACTCTGAGGGGCACTCTGGAGATATCCGGTGGAACTTCGAGAAGTTCCTCATTGGGCGTGATGGCTCGGTAATCGGGCGTTTTTCGCCGACTGTTGAGCCAGGGGATGAGGCAATTATCTCAGCAATTGAGGCTGCGCTAATAGCCTGAACGCCTTAAGCGGGTAATCTCTCCCGATGCCTCCGCCGCCCCTGGCGTGTTGGCCACCCCCGGAAGGACACAATGCCCGCGCGCGAAAACCTGCGTAACGTCGCGATTATCGCGCACGTCGATCATGGCAAGACCACACTCGTAGATGCACTGCTCTGGCAGTCAGGCGCGTTTCGTGCCAACCAAGACGTCAACGAGAGAGTCATGGACTCCAACGATCTAGAGCGCGAGAAGGGAATTACGATTCTCGCAAAGAACACCGCGATCAACTTCGGCGATGTGATCATCAACGTTATCGACACCCCCGGCCACGCCGACTTCGGTGGCGAGGTCGAGCGCGGGCTTGCAATGGTTGATGGTGTGCTCCTACTCGTCGATGCAAGTGAGGGGCCACTTCCCCAGACGCGCTTCGTGCTTCGTAAGACGCTTGAGCTGCATCTTCCTGTGATCTTGGTCATTAACAAGGTCGACCGACCAGATGCTCGAATCAAAGAGGTCATCGACGAGGTCTACGAGTTGTTCCTCGATCTTGATGCCTCCGGCGACCAGATTGAGTTTCCAATTATCTATACCAACGCTAAGGCAGGTTGGGCAGCCCTCGAGGAGGGCGTAGAGGGAACCGATCTTGCGCCGCTTCGCGAGATGATCATGAGCCGCATCCCTGCTCCGAGCTACGAGGAGGGCCACCCCTTCCAAGCCCTCGTAACCAACCTCGCCGCATCCCCATATGTTGGGCGTCTTGCTATTTGCCGTGTTCGTAATGGCACTGTAAATAAAGGCCAGCAGATCGCATGGTGTCGTTCGGATGGATCCATTGAGCGTGTAAAGATCTCCGAGCTCTACATGACAGAGGCACTAGAGCGTGTCGAGGTCGCATCTGCAGGCCCCGGGGACATCATCGCTGTTGCTGGTATCTCGGAGGTCACGATCGGAGAGACGCTTGCCGATCTAGACGACCCGCGACCTCTTCCTCTCCTTGAGATTGACGAGCCAAGCCTCTCAATGACGGTCGGTATCAATACCTCGCCGCTCGCTGGAAAAGACGGCGACAAGCTCACGGCGCGTTACCTCGAGCAGCGACTCCAGCAGGAACTAATCGGTAACGTCTCGCTGCAGGTCTTTGATACCGAGCGCCCAGATACATGGGAGGTACGCGGTCGAGGAGAGTTGCAGCTCGCTGTACTCATCGAGACAATGCGACGCGAAGGTTTCGAGCTCACAGTCGGGAAGCCCCAGGTTGTTACCAAAGAGATAAACGGCAAAATTAATGAGCCTGTTGAGCGCATCACCATCGATGTCCCAGAGGACTTCCTCGGCGTGGTTTCGCAGTTGCTAGCGCTTCGTAAGGGGCGCCTAGAGCAGATGGTTAACCATGGCACAGGCTGGGTCCGTATGGACTTCCGTGTGCCGGCACGTGGCCTGATTGGGTTTCGAACGGAGTTCCTAACCGAGACACGCGGAACCGGAATGCTCCATCACGTATTTGACGGATGGATGCCATGGGTAGGAGAGCTACGTACACGCCCCAACGGCAGCATGGTCGCCGATCGCACCGGTGTTACGAGTACCTACTCGCTCATGACTCTTCAGGAGCGCGGCGCTCTACTCGTTGGACCTTCAGTTGATGTCTATGAAGGAATGATCGTGGGTGAGAACTCTCGTACCGATGAGATGGATGTGAATCCAACCAAAGAGAAGAAGCTCACGAACATGCGCGCCGCTGGATCCGATGATCTTGTGCGACTTGTTCCGCCGCGCAACCTCTCACTTGAGCAGGCTCTTGAGTTCATCGCCGACGATGAGTGCGTTGAGGTAACCCCTCACAACGTACGCCTTCGAAAGACTGTGCTCTCAGCCTCAGATCGCGGACGTCAGCGCAACTCGAAACGCCCACCTAGAACTAGTTAGAGGCTATTTTAATAGGCCTAAACGCCTCTAGCTCAAGTTGGCCAAGAGGTCGTGCTTGTAACTGTTTGTGTCGCTTCAGTAAGTGTCGTGATAGTCGCGAACCCGACCAAGAATGCCGATGAGTCATCAGCGCCGGCAGGCTCGGTACTAGTGCAGTCAACATCTCCTATGCCATTACCAGTCGTTGAGAGCGGAACGGCGACGATCCCGCGTACTGTGCCGGTTATGCACGAGGGGGAGTTGATGCTGACAACGACACTCTGGGATGGTCGGGGAGTCGGGGTCGAGAGCGCCACCTGGTTGCGCTCGATCCACTCAACCGCATACTTCACGCCAGATGAGTAGTCGTAGTTAGCACTAAATCCTTGGCTAACAGCTAGTGCGGGGATTCCTCGCCTCGCTGCTGTTCGCCCTGCGCCTACTGTTCCAGATATTGGGGCGACAACACCAATGTTCTGGCCTGCGTTACTCCCAGAGACGACCAACTGAGGCGAGAGCTTGAGCGTGTCGAGTGCATAGTTGACGGAGTCTGCCGGGTATCCCGCAACGGCGGTAGCTGGGAATCCGCTCGTGGTCTTGACCTCCGTTGCGGTCAGCGCGCCGGCGGTTGTCTTGTCAGAAGTGCCAGATTGATTCGTAAGAGGAGCAACCACCGTTACTTTTACACCTGGAATATTGCGCACGCCCTCGACGAGAGCATCAATGCCTGCTGCGGAGTAACCGTCGTCATTCGTGATCAGCACATTGAGGGTGCGCAGTTTCGCTGTGGGTTGAGTCACCTCACCCTTTGCTCCGTCGCTTGACCCAGAGCCGCATGCTGCTACCGAGGCCGCACCGAGCAACAAGGCGGTTGCTGTAGCAATTGAGGAGTGGAGTGTGAGTTTCATGGATAACTCCTTTGCGCTTTTGGATGTAAGTCGTTTAGTGAACGTTAGAGGTTTTTGAGTTTATGCAACGGTCACGAAATCAATAAGTGTCTCGACGGCTAGAACTAAAGGCTGCTCGAGGTCGCTCCATCCCTTTACGGAACCCAGTATTCGGCGCCACATCTCGCGGGGGTCAGGCTCCCCGAGAGCAGAGCAGATGCCTTCCTTCCACGAGACTCCTCTAGGGATTTGAGGCCACGCCGCGATTCCGATCGAGGATGGGCGCACGGCCTCCCATACATCTACGTATGGGGTACCTGTGATCAAGACATGGGGATCCATGATCTCGGCAGCGATGCGGGATTCTTTACTCCCCGGAATGAGGTGGTCTACGAGAATCCCCAGACGACGAGTCTTGCTAGGGGAGAAGTCACTCACCACTGCAGCGAGGTCATCGATTCCGTCAAGCCGTTCAACAACAATTCCCTCTAGGCGTAGGTCATCGCCCCAGACTCTCTCAATTAGCTCGGCATCATGAATCCCCTCAACGAGTATTCGTGATGCCCGTGCCGTGCGTGCCTTCGCCCCTGCGACACTTCGGCTGCCAGAAGCGGTAGTGGCGTTCTCGATACGCCCACCTCGCAGATCTGGCGAATCGGTAGAAGTGCTTGAATTGGGCCCTGAATTGGGCCCTGAAATAGGCCCTGAAATAGGCCCTGAAACGCTGGCTATATCGACTACTGGCAAGAGCCGAACGGCGTTGCCCTCATGTGAAAATGCCCCTGGAATATTCTTAAATCGTCGCTCTGCTCCGGTTGGGGTGCGAAGGATTACCTCTTTTGGGTCGAGCCTTAAGAGGGTCCCGATGAAGCCTGAGGATCGGTGTAGGAGCTTGATTCCAGGGGTTGCATCAATGGCTGGGTAGGCAGCTGCCATACGAGCGGCGCCATCAACTGGCCCTGCGAGAATGCCACTTTTTGTAGGTTCCGAATGCTTCATTGCAGGAACGGTACCGTCGGAATGGGTGCCCTCGGCGCCAATTTCAGGAGGTTTTTGCAGCATTTTTCGCTACATGAAGATGGGGGACGACTCCCCATCGGATCGCCCCATGACATGAATCTCTAGTCCCTCAAAATTGTTCTGAGAAATGTCTCGAAAATTGAGCCTGAAAAAAACTTGCAAAAAACATGCGTAAATCCACGCGCGCAGCACTTTGTAGTGTCATGCTGCCAACTTACCGACCCCATTATTAGAGGAGTGTAAGTGAATAGAAGAGACCTAGTACTTGATGTTGCTGAGAGAACTGGCAGCGACCGTAAGACTGCAGATGCAGCGGTTTCCGCCGTTGTCGACTCAATTACAGCGGCAGTAGCCAAGGGCGACTCCGTATCAATCAGCGGCTTTGCAAAGTTCTACCGCCGCATGAAGCCAGCCACAAAGTCCCGCAAGGGAACGAACCCATTCACGGGTGAGCCAATGACATTCCAGGCCAAGCCGGCCACGAAGACAGTCAAAGTCACACCGCTGAAGGCGTTCAAAGATGTAGTTGCTTCAGGGCGCGTTCCTGCAGCGAAGAAGGCAGCAGTCAAGAAGACAGCAGCCAAGAAGACAGCAGCCAAGAAGACAGCAGCGAAGAAGGTTGTGAAGAAGGCTCCTGCTCGTAAGACAGCAGCTAAGAAGGTAGTGAAGAAAGCCGCAAAGCGTCGCTAGTAAGTAACTAGGCGTTAGCGCCTAGATGCTCCACGAAGCGCAGTTCTCTGCGAATTAAATGTAGATGTAGCGAGGGGAGGCTTTGGCCTCCCTTCGTCGCGTCCGCATAATTCTTGACTCTTGCGCGATGATGCGGAGATGGGACTTCTTGATGGAGAGTTGGCGATTGTTACTGGTGGCGGCGCTGGAATCGGCCGAGCAACATGCGAACGCCTCGCCCAAGAGGGAGCACGCGTCGCTGTATTAGATATTGACCCCGAGTCAGCGGCTCGCGTTGCCGCGGACATCGGTGGGGCAGCGGTCGTTGCCGATGTTGCCGACCCTGAGCAGTGTGCGCGTGGTATTGCAGAGGCGCATGCCGCGTTGGGCGGCCTGACAATCCTTGTTAACAACGCAGGTGTCGGTGCAGCCATGCCGCTTCACTCTTACTCTGATGATGATTGGGGGCGTATTATCGGCGTAAATCTCTCGGGTACTTTCTACGCGATGCGAGCGGCGATACCGCTCATGCGCAAGAGCGGGGGCTGCATTGTTAATAACGCATCCCTCACCGGCGTGCGCCCCACGCGCTACGAGGCGCCTTACTCCGCAGCAAAGGCTGGAGTCATTTCCTTAACTATGGCGGCTGCTCTCGAGTATGCGCCGAGTATCAGGGTCAACTGCGTATCTCCTGGTTTTATAGATACCGCGCTGACAGAGATTGTTCTGGTAGATGACGAGCGACGCGCGATTGTTGAG
The DNA here is from genome assembly GCA_943328625.2 of Bordetella parapertussis. GTDB lineage: Bacteria > Actinomycetota > Acidimicrobiia > IMCC26256 > IMCC26256 > IMCC26256. Next base: position 16,710 of record CALQAT020000007.1, on the reverse strand, counting down.
AACGCCACACCGCTGCAGCGAGTCGGTACGCCAGAGGATTGCGCGAATGTAATTCTCTTTCTTGCTTCTCCTCTGGCTGCTTATGTGACTGGGCAGAACATCCTCATTGATGGAGGCTCTTTCCTGCCTAATACGCAGGCCGATGCAGTCCTGCAATCTTTCGTTGCTCGTAATACTAAAGACTCTTAAGCGCCATTTTCAGAGCTCATTCTTAGAGTTCATTCTTAGAGTTCATTCTTCATACTGATTCTGAATAAGGGAGTCTCCTAAGTGGATAGCGGATCAAAGGTACTAATCACTGGAGCCACAGGGCAGGTCGCCTTTCCAGTTGCGATTGCTCTCGCCGTCGAGCATGAGGTGACGGCGATTGCACGCTTTCGTGATACCGCCAAGCGAGAAGCATTAGAGGCGAGAGGCGTCGAGTGTGTTGAGGTTGATCTTGCTAAGGCCGATTTTGCGAAGGTATCCAAAGACTTCGATTATGTCGCCAACTTCGCTGTTCTTAAGAGTGGTAAGTGGGATCTAGATGTGAATCTCTATGCAGAGTCGATCTCGCTATTGATGGAGCACACTCGCTCCGCTAAGGCTTTTCTGCACTGCTCCTCGACAGGCGTATACCAGCCTGCTGGCGCACACGAACTCAAAGAGACGGATCCGCTCGGGGATAACCATCGCACCATGATGCCCACGTACTCAATCTCGAAGATTGCAGCAGAGGTAATGGTGCGTTACAGCGCTCGAAGGTTTGAGATCCCAACAACGATTGCTCGACTAAATGTTCCCTATGGCGATGAAGGCGGATGGCCAGCGTTTCACCTCGCGATGATGCGTGCAGGGCAGCCAATTCCCGTCCACGCTGATCGCCCAAATCTCTTCAACCCGATCCACCATGACGACATTGCGCGGATGGTTCCAGCCCTTCTCGATGCAGCGAGTGAGCCGGTAACGATTGTTAATTGGGGAGGGGATGAGACGGTCTCACTCGAGGAATGGTGCGAGTTACTCGCAAGCGAGGCTGGTTGCGTACCCACTTTTATAGAGACGGGCTCAACTATCGGTGGAGTGCGCGTAGATCTGACTCGCATGCACGAACTCGTAGGGCATACGAAGATTGACTGGCGCGAGGGAATGCGTCGCCTCGTGGCCTCCCACCCTGCGTAGGGTAGCGATCATGGCTCCAACTGGAGAGGGTTTCGCTACTTCAGCCTGTCTCTGTCAATCTCAATAATGGGTGCGTTCCGTTCGTAGTCCCATCGGCTCTGATACATGGAGAGGCGATGACGTAGCCCGGGGGTTGAGGTGTCGCCAGATTCATAACCTGCATCTCCATGCCACATCGCAATCACTCCGCCATCTTCGGTGATGCTGGCGTGTGTGCAGAAATGCTCGATCGTGGCTTCTGAGGCTGCCTCTAGCGCCTCTGAGACAGTCTCAGAGGCTGCAAGTGTTCGCAGGGTTACCCAAGTTGGAGGGGCTAACTCAAGTTCGCCTAGGTCTCGACGCTCAAGAGTGCGCAACGGTTGAGCCCATTCGTGCTCCGTAATCTCTCCGCCGTCAACCGTGACTAAACCCTCTGGTGCGCGTGCGACGAAGAACCACGTTGAGAAACGCTTTGGCGTCTGCGGCGGCGGCTCCCAGTAGGCGAGTGGGACTAGCCCCTCGAGCTCAACAATTAGGTCAGCCTCCTCCTGGGCTTCGCGCACCGCAGCGCGCGCTGCTGCGAGTTCGTGGTCCTCCGGGTTCAACGGATCAACATCGAGGGGATCAACCCGCCCTCCCGGGAATACCCAGAGGCCTCCCGCGAAAGCGAGTTTTGATGCTCGTTTAAGCATCAGGGTCTCTAGCCCATCATCGGTGTCGCGAAGCAAGATGACGGTGGCTGCGGGAATCCTTGGCTGTGTCTCTCCGCGTGGACCTGGTTGTGCCGCCCAGTGCTCAAAGCGAGGCGTTGTCATCTCGAAATTCGGATCTGGGCGATTAGTTGATCCCCGCTGCTTTGCGGGCTTTCAAGTAAGCGCCGACCATGACCCCAAACTCATTGGGGTTGTAGATGTCTTCCTCATATGAGAAGAGTCCGTTACCTGCGTAATGCAGCATGGTCCAGTTGATCTCCTGGTAGACCTCTCCGTCGCCGATTGATTTGAACCGGTTCCAGATAGCGCAGAGAAGCCACCCGCGCTGCTCATCAATCATGACCCAATCCGCAGGGAACTCAGTCATTTCATTGTTGGGGAACTGCGCCATCGTCTCGGTAATCCAAGCCAGAATCGCTGCTCGACCGGAGAACTTGCCATAGTGATGCTCGTAATACTCGGCGTCCTCAGTGAAGCACTCCGACCACGGCACCCAGTCTCCGGTTGCGCCGCCATGCTCAGCTGTCTTGGCGAACCTATCGAAGGATTCCTGAATCTCTTCTCGCGTCCAGGCCATATTCTCCCCTAATCCGGTCGGCGTTTCTACTTAGATCGGACACTTTAGAGCAAGCACGCTTTAGGGTCGTATCACTTCTTGTCGGGCCTTGTCGGGCCTGGTCAGGTCTGATCTGGTGCGGTTCCGACGAACCTGTAACCGACGCCTCTCACAGTGGTGATGAAGCGAGGGGTGCCAGAGACGTCACCGATCTTGCGCCGCAGAGATGACATGTGGACGTCTAGTACGTGATCGTCACCGAACCAGTCTTGCCCCCATATCCTCTGCACAAGCGCAGTACGGGTTATTACGCTGCGCGGATCAGATGCGAGGCTGTCGAGTATCTCGTACTCAGTGCGGGTTAAGGCAACGACAGCATTATCGACCCAGACTTCACGGGTTCCGGTATCTACATTCATCCCGTTGAATATGCGAATCGATGACTCTGGGCCGGTTCTGCGTGGTCGTCGCAGCATCGCACGGGCACGCGCTACTAACTCTCTAGGAGAGAAAGGCTTGACCATGTAATCATCGGCTCCAATGGAGAGCCCAACAAGTTTGTCGACCTCGTCGGCCCTTGCTGTGAGCATCACGATATAAGCATCAGTAAATTCGCGCAGCAGCCTGCATGTCTCAATGCCATCTGTTCCTGGCATCATTACGTCGAGCACGATTAGGTCTGGAGAGTCTCTGCGAGCTATCGCGATTGCGTCGTCTCCGCTTGATGCCTGAGAGACCACGAATCCATCTCTCTGGAGTGCGCTCGATACGAGGTTGAGGATATCGGGGGAGTCGTCAACTACGAGAGCCGTCGGTGGGGTTCCTGACATTTCATAATGTTAGGCAATGCCATGGCGAGTATGGAGAATTTTCTGAGCCTTTAGTGACAAATATTTGAGGTTGAACCTTGACTAGTCCCTGTGGCGCTTCCCCCTGCAGTCTCGAAGGCTCCGCCTAAACGCCAGTCGCTCCGCCTATCTCTTCGCGTGTCTTTTCGCCGGTCTTTTTGCTGCGAGCCTTCTAGTATTGGAGCCATGTCGAAGTTCAGAGCCCTGCGTCTCCACCAATTAGGGGAGCCAGGGGAGGTACTGAGCCTTGAGTCGCTAGATCCACTTCTCCTTGGTGACGGTGGAGTCTCGATTGACGTGATGGCTGGGGCGCTTAATTTCTCTGATGTCTTGATGTGTCGTGGTGGGTATCAAGTGAAGCCCGCCCTTCCGTTTACTCCTGGGGTAGAGGTCTCAGGTGTTGTGACTCGCGTCGGCGAAGGAGTCTCTCCTGACTTAGTAGGCGAGCGTGTTCTAGCTGTTCCAGACTCTGGTCTTGGGGGATTTGCTGAGGAGACAGTTGCGCGCGTTTCACAGGTGTTCAGGATTCCTCCGGCGATGCCATTTGAGGACGCCGCTGCACTACACGTCACATATCAAACTAGCCATCTAGCACTTCACCGCCGCGCCGCTATTCAGCCGGGAGAGACTCTGCTCGTGCATGCAGGCGCAGGAGGTGTCGGCACCGCTGCAATTCAACTTGGAATTGCAGCGGGGGCGCGCGTATTTGCGACAGCAGGTGGCAAGGAGAAGGTTGACCTATGTCGATCGCTAGGAGCCGAGTTAGTAATTGATTATTTAAGTGATGATTTTGTTGAGGTTGTAAAGGAAGCCACTGGCGGGCGGGGCGCAGATGTGATCTTCGATCCTGTCGGTGGAGATACGTTTGACCGGTCTAGAAAATGTATTGCGTTCGAGGGTCGCCTCTTGGTAATTGGATTCACGAGCGGGCGAATCCCAGAGGCTCCAGCGAACCATGCTCTCGTCAAGAATTACTCGATTCTGGGTGTTCATTGGGGGCTCTACAACACGAAGAACCCAGCGCTCGTTCACGAAATCCATAGAAGCCTGATAGGCCTTTATGAGGAGGGCGCAATTAGTCCTCTAATCTCGGAGGTCGTCGAACTGAGTGAGGTGCCGGCCGCTTTGGGGCGTCTTGCTGATCGCAGAACCACCGGAAAAATCGTCTGGTCAAGGGCCCCTGACCCCGATAACGGCCGCGTTCGGGAACCGGTTCGCCAAGAGACCCCTCCATCGGGCAACATTTGACGCTCCTATGACAGACACGACTGCACAACTCATCCCCGACTCCGACCAGCACGATCTCCTAATGGCGACATTGGAGCGCGTGAATAAGGCCTGTAATGCTGCGCGGGTTCGTGCATTAGATGAGTCTGTGAAGTCTGGGCCGGCACTTCGATCGATAGTTCTAGAGGAGCTCGAGCGATTTCGACTCCCGGCTACATTCAATGTTCCTTCAACGCTTCGCGTAACGCAGTCCTTGACTCGTCAGAAGTTCGGCAATTATCAGTCAATAACATTCTCTGCAGCAGCTCTCAAGTGGTCTGGAACCGATCGGGTCAGTATTCCTACCTCTGCTGGTCGAAGAACTATTCGCGTCTATGTAGATCGTGCGCATGGCTCTCTGAAGCATCCTCTTGAGGGCAAGTCGGCATCCTTAGTTCTGCGTAGTGACGAGTTCGTACTTGTTGACGCGACAATCACAGACGAGGACTGAATCGCCCGTGGGTTCGTTGCTAGTAGCCCGACACGGGCAATCAACCTGGAACGCTCAGGGGAGATGGCAGGGGAAGGCTGACCCAGAGCTCACCGAACTCGGCGAGCAGCAGGCTCAAGATGCAGCACTGCACATAGGCGACATCTCAGGTGTCTGGGCATCAAATCTCCAGCGCGCGAGAGTGACGGCATCCATTATCGCCACGGCGAAGGGTCTCGAGGTAAATATTGATGAACGACTCTCCGAGCGTGATGCCGGCGAGTGGGAAGGGATGACTCGCCTCGAGATTGAAGACGGGTGGCCTGGCTATCTCGCGGGTCATAAACGCCCAAATGGTTTCGAGCCAGATGAGTCGGTAGCGCAACGCGGAATTGAGGCGCTGACTGAGATTCTCGCTAATGGTGGCGATGGTCGCATTCTCGTGGTTAGTCATAGCGGGGTAGTACGTGCGATTGAGCGCCATCTCGGCGTGGCGGCCGGGCAACTATCGAATCTTGGGGGCGTGGTGTTTCACCTCGATGCACTCGGGGAACTCACGATTGGGGAGAGGTTCATGCTCCTCGATGCTGCGAAAGTAGAGATAACCACCCCAAAGCAGATCTGACCCGACCTAATCGGATCTACACGGTATGCAGAGCGGGTACTCCCGATTGGGCTGCGCAAGAGGTGATAATCCTCCCGCTTTTGGGAATGTGCCACTCAAGCCCTAGAATCAAGTGCCCCCCTTTTGGGAATCACCTTCTTTAAGGGAACCAACCGAGAGTGAGCACGTGACCGAAGACCCACGCCTTGCAGATCCTGAGTTTGCAGCAGAGCAGGAATTTCTTGATCGCGTCTACTCGCGCCTTGACGGTATGCGCAGGTCTGCGAGTCGGGTCGCTGAGGCCTACGACGAAGTCGGTCGCGGCGGTACACACCAAGCAAGGCTTGAGCGAGATATCGCTCTCGAGAATACGCATCGCAGGCTCGCGGTTCTTGATGTTGGGCAAGCCCCGCTTGCGTTCGGCCGAATAGATCGTGAGATAGGTGGGCGGCCACTTTATGTAGGCCGCCTCGCTGTTGATGACGACGAGGGCGATCCACTCGTGATCGACTGGCGTGCCCCGGTAGCAGAGCCCTTCTACAGGGCAACGCCGATAGACCCCATGGGGATTCTGCGCAGGAGACACCTTCTAACTAAGAACGGCCGCGAACTTGTTGGGCTCGATGACGAGGTATTCGATGCAACGCGTGCCGATGAGCTTGGGTTAATCGTCAAAGGCGAGGGCGCTCTCATGCGTGCTCTTGACCGCGAACGTACTGGGCGCATGGATGACATCGTCGCGACTATCCAGGGAGAGCAGGATGCTGCTGTCCGGGCCGCGTTGCCTGGGGTTCTCGTCGTATCGGGTGGCCCTGGCACTGGTAAGACTGCGGTGGCTCTTCACCGCGCCGCTTACTTGCTCTATACCTATCGCCACAGGCTTGCTTCGCAGGGAGTTCTTGTCGTTGGCCCGAGCTCGGTCTTCCTCCGCTATATAGAGCAGGTGCTGCCATCGCTTGGGGAGCACGAAGTACAACTCGCCACGATCGGCGGATTGAAGCCAAGCCTTCGCCTTGAGCAAGAGGAGTCCTACGAGGCATCGGCGCTCAAGGGTGATCAGCGAATGGCTCAAGTACTCGCACGCGCTCTACGCGATCGTGAGCGTGCTCCAAGGAGCGACACGCTTATGACCATCGATGGCCTTCGCCTTGTTATCAGGCGCGGCAAAGTTGCGGCAATCCTCGATCGCATTCGGAGAAGGCGCGGAGCGCATAATGCAAAACGTCTAGCGGTGGAGCGTTCAATTATGGACAACCTCTACGCTCGTTACCGCACGGCCTTGATAGCGGCCCACGATGGTGTAATGAGCCATGACGACTCGGATCTTGATGACGACTCTGGGCATGATGCTGCGATCGCTGCGGCGCTAGCGCGCGGCGAGGCTGCTCCTAGAGAGTGGGAGAGCAACATACGGCGCCGCATTCGACGCCTTCCAGAGGTACGAATGCTTCTGGATCGCATCTGGCCCGTGATAACTGGCGCAGAGTTGGTTCACGATCTCTTTTCATTTGAGCCCTTGGTGCGCTCGGCTGGAGAGGGAGTACTGACCGAGCACGAGCAGTCCCTCCTTCTCCGGGCTCGCTCTTTAAATCTGCGAGCAGTGCGTTGGAGTGAAGCTGATGTTGCGCTAGTGGATGAGGCTGATGCTTTGGTCGGCCCGGTTGAGTTGGCGTTTCCTCGCATCTCGCGGAGGCGAGGCGCAGAGGATCGCGAGATGCTCGAGGCCGCTACAACCGTGATCTCTGAGCACGGGTTGGACAACTACACGAACGCGGCAGACGTCGTGGCGCGCTATCGCGGTGATAGCGATGTCGGTGGAGTCATCGAGGTGCCAGAGTTGAGGACCTTTGGGCATGTAATTGTCGATGAGGCTCAAGATCTCACGCCAATGCAGTGGCGCATGCTCGCTCGTCGCGCTCCAAATGGATCGATGACGCTGGTCGGAGATTTTGGGCAGGCAAGCCGCGCGGGTGCTGCAAGTGGATGGGAAGCGGTCTTGAAGTTGCTAGTGCAGCGCGAGGAGTCGCGCCTTGTAACTCTCTCTGTTAATTACCGAACCCCGGCTGAGATTATGGAGCTAGCGAATCGCTTGCTCGCAGTAGTCGCACCAGACGTTAAGCCAACTAGAGCAGTGCGCTCAAGTGGAGAGAATCCGCGAATTATTAGCACACAAGATGTCTTTGCTGATGCCGTTGCAGAGACTCGCGTCGCTGCGGCACGCGGCGGGAGTGTTGCCGTGATTGCTCCGCGCGCAATGCGTGCAGATCTTGCGGATGCTTTGATTGACCTTGGTGCTGTTGCGGACGTTCCTGAGGTACTCGATGCGCCAATAGCAATCGTGAGCCCAACCGCCGCCAAGGGTCTTGAGTTCGATCATGTTGTAGTCGTTGAGCCCGCAGACCTGGTGGGGGCGGATCTCTCAGGGCTGCGCCTTTTATATGTAACTCTGAGTCGTGCCACTCGTTCACTTACTGTCCTCCACGCCAAGGCGCTCCCAGATGCGCTCGCCAGATCAGCTGGTCCTAGTCCTTCATCCGTAGCATCATCACTATCTAATTCGTAGTCATTTAAATCCGGGCAACAAAGACGCTAGAGAAGGGTTATGCCAATGGCAACCAATGAGAGCGACCTCGTAACTGCGGACCTCCTTGCATCGGATGTTGCATGGGATCTCGAGCCCCTTCTAGGCGGGCGCGGAGAGGGCGGTGTAGATGCTCTGCTCGATGAGGCGGCTGTAATCATCGCCCGAATTGTCTCAAAGCGGGGGAGTATCGCTTCGCTCGATGCTGAAGGCCTGGCCGCTCTTATGCATGAATTCGCTGCGGTTAACGACTGCATTGGGCGCGCTGGATCTTACGCAGGGCTGCGCTTCACGGTAGATACTGCTGATGCTCAAAGGGGCGCGCTAATGCAGCGCATCGAGTCACGCGCTGGGATTCTCGCATCAGATCTTGTCTTCTTTGATCTTGAGTGGATTGCAGTTGATGACGATCTCGCGGAGGCTCTATTAGCCGACGAGAGGCTCGCCTTCTGCGCACACTCGCTTCGCACGCTTAGGAGCACGCGTCCGCACCGCCTCGGAGAAGAGGCCGAGCAGGTCGATATCCAGCGCTCACTAACAGGAGTAAGGGCGTGGGGTCGCCTCTTCGATGAGTTGACATCCTCGGCAGAGGTTGTAATCGATGGAGAGCCAGCCCCTCTTGAGTTGGCGCTCTCGCTTCTAAGTACGCCCGATCGTGAAGTGCGCGCCGCTGCAGCCGCGGCAGTTACAGAGGGACTTGCTCCCGGGCTGCGAACGCGAGCATTCGTATTCAACACCGTCATCGCTGACAACGCTATTGGTGATCGCCTCCGCTCATTCCCTTCGTGGATCTCATCGCGCAACCTCTCTAATGAGGCATCTGATGCGAGTGTCGAGGCTTTAGTGGAGGCCGTAGTTGCTCGCTACGACATTCCTCAGCGTTGGTATGCCCTGAAGGCGCGCCTTCTCAGGATTGAGCGACTCGCTGACTATGACCGCTCCGCCTCTGTAGCCGACTCAGAGACAAAATTTGGGTGGAGTGAGTCAAGAGATCTAGTACTCGATGCTTACTCGTCTTACTCCCCGGAGTTGGCCAATATTGCTCGTCGTTTCTTCGATGAGGGTTGGATCGATGCTCCTATGCGCCCAAGTAAGCGGCCGGGTGCTTTCTGCTCGTACACGGTGCCGGATGTGCACCCATACTTGCTCCTTAACTGGACCTCCACTCGCCGCGATGTGCTGACTCTCGCTCACGAGTTAGGGCACGGCCTTCACGCCTTCTTAGCGCGTGAACAAGGCATCTTCCACCAGTCAACACCGCTGACTCTCGCTGAGACTGCCTCGGTATTCGGCGAGACCGTTACCTTTGGGAGAATTCTCGACGGCACTACGGACCCGGCCGATCGGCTTGCACTCCTAGCGGAGAATCTTGATGGACAAATTGCAACAGTCTTTCGCCAGGTTGCGATGAACCGTTTTGAGAATGCAGTTCATACGCACCACCGTGATAGCGGAGAACTCTCTGTTGAGGAGTTTGGTGATCATTGGTTCGCAACTCAGAGTGCGATGCTCGGAGACTCTGTCGAACTAACTGAGGGCTATCGCACCTGGTGGTCTTATATTCCCCACTTCATACATACTCCTGGCTACGTCTACGCGTATGCCTACGGACAATTGCTAGCGCTCAGCGTTTATCGGCGTTATCAGGAGCGCGGGAATGCATTCGTGCCTGCGTATCTAGACCTACTCAAAGCCGGAGGATCCAAGTCTCCAACGGAGCTGGGGCGCATGGTCGATTGCGATCTTGCAGACCCAGGCTTCTGGGACGGTGGGCTCACAATCATCGGCGAGACGCTAGATAAAGCCGAGGCAGCAGCGCGCGAGGCCGGGCGTATATAGGCAGGGCAGCGGTGTGTTGTTTTTAATGGCCGTGCTGTTTGGCGTTACTCGCGTTACCCCGTGTCGCTTAGGTCTGGTGGGTCTCGGTATTTAGGTGCTCGCCAATCCCAAACGGCATTGCTCGCCCCATGTGAGCGATGGTCCTGATATCTGTGCCGTCAAGCACGAGTAATTTCAAGAATGCTTCACCTAGATACTCGGTAGCAGTTGCGACCGGTATCGGGCCAACTCCGGCGATCTCACAGACCTCACCATGCTCGGTATGCCCACGCTTAAGTGCATCTATGTCGACTCGAATATTGATCACAGCGTTAGGGCGAGTTGTTTTTGTGCCGCTTGTACTTATCTGCTTTGTGGTCGCCTTCTCGCAGAGGGCCATTAGAGCGTCAGCTGCGTATGCCTCAGGCCTCTCGTGATCTCCACTAGTTCGTGCTGCCCTGAAGATCTCATCCTGTATTGGCTTGAGTGCTGCCATTACTAGCGCACCATTAGCAACTGTCATGCGCCCTTTGATGATGAACGCACCATCAGGGTCTCGCCACGACTTGAAGAACCGCGATTTATGCACCTGCCTGTGTCGTTCTGCCTCGTCGGTGGCTGCTGCAACTACCCGAGAGGTTGCATCGCGTAGATCGCGCACGGTTGCGTGCTTTGAGAGGTTCAAGAGTTGTGTCTCGGTATTCGGCGCAACGATCGCACCGCGGGCTACCTCTGCAGCCTGTGTGCCCGATAGATCCCCTGAGAGCAACGCTGCAGTCGTCACAGGCAGGTGCTGCAGTTGATTAGCGAGCACCACCACAGACTGGGCTTCGTAGTGCGCACAGTCGGTCTCGTTCGAGAGCCACTCCGAAATACTCTTGGCGCCTTCACCCTTCCAAGCGTTAGTGCGCTCTACTTGGCCGACTGCCACAGTGCGCAGAGAATCGCCAGCCCTGCGAACTCGCTCGGCGATCTCCACCAATCGGCGAGCGCCGGCAGCATCAACGCAATCAACGTCGAGGGAGGAGATGAAGGTCTGGAGTTCTGCGGTGAGTTGATTCAATCGGTCGAACATATGTTCGAGAATAACAGGGGGGTGTGACAGTGAAGCCGATCAATATCTAATTTCGGCGTTATTTCGAGATTTATTTTCAATGGCGGTTTCAAGTGGTGAGCTCAACTATTGCGGCGATTACGGTCAGTTCGCTTCCTGGGCGGCAACTCGTTCTACCATTAAATTCTGCTATCAATAAGTGATAGCAATCCTTGACAGCAGTAATTGATAGTATGGAATTATGGCTTCGAATAGAACGACATTCACGCTGGATGAAAAGTTGGCTGCGAGCGCCCAAGAGCTCGGCGTAAATATCTCGGCCGCTGCGCGCCAAGGTGTCTCCGACGCCGTTCGCGCTGCGATGGCAGCAGCAGACCGCGATGCCTACCGCCAGCATCCGGAGAGTGCAGATACGTTCTGGACCGAGGCTGAAGCGTGGGTCCAGTCGTGAACCGAGGCGAAATATGGTTAGCCCACGTTGGTAAAAAGCGTCGTCCAATAATAATACTTACGCGATCCGAGGTACTTGAAGTACGCGATCTAGTTACGGTGGCCGAAGTCACTACCTCGATTAGGGGTCTCAACGTGGAAGTAAAGATTGATCACGTCGTTGTCGGCCTAGATAGCCCCTCTGTTATTAACTGCGATGGACTACACACAGTTACTCAAGCTTCGCTGACTGGCCCCATTGGGCGTGTCAGCGAAGATGTGATGCGAAAAGTTTGCTCGGCCATAACCTACGCAGTTGGCTGCTAAGAGACGTAAATGTTCTGCCTGCTGTGGGCGAGCGCATCGCCAGCGAGGGAGCCCCATTCGTTAGGAGGCCCTGAGAGCGCGCATCACAGTCAAAATCCCGAAGATGTCCTTGGCCCACCTTCATGGCCAGATTGGGAGGCCAGCCAGTGGTGTCTGGGGTTATTACGAGATTTCTTACGAGATTTTATTTTGAATTTGGTTCAAAACTCTGCGAGCTCTTGCTTAAGGAGGTCGAGACCGAGCGGCCCGAGGTCGAGAGCGAAGGCATGCCATGCCTTTAAATCAAACTCGGCGCCGAGCTGTTTCTTCGAGGCCTCCCTAGCTTCGAGCCAGACCCTCTCACCGATCTTGTATGAGATGGCTTGGCCTGGGAGACCGAGATACCTGTCAATCTCGAAGGACATCATCTCGCTTGGGAAACGACTCCGTTTGATGGCGAATGCAAGACCAATCTGGGGAGTCCATACCTCGCCGCCAAACTCGTTCTCTGTACTTGGAATTCGTAAACCGAGATGCATCCCGATATCAACAATGACGCGTACGGCTCGAAGTGCATGAGCGCGCAGCATTCCAAACTCGTAATCGGGTACTTCTAGGTATCCGAGCTCTCCCATAAGTCGCTCGGCGTAGAGTGCCCAACCCTCGCCGTGCCCGGAGTTCCAACCGAGTGTGCGCTGGAAACGGGTCATCCTCTCGCCAAGGTGCACCACCTGAGCAATTTGAAGGTGATGACCCGGAACGCCTTCGTGGTAGCAAGTTGAGACCTCGCCCCAGAGAGGGAAGAGCGTATGACCCTGAGTTGGGTACCAAGTACGCCCGGGGCGAGAGAAATCTTCAGAGGGCCCCGTGTAATACATCGCTGCTCCGCCACCGGGAGGCGCGATCATGGCCTCGACTCGCTGAACCCGCTCGGGGATATCAAAGTGAGTCTCGTTTATATCTGAGATTGTCTTGTCCAGGAGATCTTGAAGCCATCCCCTAAATGCGTCTGGGCCTTCAATGGAGCGGCTCGGGTCCGTCTCGAGCAACTCAACGACCTCGCTGAGCCCAGCGCCGGGGAGGATGCGCTCTGCGAGAATCGCCATCTGCTCTTCAATTCTCTCTAACTCCGCCCATCCCCATTCGTATGCCTCATCTAGATCAAGCTCCGCTCCGTTGTAGAGGCGTGAAAAGGCTGCGTATCGCTCGCGCCCCACTCCGTCTACTGGCGTAGATGCAGGCAGATATTTCTCCGAGAGAAACTCTGCGATCTCTGCATAGGCCTGAGTGGCGCTCTCTGCATTCTTCTTTAATGAACTGCTGAGAGATTTCGATTCGATGTTGCTGCTATCAAATTCCGACACAACTGAGATGAAGAATGGTTGGAGCCCGGTATTGCCTGCCCATGCTGCGCACTGTCGTGCGACGCCCTCGACTTGACGCGAAGGAGCAAGTAGGCCTCGTAGAACCCCGCTCTCAAGGCTCTTGCGCACCGAAGCTAATGATGCTGCTACCCCAGACATTCGGACTGAGATCTGATCCCAATCGTTTTCATTCTCGCGAGGCATGAGGTCGAATACCTCTCGCGTCGCCTGTATCGGCCCACCAAGCACATTGAGTTCTCGATACTGCTCCCCAAGACTCTCTAGAGAGAGCCCTACGCCGAGACGCTCCTGCATAAATTCGCTAGCGATACGGTCTCGGGTCTCCACGGTCTCTATCCGTTGTAATGCCACAAGTGCCGACCTAGCAAGATTTGCACGCTCCTCAAGCGCCTCTGGGGAGTAGTCGGTCAGCGCTGTTGGGTGGTCGTCTATCCCCACAGCGGTCGCACCTGTCGGGTCTAGTGCTGCGTACTCGGAGACGTAGGCATCGCTTAGGGCGTAGACTTCACTAGTTGGCGCTCCGGCGTTAGTGCTGTCTGTGGCGCCATGGTCGCTTACTGCGTCGCCACTATGCGCCATCTCTGCCTCTCAGACTTGTTCTCTGCAGCCCGCCTCTGGAGTAGGCCGCTATTAGTGACTGAGAATCTAATTCGCCACGGGTTAGTCCTCGGCGATTGATCCACTTGATCTTGCCGCGATTTTGCGGCGATCTTGCCGTGATCGTGCTTCATAAAGCCCCTCGGTGGGCACGCCGTAGGGGAGTCTTGCTACCGTCGCAGGGTTCGGAGAATCAGGGACCATCAGATTTTCAGGGACTATCAGATTTAAGGACATCAGAATCAGGGACTATCAGAATCAGGGGCGCTGGGCCCACTGATCAGAGAGAGCATGCGCCTACCTCGGTAGAGCATGTGAGGAGCACAATGGCAGCCGACTCAACCAAGCAAGGCGCAGCGTCGACCCGTACTGAGAGCGACTCGATGGGTCCAATCGAGGTCGCAAGTGATCGCTACTGGGGTGCCCAGACTGAGCGTTCGCTTCACCATTTCTCTGTAGCGGAGGACCGTATGCCGACCGCTGTAATTCGCGCAATGGGGCTTCTCAAGGGAGCCGCGGCGACAGTCAATAGAGACCTCGGGAAACTTAGTGACGAGAAGGCTGCTCTGATCAATGCTGCGGCGGATGAGGTAGTAGCAGGGATACTTAGCGACCATTTTCCACTCTACGTATGGCAGACCGGTTCTGGTACCCAGACCAACATGAATGTCAATGAAGTCATCTCGAACCGCGCGATTGAGATGGCGGGTGGCGAGATGGGCTCCAAGTCACCGGTTCACCCCAACGATGATGTGAACATGTCGCAGTCATCGAATGACACGTTTCCGACGGCGATGAATATCGCTGCCTATCAAGAGGTTACGGCCCGCCTCGTTCCCTCGGTCACTGCTCTGCGCAATGCTCTCGATGTGAAGTCAAAAGAGTTTGCAGACATTGTCAAGATCGGGCGCACTCACCTCCAAGATGCAGTTCCTCTTACTCTTGGTCAGGAATTCAGTGGCTACGTTGCTCAATTGGACGCAGATTTAAAGCGTATTGATCAAGCAATGCCGGCTTTGCTGCTTCTTGCTCTCGGAGGCACGGCAGTAGGTACCGGAATCAATACTCACCCGGAGTTCGCTGACCGATCCGCTGCTGAGATTGCTCGCCTCACCGGCCTCCCGTTTGCCTCAGCGCCTAACAAGTTTGCCGCCCTTGCAGCGCATGACGACATTGTTTTTGCGAGTGGAGCGATCCGCACACTTGCAGTTTCGCTGATGAAGATCGCGAATGATGTGCGTTGGCTCGGCTCGGGGCCGCGTGCCGGAATCGGCGAGTTGCAGCTCCCGGAGAACGAGCCAGGATCCTCGATCATGCCCGGGAAGGTAAACCCAACTCAGTCCGAGGCTCTCACAATGGTCTGCGTTCAAGTAATCGGGAACGACACCGCTATTGGGGTTGCAGGATCCATGGGCAACTTTGAACTCAATGTCTTTAAGCCTGTGATGATCTTCAACTTCCTACACTCTGTCGACCTCCTCACGGATGCATGCAGAAACTTTATGGAGTTCTGTGTTGTTGGTATTGAGCCGAACCGCGAGCAGATCGCAAAGCACGTGCGCGACTCGCTGATGCTTGTTACCGCTCTCAACCCAGTCATTGGGTATGACAAGTCGGCACTCATCGCAAAGAAGGCCCATAAAGAAGGCACAAACCTTCGCGAGGCAGCCGTATCTTTAGGTTTCCTCACAGGTGAAGAGTTCGATGCCGCACTTAAGCCCGAGGAGATGATCGGTCCCAAGTGAGCCGCTCTAGGTTCGCTTTTCCTGGATCACACGCGATAATTACCGGAGGATCATCCGGGATTGGGCTAGAGGTTGCGAAGCAACTTCGAGCGCGAGGATGCAGCGTCTCAGTAATAGCGAGAGATCCCGAGAAACTCGCTCAGCTTGAGGCTCAGCTTGACGGAGTGCGAACCGCCTCTGCAGATGTCACTGATGTAGAGGCGCTTCAGGGCGCAGTCGCCCTACTCATCGAGCTTTCTGGTCCGTGTGACCTGTTAATTACCTGCGCCGGTGCGGCGCACCCTGGCTACTTCCTTGAATTGGATGATCAGGTATTTCGAGATCAAATGGAGCTTGATTACTTCGGAACATTGAATGGGATAAGAGCAGTGCTTCCTTCGATGGTCGAGAGGGGATCCGGAACCATCGTCGGGGTCTCGTCGGTAGCCGGATTGATTGGCGTATTTGGGTACTCCGCTTACGGTGCTTCAAAGTTTGCGCTACGCGGATTATTGGAGACACTTCGGGCTGAGATGCGTAGCCATGGCGTGAAGGTTCTATGTGCCTACCCTCCGGATACCGATACCCCTGGGTTTGAGGCTGAGAACCTTCTGAAGCCTCGAGAGACGGCTGCGATATCGGCGGGGATCAAGTTACGAACGCCAGACGAGGTTGCAACAGCCATCGTCAATGGAGTTGAGAAGCATCGAGTAGCAATTACTCTCGATCTTCAATCCGCGATGTTGGTTCGCGTAGCTGGACTATTTAGACCCATGCTTGACGCTGCGATGGCTCGCTCGGCGCGTATAGCGAAATAGAGCGACTTAAGCGATATTTGCCTCAAGGGTAGGTAGTTCTTGACCCTCGGCGAGAGGGAAGTGGCACGCCACGAAGTGATTCGGTCGAATCTCTTGGATCTGGGGCTCCTCTTCTGCGCACTTCTCTGTTGCCAATGGGCAACGCGTGCGGAATCTGCAGCCAGATGGAGGGGCAAGAGGGGAGGGGATCTCTCCTCCGACGCCACCGCGAAGCGTTGGGTTTACCTCGGGGTCTGCCACCGGAATAGCGCTGAGAAGCGCAGCGGTATACGGGTGAGCAGGCGATGCGTAGAGGTCATCGGGTGTAGCGATCTCGCAGAGTTTTCCGAGATACATAACCGCAACACGATCGCTGATGTTCTTAACGACAGCAAGGTCGTGAGCAATGAATACGAGAGTTAATCCGTAGCGAGCCTTCATGTCCTCAAGGAGGTTGAGAAT
>CALQAT020000006.1:0-39062 GCA_943328625.2 Bordetella parapertussis | reverse complement strand
GTTGCATTCGGAGAGGTGCTATCGCATGAACTTGTTGGAACTGGGCTGCGCACGGTTGTCGTCTGCCCGCCGCCGGTCGATACACCGATGCTCGCTGGGATCAATGCAGCCGACCCGAGGGCGCTTGAAGGGCTCCCGGGCATTGAGGCGAGGGAGGTTCTTGACTCCGCTGAGGCGGCGCTCGAGCGCGGAGAACTATTCGCATTCCCTGGCCCGAAAACGCGTCAGGCAGTGAGAAGTCGCCGCCTTACCCCCGAACTCCTCTGGCGCCGCCTCAGTCGCGTTGAGAATGGACCAGCACGTCAGCCACGCCACGGTGCTCCCCCCGCGTAGGGCATCCCTGAAACGCTGTTTATCGGATGCTGAGAACCCCGAACAGGTGAGATTGGGGTGCTTTGAAGGGAATTGGCTCGAATCCGCCCTCGCTCCTCGGATAGAGGGTTTGGCGTTATTGAGCCTTTTTGGAGGGCAGATGGAGCAAAGTGAAAGCCTCACGGGGCTACTCTTTCAACACTAACCACAAGATTTCCCACAAGATTTCAAGGATTGAAAACCCCTTTTTTTCGGGGTAGAGAGAGACACTATGAGTGCAATTGCAGAGGTAAACGCTCGTGAGATTCTGGACTCGCGCGGAAACCCAACGGTTGAGGTTGAGATTGAACTCATTAGCGGAGCGCGCGGGCGCGCTGCTGTTCCGAGCGGAGCGAGTACTGGAGCGCATGAGGCCTCTGAGCTTCGTGATGGTGGCGAGCGTTATACCGGGAAAGGCGTGCTTCGCGCTGTAGAGAACGTCAAGCAGGAGATCGCCGACGCGATTATCGGCCTTGAGTCTTCCGAACAGAGGGTGGTCGATTACACGCTCATCGACCTAGACGCAACTGATAACAAATCTCGCCTAGGAGCTAATGCGATTCTCGGTGTATCCCTCGCTGTTGCAAAGGCATCAGCAGAGGAGAGCGACTTGCCGCTGTTTCGGTATGTCGGTGGCACGAATGCGCGCACGCTTCCCGTTCCAATGATGAACGTTCTAAACGGTGGAGCCCATGCCGATACGAATGTTGACATTCAGGAGTTCATGATCATGCCGGTAGGTGCGGCGTCATTTAGCGAAGCGTTGCGATGGGGCACGGAGACCTACCACGCGCTCAAGGCATTACTCAAAGAACGTGGGCTAGCAACAGCGCTCGGTGATGAAGGTGGTTTCGCCCCGAGCCTTGCATCGAACGAAGAAGCAGTTGTGCTTCTAGTAGAAGCTATTGAGCGCGCTGGGTATAACCCTGGAGCAGAGATTGCGATTGCCCTCGACGCAGCCTCGAGCGAGTTCTACAAAGACGGTCAGTATGCGCTCGCAGGTGAGGGAAAATCCTTCTCCTCGGCTGAGTTCGCGAGCTACCTCGCAGACCTAACTTCTCGTTATCCGATCATCTCGATTGAAGACGGTATGGATGAAGACGACTGGGACGGATGGAGCGCTCTGACAAAGGCTGTTGGCGATCGCGTGCAATTAGTCGGAGATGATCTATTTGTAACCAATGTCGAGCGGCTCAGTCGCGGCATTGAACTTGGAGTAGCGAACTCCATTCTTATCAAGGTCAACCAAATAGGAACTCTTACCGAGACGCTAGATGCGATTGAGCTCGCAACTCGCTCCTCATATACGTCAGTCATGTCTCATCGAAGCGGCGAGACTGAAGACACAACAATCGCCGATCTAGCGGTCGCGACGAACTGTGGACAGATCAAAACTGGTGCGCCTGCACGTAGTGATCGCGTCGCTAAGTACAACCAACTGCTTCGCATAGAAGAGGTACTCGAAGAGGCGGCGATGTATCCAGGCCTGAGTGCAGTTGCGAGGGGGAGTAGTGGGGGTCGCTAATGGCGATGTTGAAGAAGAACGCACCGAGGAAGATGGCGCCTAAGAAAAATGGTCTGGCTCCCAAGACGCGCTCCCCAAGAAAAGGTGTGACCGGCGCTAATCAAATCCCGCGTTGGGGGAGAATTGTAGCTTTTTCTGTAGGTTTAATTGCACTATTCGCTGTCCTCGCATATCTATTCCCTGTGCGTTCATATATCCATCAGCAGAATCGAATCAGCGCCGCCGAGAAGCAATTAGTCCTTCTCCGGACCCAGACCAAGATTCTTAGAGATCAGAAGCAGTTACTAGAGTCCCCCGCTGAGATTGAGCGCATTGCCCGCGCTCGCTTCGGCATGGTTAAACCAGGGGAGCAGGCATGGGCGGTAGTCCCCGGGGCAACAGGCGTCACAGGTGGCGTAGGTGTAACAGGATCCACTTCCCCGTAGCGAAGCGATGCCCCTTACACTTAAATGCGTGCCTACCAACCCAGCAGACCTTGAAGCCGTAACCCTCCTTCTGGGGCGAGAGCCGCGCGCAGAGTTTGAGGTAGTGGTACGTGGAGACAATGGCGAGCCTGTTGTTCTTAGGAACGCATCACTTATGTTTGACTCCACGCCGATGCCGACTCTCTACTGGCTCGTAGATCCTGAACTCAATCGGCGTGTCGGGACACTTGAGGCAGCGGGTGGGGTTCGCGCCGCTGAGGCTGCAGTCGATGCAGGCGCATTGATTGAGGCCCACGATACCTATGCAGCCAAGCGAGACGCCTCCCTACCTGAGAGTTACGAGGGTCCGCGTCCATCTGGCGGTGTCGGGGGTACACGCATTGGGGTGAAGTGTCTACATGCCCATTATGCGAATTTTCTTGCAGGGGGAGTCGACCCTGTAGGTGAATGGGTAGAGAAGAGGCTCTTGAGCGAAGTTGAGGAGTCTGAGTAATGAGATGTGCAGCGATTGATATGGGGACAAACTCAACTCGCCTGCTTGTTGCAGATGTTGAGGGATCTGGCGCCGAAGCAGATGTAAAGACTCTTGAGCGCCTGATGACTATTACTCGCCTCGGCGAAGGGGTGGCATCGACCCGGCGATTGAGCTCTGCGGGCATTGAACGCGTCTGTGTCGTGCTACGCGAGTACCGCGGTGTAATGGAGAGTCTGGGGGTAGAGCGTGTGCGCGCAACTGCAACGAGTGCCGCACGTGACGCCGGAAATCGCGATGAGTTTGTTAAAGCTGTAGAGGATGCGCTCGGGTTTGCTCCAGAGATCATCACGGGTGAGGAGGAGGCAGCTCTCTCTTTTCTTGGTGCAACGGCGGGCCTAGACGCGCCTGGGCCATTTCTTGTTGTTGATATCGGTGGAGGCTCAACAGAGTTCGTGGTCGGCACCGATAAACCCGAGGGGCTCATCTCTATTGACGTGGGGTGTGTTCGAGTTACGGAGACATTCCTTCACTCAGATCCTCCACTCCCAGACGAACTCTCAAATGCTGTGCAGGTATTGCGTGATCACATGGCTGATGTCGTACGAGAGGTTCCAGGGGTACGCGACTGTTCGACTCTTGTAGGGCTTGCCGGCACTGTCTCAGCGGTCGCTTCAATCGAGCAGGGATTAGTCGAGTACGACCGATCTCGGATCCACGGCTTTCGTATCACTCGCGCAGCAGCAGAGGATGTTTTCCGAACGCTCGCCACTGAGTCGCTAGAGCAGCGCAGATTCAATCCAGGATTAGAGACTGAGAGGGCTTCTGTAATTGTCGGTGGATGCATAGTTCTCGTATCTGTGCTTAGGTCCCTTGGGTATGAAGAGGTACTGGTATCCGAGTCCGACATCCTTGATGGGGTGGTACGGATGCTCGCAGCTACTTAGCGCTAGATACGATCTTTAAATGATTGAGCGACTGTTACTAGGACCTGGCCCCTCGAACGCCTACCCAGAGGTGCTTGAAGCGCTCTCGCAGCCAGTTCTTGGCCATCTTGACCCTATGTTCCTCTCACTGCTCGATGAGACGAGCGAACGCCTGCGTAGCGTATTCAAGACCTCGAATGCTCTGACCCTACCGATTAGTGGAACAGGGTCTGCTGGCATGGAGGCATGCTTTGTCAATCTGCTTGAACCCGGAGACACTGCGATTATCGGTGTCAACGGAGTTTTTGGTGAGCGTATGTGTGAGGTGGCGCGACGATGCGGTGCAGAGGTTCTGCGAGTGGAGGCTCCTTGGGGAGATCCAATCGATCCGCAGCGATTGCTTGATACCCAGAGCGCTAATCCCCGAGCGCGCGTTGTAGCGGTGGTACATGCGGAGACATCTACCGGAGTCGAGAGTGAGATCGCACCGCTAAGCATTCTTCAAGAAACAGATACTTTGCTGATTGTCGATACCGTCACGGGCCTAGGTGGCGTCCCGGTAAATGTTGACGCGTGGGGAGTGGATGCTTGTTACTCCGGGACACAGAAGTGTCTCGGAGTCCCTCCGGGCCTCTCGCCAATTACTCTCTCGCCACGCGCGGTTGAGCGCATAAAGACTCGCTCCATACCAGCGCAGTCGTGGTATCTAGATCTTGGCTTGATCGGCGACTACGTAGGCGCTGCGCGTAAATATCACCACACTGCCCCTACCTCAATGATCGCGGCGCTGCATGCTGGGCTTGGGGTGCTGCTCGATGAAGGGCTAGAGGCTTCGTGGGCTCGCCATCGCTCGGTGGGGTCGCAGTTGCAGAGCTCTTTGGTAGAGCGAGGATTCAAACTCATTGCCCAGGATGGCTACCGACTCCCACAACTAACCG
Organism: Bordetella parapertussis; assembly: GCA_943328625.2. GTDB lineage: Bacteria > Actinomycetota > Acidimicrobiia > IMCC26256 > IMCC26256 > IMCC26256. The sequence goes on along the minus strand of CALQAT020000006.1, from coordinate 34,425 downwards.
CAGCTTGGCTACCCGAGGGAAGCGATGAAGCCACACTCCGTCGAGCGCTTCTTGACGGCTGGAGTATTGAGGTAGGCGGAGGGCTTGGCGCATTCGCAGGTAAGGCTTGGCGTGTTGGGCTCATGGGGCACTCAGCGCGCCCCGAGTCAGTCGAGCGACTAATAAGCGCAGTCGACGCTCTTGGGTTAAATGGCATCCTTAATTAAGCCTTCATTGAGCCTTAATTGAACCATGAAGTCTCGCTACTCGGTTGGAGTAGCGGGCAACTGAAGGAAATTATCGCGGTAAAAACGTAACTCCGAGATTGACTCGAGAATGTCCCCTAACGCGCGATGCTGCTCCGCTTTTCCGGGGCGCTTCTTGTAAACCGCCGGGTTCCAGCGTCGCGCGAGTTCCTTTAGAGACGAGACGTCAATGCTGCGGTAATGGAGATACTCCTCGAGTTCCGACATCATGGAGTCAAGAAAACGCCTATCGGCACCGATTGAGTTACCGCATAGTGGGGCAGTTCGCGCAGTCGGTATATGACTGCGCACATACGCCAACGCCTGAGCATGCGCATCCTCGACGGATACCGTTGATGCCCTGATCTCGTTGATGAGCCCAGACTTGGTATGCATCTTGGTTACGAAGTCGTCCATCCCGGCGAGTTCTTCCTCGGTGGCGTGGATCACAAGGTCAAGGCCCTCATCGAGGGGATTGAGATCTACATCGGTCACGATGACTGCTATCTCAACAATGACGTGGCGTCGGATGTCGAGGCCAGTCATCTCTAGATCAAGCCAGACGAGGTGCTCTGGGGCGTTGGAGGCAGTTGGTTTAGGCATCGATTGGAGAGCCTACGGGCTGTGGAGCACCGCAGGTGCATGCCCCGCTAATCTCCGCAGTTCAGGGTGATAAGTAATTTGTAGTGAGAAAGGGGTGACGAATGACGAGCAGATCTTCTATTTTTATTGACGGGCCGCGAATCACCCTGCGCCCGTTAAAAGACTCAGACTTTGAGGCGTGGAGAGAGGTTCGTAATGCGAACCGCGAGTGGCTTGAGCCATGGGAGCCGTTACCTGACTCCGGGACCCCAGATGCGACTTCAGACAAATCTGCTTTTCGATCTCGGTGTGCAGCATGGGATCGACAGCGTCAGTTCGATGCTGCCTATGGCAACGGCATTTTCTATCAAGACACTCTGATCGGTGAGGTAAGCCTCGGCAGTGTGCAACGCGGACCATTCCAGTCTGCATATGTTGGTTATTGGATCGCAGAGCAGCATGCGGGGAAAGGACTAGCCCCCGAGGCGGTGGCCCTTACTCTCAGATTTGGGTTCGATACGCTTCGACTGCACCGCATTGAGGCCGCGATAGTGCCGCGTAACGCTGCAAGTCGTCGCGTGGCAGAGAAACTTGGTCTGCGTAACGAAGGCACTTCAATAGGATTACTGCAGATTCGTGGGGTATACGAGGATCACGTGAGGTATGCGATGGTCTCCTCTGAGTGGGAGGATCGGCGCGCTCAGATCGAGAGCGATTTCCTAACTTGAGAGTTCGTTTAGCTATCGGAGTTGAGTTAGTGAGAAGCCTTTTTTGAGCGCTTCATACTCTGCCACCGCCGGTTTGATACTCGATACCTGCGTCGTATAGATGCGATCAAGGGTCAACAACATCGATGTATACGTAAATGTATTGCCGACTTTGTAAACGAATTCTTTAGAGGCGGCTGTCCCGAATACTGCAGGGTCGCGCTGGGAGACAAACTCTCCGTTGGAGTCTTCGACGAGAGCCTTAGCTGCCTCGTTTAGTGCATTGAGGGGATCCTCTGCGGCGCTCTCGGGCTGCTGAGTCCAATTGATTGAGAACCTAAGGTCTTGGCCGACGTTGCTCGAGACAGTGACGCTCTTGGTTGCACCCGCCCCTGACGAGACGCGCTCCGGTGTCGTTGGGAAGCGCGCGCTGAACCCGTCGCCCTCGTAGACCTGCCCCTCGCCGTTAATGAATCGTTCGACAGCAGAGCCGGCGGTTGCGTTGATGATCCACCCCCAGGCAACAACACCTAGGGCAAGAAGAACAATCGCTCCGAGACCCCATCCAACTGCAGTCATGATCGGCGAGCGGTCTTGTGTAGGAAGAGCCTCAAGGATTACAGATTCATCCACCTCATCCACCAAGTCCTCATCAACTGAGTCAGTCGGTGGTTGTGGCGATTCGATTACCTCGGAGTCGTAATCGCTCATTCTGTAAAGGGTAATAGCGCAGGGCTCTTCAATCCGAAGTCTCCTCAGCGGCCGGTTCGCTCAGCGAACCACGGTTGGCCAAATGACCAGACCTGATCGATGAGCTCGTTGGCCAAGGCCTCAGGGTGGTTTGAAGTGGGGTGCGCATTGCGCAGGGTGGCCTTGGTTCGAATAGAGAGATCCCGAGGCGCTGCTGCTGCCCGCTCTGCATGGTCGACTGCTCGATCTAGGAGTGTGTCATCTGAGACGCACTCCCAAGCAAGGCCGATTGTCGCTGCGCGTGCTCCGTCGATGCGGGCTCCGAAAAGGTCTATAGCTGCAGCGGCTTGGGGCCCAACTGCGCGGTCGAGTAGCCATGTGTGACCTCCACCTGGGTGAATGCCTATCGAGAGAAATCTTGAGTCGAATCGAGCTGATTCACCTGCAATGCGCAGATCACATGCAAGTGCAAGGTTAAAGCCCGCTCCAACTGCAGGGCCGTTTACAGCTGCGACTGTCGGGAGGGAGCAGTTAAGCACCCGCAGGAATCCCTCGTAGACGGATGTCACCGACTCGGGGTCTCTCTCGCCGCTACCCATTTCCGCGAGGTCTCCGAGATCTGCGCCGGCACAGAAGGCTTTTCCTGCACCGGTGATGACTACCGCTCCAACATTCTCATCCTCCTCTGCTGCATCTACCGCCGAGACAATTCCGGCGACTAACTCTGCTGAGAGAATGTTTCGCCGCTCTGCATCATCAATCGTGACGATCTCGACTCTGCCTCGACGCTCAACGTGTACTGGCATTACTCGTTCCCTTCTCGAATTATTGCGGGGGAGTGACGGAAAAAAGTCTCGACGTCGCGCTCGTAGCGGTATGAAGGATTGCTATCTCCTACAACTGACTCAAGGCGGAGGCTTCTTGCAAACGCATTTACCGTAGCTGCGGTCGTGTACTTGTACTCAAATCCAGCGCGCCTATACGCACGAGTATCGACGACTCTTCCGTAGCGAAGCAGGTCAAGCACCTCAGGGGGTAGGTCGACAACGCGCGTCATTCGTAGTGGCTCGGCCGCCCAGTTTGTAAAGAATGGGGGGAGAGGGATCCTGCGCTTTCCGACGACTTCGCAGATCTCACTCCACGGCATGGTTCCTCTACCAGCAACGTTATAAACGCCGGGAATGTCGTTTCTAGTCGCAAAAATAAGGGCCCCTGTGATGTCCTCCTCGTGGACAAATTGCAGGCGAGGATCAAAGCCAAGAATCTCCGGGACGACCGGCAGGCTGAGAGAGCGAGCAAATGGCGAGGTGATGTCGTCGCCGAGTGCATTCGAGAAACGAAGTTTGGTCACTACAACGTGCGGATTGTCGACTGCGAAGTCGCGCACAAACGCAGAGGTCTCTAGCAGCGACCGCTCGACTTCGGTGTGGGGAGGGGTTGTGCGCTCCATCTCCTCACGGAAAAAATATGGATCTCGCTTGCCTGCTCCGTATATCAACGTTGAGGACTTAACAATCAGCTTTCGAACGGTACTACCAGCTGCTCCAGCGGCTGCTAGCAGGTTCATTGTCCCGATCACATTAACTTCATGCATTCGTCGATTGCTGTTCTCTGTTGAGTCAACAAGCAGATGGGTGTGGAGAATTGTGTCGACCTTTGTCGCCTTAACGATGCGCTGAAGAATCGAGTAGTCGGAGTCTGCTCTAACGAACTCTGTTCGTTCTAGTGGGAGGCGAGGTTCGTTTGTGTCAAGACCAACAATTACCTCTACATCGTCAAACTGCTCAAGAGCCTGTGCGAGTCGACTCCCCCAGAAAGTCCCAAGACCTGTTACTAGTACGCGCATGATCGATTTACCACCAAGTGCTGCGGCGTGAGCGCAGCATGTCGTAGAGGGCCTCTTGAATGCGCCCGCGAATCATCTCTGAAGCATCCATAACGCGTGCTCGTGAGTAACGCTCTTGATCTGGCTCGGCAGTAAAATGAATGGGTTCGAGCACGCGAATGCGGAATTTTGCAGGTAAATATGCCAATCCTCCAAGGGGGCCGAACATCAGCATGTTGGCAGTAATCGGCGCATATGGGATGCCAAGAAGGTTTGCTAGGCGCTTGCTCTTGAAAAGAATCGGCATCGACTCCTCTGCTCCGACAACTGCAATCGGGATAATCGGAACACCTGCGCGCATGGCAATCTCAACAAACCCACCGCGACCAAAGCGCGCGAGTCGGTACCTGTCTTTGTAGAGCTTGCCTGTGCCCTTGGCGCCCTCGGGGAACACGAGAACCAATTGCTGATCTTCTTTTAGTAGTCGGTAGGCGTTATCAGGGTGGGCAGTTACTCCGCCCGCGCGTGACCAGAGCGTTCCAATTGCGGGTAGATCTCTGAATAGGTACTCGGCTAACCCATAGACAGGTCTTCCGAGTTGGGTCTCAATTCCATGCATGATGGCCGGAGCATCTGACGGAATCGCTCCAGCGTGATTAGAGACAAGTAGAGCGCCGCTCTCGGTCGGTATGTGCTCGATGCCTTCCCACTGCACGCGGAACCAGTATCGGTAGAGAGGGTCGTATATGCGCCGGGCAATACTGCGCACTCTTTCGCTGCGCCCCCACGGGTCTACATCTCCTCTACGAATCTCGCGGTCTGGAGGCTCCGGGTCGGGGAGCTCGCGAGATCTGCGCGCTGGTATTGGAACAAGTGCGCGTGTTGAGGATTGCTCTGCACTTGGTCCAAGATCAATCACATTCTCCTCGCCCTTAACGGCCTCCATGACGCGCTGAATAGCCTCGTATGAGGCTTGCTCAGCGGTCGATTTGGGGTCGTCAAGGTGCCCGGGCATACCGCTAGGCAACATCACCAAGGGCGCCACCGCAACTCGGCGCTTCAAGGGGATCTAAATAGGGGTCTATTTGGGGGTTATTGAGGATAGAAAAGAACACTGTCACACCCATCTGCGAGAGTCATTTACGTGACTGGTGTACCCGCTCTTCGCTTCGCCTCTGTGGCCCGTTCCCTCGGAACCGCTGCGCGCGCCTCAGGCCTTGAGGTCCCTGCATTCCGCAGCCCGCCTCGCATTCCGGATGTCAATCGATCGATTCGGCGCTACCCCGGGGGGTCTGTCGTCTCGGTCAAGATCAAGGGCCGCCCTCTCGGAAGGGTCGTGGAGGACATGGTCGATGGGGTACTCATCTCTAATCGAGTCCGGGGCGAGGCATCCCCAAGGCTCCGCCTGGCTCTTCTGCGCGCTGCCCTCGGTGAATTTCTTCCAGAGACTCAGCTCCCAAATACTCAGGTCGCAGATGGAGGAGACGCTGAGGCATCGCCGGTAATCCGCGCTGATTCGTTACCTGAGGCACTCGCGGCATCTACCCTTGAGCAACCTGCCCGGGTGGCGGAACGGCATACGCAGGCGGCTTAAAACCGCCCGCCCGAAAGGGCTTACGGGTTCGAGTCCCGTCCCGGGTACTTAAGAGTTGTGAATCGGGCAGGGTGCGGTGGCGAAGCTTGTAGATCCGTGCGCCTAGTGTGGCTCCCCTATGCAGATAAGTACCGCAATGTTTTGTGACTTCGCACAGGTTCGTGAGGGGCTTCTCTTCGTCTCCTCGGGTGGAGTGACTAGATCCCTTCGTGACGAGCTACCAGCCCCCATTGGAGTCTTCCTCGCTATGGTCATTGAGCTTGATCGCTTCGAGGCGCAGCAGCAGCACACGCTGCTAGTGCGTGTAATCGATGAGGACGGCAAGGAGCTCGCCGAGGTAAACGGAACCTTCGAGTTCGGTTCTCCAGAGTTGCTACTAATTGATGAGCAGCCATCTATTCCGATAACCCTCGATATCCGCAATGTGGCGGTCGAGCGGTATGGGCCGGTGCTGGCGAATATCTATGTTGACGGCCAGATCCTTCACGGAGTCAATCTCCACGTGATGCAGTCGCCTAACTCTTAGAGCCGTCTTACGCTCTTAATAGTGAAGGCTTATACCAAAGACTTCGCCGAGTTCAGCTAATGCGTCTCCGACATCGGCGACCTTGATCGTGGTCATCCCCATTGCTCTCGCAGGCTTGAGATTGATCCCTAAATCGTCGAGAAAAACTACCTCTGCTGGTTCTACCCCGAGTCGCTCACAGGTCAATTCGTAGATACGCGGATCAGGTTTGCGCATCCCCTCGACGGCTGACTCGACGACGATGTCGAAGAGACCAAGGTTCCCGAGAGAGTGAGGCCGTGCATCGGTGCGCCCTCCAGCGAGTGCCCAGTTATTTGTCAGTGCACCTATGAGTAGTCCAATACTTCTTAAGGCATTAATTGCAGCGACCATCTCTTGGCGCGGAGTAAGGCTTGAACCCACCATGGCCATGAGTTGCTTTGCGGAGATCTCCTCGCCTGCAAGCAAAGCCTCGCCCTCTAACTCGGAGCAGAACTCCTCGAAGGTCACGTCACTTCTCTCTAGTCGTGCCCATGCACCGCCTTCAGCGCTGCGCGCAATTACTGCGCGCACAAATCCCGTACTTAAACCCTCTTCCTTTTCATATGCATCGAATGCATCGAATGGGGACGGGAAGACAACTCCGCCGAGGTCAAAGAGAACCGCACGAAACTGAGTCGAGTTGCCTGCGGCTTGCGCTTGGATCACAGACAGAGTTCGGCCATCACGCGGATTGCCTCAATCTGGGCAGAACCCACAATTAGGGTCCCAACTCCAGATTCGCGCCAGGCATCAAGACGGTCAGCGATGCGCTCCTTAGGTCCGATGAGTGCGATCTCATCCACGAGCGAGTCGGGCACCGCAGCCGCAGCCTCGCGCTTCTTACCATCAAGGTATAGATCCTGAATTTCTTTGGCCTCGGCCTCGAAGCCATAACGACATGCGAGGTCGTTGTAGAAGTTCTTCCCGCGCGCGCCCATCCCGCCAACGTAGAGAGCGATCATTGGCTTAGCGAAGCCGCGAAGCATCTCGAGATCGTCACCGAGGAGCACTGTGACCGTAGGAGCAATATCGAAATTGGCGAGGGTCTTATCGCCGCCGGCTTTAGCGAACCCAGCCTCAACTGCATCTTCAAACGCATCTGCGTAGCGCTCTGGAGAGAAGAATATCGGTAACCATCCGTCAGCGATCTCTGCTGCTAGCTCAACGTTCTTTGGTCCAATTGCAGCGAGGTAGATGGGGATGTCAGAGCGCCTCGGGTGCAGGATGATCTTTAGGGGCTTGCCTAAACCAGTCGCGCCGGGACCGGTATATGGAATGTCGTAGTGCGCGCCGTGGTGCTCAAGCGGGGCCTCGCGTCGGAGAATGGTTCGAACAATCTCAACATATTCGCGAGTGCGACCTAACGGTTTTCCGTAAGCCTCGCCGTGCCATCCCTCTGCTACCTGAGGGCCGGATGCGCCGAGACCAAGCATGAATCTACCGCCACTCATTAGATCAAGAGTCGCCGCGGTCATAGCGGTCATGGCTGGGGTACGCGCAGGCATCTGCATGATCGCTGGGGCAAAAGACATGTTCTCGGTATTCGCAAGCATCCATGTCAGTGGTGTAACGGCGTCAGTTCCGTAAGCCTCTGCTGTCCAGCCCGAGGAGTATCCAAGCCGGTCGGCCTCTCGCGCTACTGCGAGCGCTCCTTCAAGATTTGATCCCCAGTCTTGATAACCAAAATTTACGCCGAGTTTCATTACGTGCCTCTCCTTGAGGCCGGACTCTTGCCCGGCGATTTTCTTATGTTTCCACGCTTCGTTGTATCGGTGCGAACTATTGGCTGAACAATCCCTCGTGGGGATACCTGATGAGTTTGCCGCAAGATTCTCCTCCCCCCACCACGTGAGGCGATGGGTAGGGGTTAGCCCTAGGCTCTGCTCATGATTGATCTACATACTGAGGTAGTCGCTCCACCAAGCGCTCAGCGCATTTTGATGCTGATACATGGGTTCGGTGCCGACGAGCGTGACCTCGCAGGGCTTCTTCCCTACCTTGACCCGGAGGGGGCTTACTGTGTCCTGCTGCCTCGCGGACCAGAGGGGGTTGCGGGCACTCCTGGGTATGCCTGGTATCAGTGGGACTCCTCGGGTGCTCCAGATATAGCGCGCTTTACTGAGTCGCTAGACGCACTCGATGCTCTCCTAGACAGTGAGTGCGAGGCGCGTGGTTTTGAGCGCTCGGAGGCAATCGTTGGGGGCTTCTCGCAGGGCGCAGGGATGGCCCTTGCGCTGGCGCTGCGCATTGGGCCCACTATGCCCAAGGCTGTGTTGGCTATGAGCCCTGCGATCCCTGGGCCGCCGCTCCCGGTGATGGTTGACCCGGAGAGCATCAAGGCTCTACCAATCCTCATTGAGCACGGTACTGAGGACGAGATTGTCAAGGTTGCGAACGCACGCTCCCTCGCTCGGGACCTTGAGTCGCGCCTCGTACCTGTTACCTATTTAGAGTTTCCGATGGGGCATGGTGTGGCGATTGAGGGGATCGAGGCAGCGCGAGCATGGCTCGCTGAGGTTGAGGCGGGGCAGTTGCCATCGGTACCGGTGCCAGACGATCCCCAAGAGGGTCCGGTTCGCAGTGTGACCACCGCTTTATTTGCGCGCGAGGTTCTACAGAGCGAGTTGCCTGTGATCGTTGATTTTTGGGCACCTTGGTGCCAACCGTGTAGGCAGGTCTCACCGATTGTTGAGCAGATCGCCGTAATGCGCGCGGGTGCTTACAAGGTCGTGAAGATAAACATCGATGAGGAGCCGAGCCTCGCTGAGCAATTTGGTGTACAGAGCATCCCAATGATCGCCCTATTTAGAAACGGCCGACTCGAGCGCGTATGTCAAGGGGCCAAGCCGCGTCCTCAGATTGAGGCTGATCTCGGAATGCTTGTTATTCCCTAACTGCCCAAACGTTAAAACGACCCTTTAAACCCGCAATGGGTTAAGAATCAACCCGGTCGCGCAGCACCCATGACGTTACCCATGGAGGCGATCTTCACGACATCGCCAGTCTGGGGAGCTGTAATAATCAAGCCTCCGCCGATATAAATTGCCACGTGAGCCGATCCGTTTGTCCCCCTGAACACGAGGTCGCCTGGCTGGAGTGCTGACAGAGGAACATGCGGGAGGGATCTGTACTGCGCACCGGAGAAGTGAGCAAGACGCACCCCTGCTGCTCCCCATGCCGCCATCGTGAGCCCTGAGCAGTCGAAGGTATTGGGCCCTGAGGTTGCGTAGCGGTAAGGCTTTCCAAGCTGTGCTCTAGCGAAAGCAATCGCTGTAGCGGCGCCGGGGGATGGTGCGGGAATATTGGGGAACCTCTCAGGGTTACCGGTTCGGCCACGACTTGGATTCACAGTGGTATTACGCACCGCCGCTGCACGACGCGCCTGCTCCTGAGATACAAGCCTGGCAATATCTCCCTTGACCTGAGATAGGAGTCGTCGCTGCTCGGCGTTGGCTGCCGTGACCTGTGCCTGGGCACTTGCTACAGCATCTCGCTGAGCCGCAGCAGCCGCTTTCTGGCGCTCGAGCTCGGCCTTCTGAACGGCTAGTTCCTCGCGTGCGCGCTGGAGCGTCTCGAGGAGAGTTCCATCGTGCTCCGCTGCGGCGGCCGCGTATTTTGACCGGATACCTAGCTCGTTGATCTTCTTAACGCTTGTTGCACGAAGCGGAGTTCCCGTAGCGGCTCCCTTGTAAATGGTGGAGGCCCGGCTCGAGAGGACGCCAGTAATGCGTGTGGCCTGCGCCTGTGCCTCGTCGGTTCGTCGCTGAGCCTCTGCGATACCTGCCTGGGCCTCTGCAACCCGGAGGCGAGCGCCGTTGAGGCGCTCGGAGAGGATGTTGGTCCGCTCGCCGTTCGCAGCGATTGATGCCTCAAGCGCTGCCGCTTGGCGACGCTTGCTGTCAACGGGAGCGCTAGAGGCAATCCCTGCGAAGCCGATAGAGGCCGAGAGGAGTGTTGCGATAAATGGTGTTATTGATTTTCTTAAGTTCATTTGGGGGCCGTCCTCTGATCCGAGCGCATTGCTCGTCTCCTCGGTTGGTCCTTGCCGAACACGGCTTGCACAGCAGTTGGACAGGTTTTGAATTAGACATGACAACCCAAAGGTGAGGGGTTGCTGATGCCCTAGACCCTAGGCGGCGGGGCGGTCCAAGTGCTACGCGGGGAGCCCAAAAGGGCTTTGACCAGCACTTTCGCGATATTTTGGCCTAGGAGTCTTTGAACTCCGGGGCCGACCAAGCCATTGCCTTGGCAATTGAGTTAGCGACCCTCTGCCACTCTGTCGGGTTCCATCCCTCAGCTACCTCGCCTACCGAGGTGTCCTGGCGAATGTGAACCAAAGCGGGGAGAGAGGTGATCCCAAGTCCTGCCATAAGACTCCGCTCGGGGTCGACGAAGGTCATTACCTCGTCGGCCCTCTTGCCAAGGATTCTTCGTGCAATCGCTGAAGTGGTTGGAACAACAAAGGCGGTTCGGCAGTCTGCGTCCCCAAGGACCTTGAATATCTCGTCGGCGATCGGGAAATACTTTGTCGCCTCCATCTCGTCCGGGAGGATCACGAGGCACAACTGAAACATCGTGGTCCAGTCGTCTATAGAGCGACTGCTTCCGGAGATTGTCTCGAGCGCCAATTGGGGATCTGGGTTGGTTGCCACAGTTTGGAAGGTTACCCTGCCGCGCTAGGTAGCCTCGGTCTCGCGCGGCCCCCAAATTGCGAGCGGGGCCTTCTTGACGGGAGCGAGCCATGAGCAGACGAGACATCATCCGCATGACCGAGGCCGAGGTTGAGTCCTACCTCACCACAGGGCGAGATCTTCAAGTTGCCTCCATCAATGCTGACGGCACCCCGCACCTTGTCACGATGTGGTTCGCTCTCGTAGATGGTGACCTCTGCTTCTGGACCTATGGACGCAGTCAGAAGATCGTGAATCTTCAGCGCGATCCGAGGGTTACGGTGCTTGTCGCCGATGGGGATGTCTACGAGAAACTTCGTGGAGTATCCGTGGCGGGCACCGCTACCGTTATTGAGGATCGAGATGAGGTCAACGCTATTGGTGAGGCCGTCTTCGAGAAATACTGGATGCCCATTACTGATGAGGCTGTGCGCGAGGGCGTGCATTCGATGGGCGCCAAGCGCTTAGGGGTGCGGATAACTCTCGACAAGGTCGTCTCCTGGGACCACTCCAAACTCGAAGGCGCCTACTAAAAACTGCTTCCGAAGTTGGCGGAGATTAGAAGCCTAGGGCTCGCAGCATTGATGGCGGGATTGATCCAGGGCTCTCACCTGTAGCGAGCATCTTTGCTCTCTCCACATTGATCGCATTGCGCTCGGCGCGCTCAAGCCAAGAATCCCACGGCCCTGCTCCTATCGCCGCAGGGTCGCCATCTGCTGCGACGCATGCGCGTAGGTAGTTCTGCAGAGCGCGCACATCATCGGCACCGCCTATTGGCCCGTGCCCCGGAACAATCGTCTCTGCCATTTCAACTGCAATCTCCAAGACCTCAGCCCACGTCGCTACATCTCCTTGAAACGCAAGAGGGGTAACGCCGAAGAAACATATGTCTCCTGCGAAGAGCACGTCCGCGTCCTCAACAAGAACCATCACGTCTCCAGCGGTGTGCCCTGCCGCTGGAATGACTTCGATACGCGGAGTAACCATCGCTGGTTCATCTATTACATGGCTTACTGGTCGAGTTCCGATCGCCTCGAGCTCGTCGAAGCCACGCGTGAAGGCCGGCATAAATGCTTTGTAAGCCGAGATCGGCATTTCTTGATCAAGTAGATCACTCGTTACGGATGAAGCTAAGACCATCGCATTGCGAAACGCACTCGTTCCGCCAACATGATCAATATGCGCATGAGTCAGGACGACTCTGCGAACGGGTAGGCCTAGCGCGTTGACCGCCGCGGCAAATGGCTGCCACTGCTCGGGAACCATCAGGGTGTCGATCACTGTGAGGCCGTCGTCATCAACCACAACGCCTGCATTACTGACACCAGACTCGCCCCCGGGCTGGAGCCAGACCATTACTCCGTCCGCTATTTCATGGAGGGTGAGGGTTGGGGAGTCGCTAGCCACAGGTTGAGAGTACCGGCCCCGGAGGGTATTTAGCGATGCCGAGTAGAAGCAGACCTCCCTTGATGATTACGCTCCACCCCTATGTCAGAACGCACACGATCCCTGCCCCGTCGCTCATGCCTCTCAGTACCAGGCTCGAGCGAGAAGATGCTTGCCAAGGCCCCCGGCCTAGGAGCCGACATGGTGTTCCTCGATCTTGAGGACTCCGTATCGCCGCTCGAGAAAGAGGCGGCGCGCTCCAAGGTTGTAAATGCCATCAAGTCGCAGGACTGGGGTGAAGCAGTCCTATGCGTTCGTGTCAATGCGTGGGATACAGAGTGGACGGTCTACGACATCCTTGAGGTAGTCGGGAACGCAGGCCCTCGCCTTGAGGAGATCATGCTCCCCAAGGTTCAGAGTGCCGCCGAGATCGTCGCGATGGATCTTCTCCTCACACAGGTCGAGAAGAAGGCCGGTCTGCCAAACGGACACATTGGTATCGAGGCGCAGATTGAGACAGCGCGCGGACTAATCAACGTTGAAGAGATATGTGCGGCTTCCTCACGGCTCGAGACCATCATCTTTGGCCCGGCTGACTTTGCTGCATCTATCGAGATGCCGGTCCTCACCGGTGGAGTTCAGATCGATGAGTACCCAGGCGATCACTTTCACTATGTCTTCTCAAAGATATTGATGGCGGGACGCGCTAACGGTCTGCAGGTCATCGACGGACCATTCCTTAAAATCCGCGACCATGACTCATTTCGGGACTACACGAATCGCACCAAAGTTCTTGGTTACGACGGCAAGTGGGCACTGCACCCCGAGCAGGTTGTGATTCTAAATGAGCTATTTACACCGACTCAGGAGCAGTTCGACCGAGCATTCGACATTCTCGATGCCTATGAGCAAGCCACTACAGAGGGCGAGCGCAAGGGCGCAGTGATGTTCGGTGACGAGATGATCGACGAGGCAAGCCGCAAGATGGCTACCAAGTTTGTTACTCGAGGATCTCGTGCAGGGATGACCCGCAGCGCCGAATAGGTCAAATTCGAGTCCTCAAGTTTTTGCGGGTCTTATGCTTCTAAGGCTTGCTCCGTAAGCCTGCGGGCGATTACGCGAAGGCAGAGAGTCTCGTCTGCTCCCTCGAAGATCGAGAGCACGCGAGCGTCAACGAAGTAGCGAGATACGTCGTACTCCTCTGCATACCCCATGCCGCCGTGGAGCTGCATGGCTTCGCGAGTTACCCACTCTGCTGCACGGCATACGTAGGCCTTGACCATCGAAGCCTCAAGAGCACCTTCGCCGCGAGCCATCATGCGAGATACCTCATAGGAGAACTGACGCCCCGCGCATATGAGTGCAGCCATCCTCGCCAACTTTGCCTTAGTTAGTTGGTACTCAAAGACTGGCTTCCCAAAGACGCGTCGATCAAGTGTGTATGCGAGCCCAGCCTCGAAGGCGGCCTGCATGAGCCCCACTGCGCGAGCTGCGGTCTGAAGCCTGCCGTTCTCGAAACCCTCCATCTGAAAGTAGAAACCTTTTCCTAGGCCGCTCTCTCCTCCGATTAATGCACCTGCTGGAACGTGCCAATTGTCGAAGGCAACCTCATATGAATGCATTCCGCGATACCCGAGGGTGTCGATTGCTCGACCCTCCATCTTCCCGCCGAGACCATCTTCGAATGCGAAGGAGTGGCCGGTTGCTGGTGGTTTCTCGACCACAAACACCGATAGGCCGCGGTGGCCCTTGGCGCGGTCTGTATCTGTGCGAGCAAGCAGCATGATCGTGTCCGCACGCCCTGCAAATGTGCACCAGGTCTTTACGCCGTTGATCGCGTACCCATCTCCATCGGGTGTCGCCATAACATTTACGCCTGCGACGTCTGATCCGAAGTCGGGCTCTGTGACCATTACGCCAACGATGCGCTCGCCAGATGCAATCTGCGGAAGCCAACCGTGTTTCTGCTCTTCGGTCCCACCGCGCACAATCGCGCGAGTGAGAATCTCTGGGCGCGTAATCAGTGCACCACCTGCTCCGAGAGATCCCCAAGACAACTCCTCGGTCGCAACACACATCGCGAGATAATCCGACTCGCCACCTGCAGCAAAGCCTCCGTACTCCTCTGGAACAGAGAGGCCGAAACCGCCGATCTCTGCCATTCCTTGGAGGATCGACTCAGGTATGTCTTCGTTGTTGCGATGAATGTGCTCAGCAACAGGGCGAATCTTGTCATTCGCAAATCTGTGGAACGTGTCGCGAACCAAATCAAACTCATCGTCGAGGTGAGCAGGGCCGGTGCCTTTCTTCATAACATCGTCAGCAAGCAACTCTAAAAACTCAGGGGAGCGGAATAGGGATACAAACTCTGTGAAGGGTGCGAGCACAACTGCATCTACGCCCCAAGAGTCTTGACGCCCGAATATTCGTGACTCAAGGTCCGCGATGACATCTGCGATATATGCAAAAGAGAGACGCGCCTCAAACTCTCCATGCAGTGCGTATGCGAGCATGACCTGCGAACCCGCGACTGCACTCGCAGCATGAGCAAGGTCATATGCAGCAATTTGTTGTCTATCGAGGAGGTCGACTGAAATACGTCCATTCTCGACGGAGCGTGTAGCGAGGGTATTGGAGGCCGTATCGATAATTAAGGCGGCGGCCTCTACGAGCGCTACGGCTGTTGCGTGATGTGCAGTGGCGTTGAGTTCAGTCATGGTCCTGAGCCTACCGAGGCTGCGCGGTTGGCTCCGAAACTGAGAACAAGTGTTAAGGCCCGTATCACGGCGCTAATCATTGGTATCCCGCTGGTGCTTGTCCTTAGAGGATCGGGATTGTTGTTTGGGTAGTCGTGGTGGTAGTGGAGCCACGCGGGCGCGTTGTAGTTGTTGAGGTAGAGGAGGTAGAGGAGGTTGACGAGGTAGTTGAGGATGATCCTGTCGTCCCCGTGCTCCCTGTGCCCCCTGTCACTCCGCTTACTCCCGAGGCACCGGTCGCTCCACTCGCTCCGGTTGATTGGGTCGCTGGGCCGAGAGTCGATGGTCGAGTGCCGGGAATATAGGTCGACCCCTTCGTCTCGACAACGCGTTGTGGGTATCCGGTTACTGCTTGATCGCGTAGGTGCCAAACGAGGTCAATCTCATCGAAGACCGCGCCTCCTAGGTACTCGCCACCCGCAGGGGATAGGTGCACTCCATCTCCGGCTCGAGCGAGTATCGAGTCGCCGCTCGCATCGATGATTCGAGTTGCATACTCTCCATTGGCATCATCGAAGAGGCTATAGCCATCAATCCAAACAACGCTTGGGAAACCCTTCGCTACGTTGCGCTGAAGTTCTCCGATCTGGCGAGCCCCATTATTGATCTTTGCGTCCTTCATGACTGGAGGCGAAACCCAAAACACAGTTCGGTTTTGATCCCCAACAAGGATCTGCATCATCTCTTCGGTCTTCTTCTCGTACTCAATTGACCACTTAGGCCTAACAGGTTGCTGACCCTCAACGATTGGAGAGTCGCCACTAAGTTGTCTGCCTGTAACAATCGGGTAGTCGTTGGTTCCGATGATGAAGGCAATTGCCTCGGGCTTGAGTCGAGCAAGTTCGGCTGTCGCTCGTTTGGGCCAGTTGAAGAACCCGGGATTGGCTAGACCACTTGAGACGCGCGACTCGTATACAGGTGCGACTACTCCAGTATCTGCTGCGATACGCCCAAGCCCAGGCCCAAGAGATCCAGCAAGAGAGTCCCCACCGATCCACAACCGAAGGGGCTGCTTTGCTGTGAGCGCTCGTCGTTTCGTTCCCTTAGTGAGCTCAACGGGGCGGTCGACAACGTGGTCTTGCTTATCAATAGTTTTCTCGCGCTCAGAGGGTTGAGATAGAACCGAGAATCTCTCCCTCTCCGCGTACGCGGCTGCGGAACCGACGATCATGACGATCACAAGTGTCGAGAGCAGCAAGGTCGTTCGACGTTTGCGTTGATGTCGCCTGCGCCTTGCGTCAGCGCGCCGGGAGTGGGGGCTGATGTCGTCGGTTGCCATTAGGCGCTTCATCGTACCGGGGAGACGGGCACCCGCAGCGTCGCGTTAGACGGAAAAGTCGGTAATCTCTTCTGCTCTGTCTGCTTGAGTTCTGTAGAGATCTGCGTAGAGACCCCCGAGGTTGAGCAGTTGGTCATGCGTGCCCTGCTCCACGATGCGGCCACCATCGACTACGACGATTCGGTCGGCTGCAACGATTGTGGAGAGTCGGTGAGCGATTACCAGAGCGGTACGCCCCTTGAGCGCTTCGGCCAATGCTCGCTGGATTGCGAGTTCTGACTCAGAGTCAAGATGCGACGTTGCCTCGTCGAGGATGATCACCGCTGGGCTCTTCAAGAGGACACGGGCAATAGCAATGCGCTGCTTCTCACCGCCGGACATTCGATATCCACGCTCTCCCACAACTGTGTTGTAGCCATCTGGAAGTGTCGCGATTAGGTCGTGGATTCGAGCTGCTCTGCATGCAGACTCAATCTCGGCATCTGTTGCCTCTGGCTTCGCGTAGCGAAGGTTCTCTCGAATGGACGAGTGGAATAGGTGAGGATCCTGCATTACGAATCCGATTGCAGCGTGGACTGAATCCATGGTGAGTTCGCGCACGTCGTGACCATCGATACGCAATGCACCCTCGACGACATCGGCGACGCGAGGTACCAGCATCGCTGTTGTTGTCTTGCCAGCACCCGAGGGCCCAACGAGGGCTACGAATTCGCCTGGAGCGATTGAGAGGTTGATGTCCTGGAGTATCCATTCTGATGGCTCTGAACCGGGGGCCCCACCATCTTCGAGTGAAGCAAGCGAGACTAAATCAGGGGCCGGGTGGCGGAACCAAACATGATCAAAATCAATCTGACCCTTAGGAGACTCAAGTGTCACTGCGGTAGGTGATTCGGTGACTATCGAGGGGAAATCGAGAATCTCAAATACTCGCTCAAATGAAACAAGAGCGGTCATCACGTCGACACGGGCGTTAGTTAGCTGTGTGAGCGGCTGGTAAATCTGGCCCACATAGATGACGAAGGCTCCAACAGTTCCGATACTGATGGTCCCCACGATCGCCATATGACCACCGACGTAATAGACGACTGCGGTCCCAACAGCGGCGACCAATCCCAGTGCAACAAACAGCACTCTTGAGTACATCGCAGTCTGAATACCGATATCGCGGACTCGAGCGGCGCGTGATGCAAACTCGTCACGCTCTCGGTCGTGCGCTCCAAATAGTTTTACGACAAGCGCTCCAGCAACATTGAAGCGCTCGGCGATTGTGTTGTTCATTGAGGCGTTGACTACAAAGCTTTCGCGTGTAGCAGCCTGGAGACGCTTCCCAATGCGACGAGCAGGGATGATAAATGCGGGGAGTACTACAAGGGTAAGAATCGTGAGGCGCCACTCAAGGGCAAGCATTACTGAGAGCGTCACGACGAGTGTAATGACATTCGAGATCACGGTTCCGAGAGTCCCCGTCACTGCTTGCTGTGCCCCGATTACATCGTTGTTCAGTCGACTCATGAGGGAACCGGTTTGAGTGCGCGTAAAGAATGCAATGGGCATACGTTGCACGTGGTCGAAGAGGGAGACGCGCATGTCGTATATGAGCCCCTCTCCGACGATGGCCGAGTACCAGCGCTGAACAAGTGAGAGCCCGGCGCTTGCGACAGCGAGTGCTACGGCAGCGACAGCTAGCCATATTACAAGCCCCTCATTCTTGTTAGGCACGGCGTTATCAAGCAGAGACCTAAACAGAAGCGGAGGAATAACCCCCACAACAGCGGAGAGCACAACGGTGATGATAAATCCGATTAAAGCGCCACGATATGGGCCTGTCATTCCAAAGACGCGTCTAATTAGATCGCGTTCAAGGTGTTTGCCCTTCACGGCATCGGGGTCGTGCCTAAAGCTCATAAGTGTTTGGTGCATCATCGTTGAGAGAACATAACGCTTCTGGCCTCAATTTCTCCTAGGGCGCATAGGCCCAATGGTTAGTAACCTCTCAGGCATGACCGCTAAATCGTTCTCCCCAACTACGGACCCTGAGATTCGAGCCGAATTAACTGCTTCAGTGCGAAAGTGGGTGGAGCGTGAGGTCCTACCCGTCGCATTGGCCCTAGAGCATGCAGATGAGTACCCCGAGGCACTCGTCGAGCAGATGAAGGAGATGGGCCTCTTTGGGATCACCGTCCCTGAGGAGTACGGAGGCTTAGGGCTCGATCTCCTCTCCTACATCGCTGTCATAGAGGAACTCGCTGCCGGATGGATGTCGCTCTCCGGCGTCATAAATACGCACCACATTGCAGCCGGGCTGCTTGTGACCCATGGAACCGACGAGCAACGATCCTCGCTGCTTCCACGGATGGTCACTGGCGAGATGCGCGGTTGCCTATCTCTCTCCGAACCAGATGCGGGATCGGATACGAGGAATATTTCCTGTAGGGCAGTGCGAGACGGCGATGAGTATGTGATAACCGGCACGAAGGCATGGGTCACAAATGGGGAGCGCGCAGGTTTGGTTGCGCTCGCTGCTCGCACCGAAGAAGGCATTACTTGCTTCATGGTTGAGAAAGACCCCGGAGTCGCTTATGGCGGAATTACTGTTAGTAAAAATATTGGCAAACTCGGTTACAGGGGTCTTGAGACTGTTGAGATGCTCTACGACGCTCATCGAGTTCCAGCGAGTGCAGTTCTTGGTGGGGATGCGGGTGTGGGCAAAGGACTCGCCGCAATCCTTAGCGGTCTCGAGGTTGGTCGTATCAACATCGCTGCGAGAGCGGTTGGCGTTGCTCGTGCTGCGTTTGAGGCGTCTATTAAATATGCCCAGCAGAGGCACACCTTTGGCCAGCCCATAGCGGCTCACCAGGCGATTGCGCACAAACTTGCAGACATGGGGACTCAGCTGCAGGCAGCGCGCCTACTTACGGAGCATGCAGCCCGACTCAGGGCAGAGACCGGCCGGGCAGAGGTCGAGGCTGGAATGGCGAAGTTGTTCGCCAGCGAGGCGGCCCTTGATATTGCTACTGAGGCAATGAGAATCCATGGGGGAGTTGGATACACCACAGATCTGCCGATAGAGCGGTATTTCCGGGATGCGCCGCTGATGATTATTGGCGAAGGCACCAATGAGATACAGCGAACCGTTATCGCACGTGGGCTGCTCAAGAGATATGCAATCGAGGAGTAGCCACGCGTCGATGACTAGTTGGCTGACGATGATTTGGTTAAGGCGATCGGTGGCATCGAGCGCTACCCCCTAGACTCTCCCCCCGAGGGCAATACCGCTACTTCTAAGGAACGCTTAAATCATGCTCAGAAGACTCCCGTTGCTCATCTCGTTATGCGCCGTTGTGCTCCTATCTGCATGCAGCGATAGCCCGTCTACAAATTTCACTCGAGGAGAGTATGTAGACGGCCTGCTAGTTGGCTACAAGGCTGACTCAACTCCAATCACAGCCACTGAGGCTCGATGCTTCGCTGAGTCAACGGTCGATGCAATTGGTGTCAATAAATTAAACAGTGCAGGGGTTAATCCAGCAACGGGTGCAACCTCCAAGCAGGTGAGAACCCTGCTTGAGGCTGATGATGCATCGGCTGCGAAGCGTCTCGGTGTCTCAATCTCAAAAGAATCATGCTTCAAGATCTCGACATTATTGAAGGGTCAGATTTCAAGTGGCCTGCCCGGAGTGGTCGATGCGGATATTCAGTGCCTATCTGATGGCCTAGCGAAGGCCCCAAATGTTCGAGCAGGCATGGTCAATGTTTTGATTGGGCGAGATGTTCCGACCCTCTTAAACACAATTAAAGAAGCCGGCGGGCCTGTCTCTGCTGCTTGTAACGTCGACTGGTCGAACTTTACGCCTGCTTCACCGCCGAGCGGCTTCCCCAGTGGTGCGACGGGCCTGTAGCGCCGGGGGCCGAGTCTTCGCCCCGCCAGAATCGTCTTGGGGTGTTAGGAGACCAAGAATCAGGCCTCCTTTGAGTGTTCTCTCCCGACTTTTGGCATGATCGCACTATGACAATTCATGAGCGCCCATTCGGTCGGTACTACGAAGACTTTGAGATTGACGACATCTACAAGCATTGGCCAGGGAAGACCATCACAGAGGCCGATGATCATTTGTTCTGCATGATGACGATGAATCATCACCCGCTCCACACTGATGCGTGGTTTGCAGAGACGCAGACGCAGTTTGGTAAGAACGTTGTTGTCGGCAACTTGGTCTACTCGCTAGTGCTTGGGATGAGCGTCCCCGATGTGAGCGGATTAGCGATTGCCAATCTTGAGATAGAGACGCTGCAGCACAAGCGACCCACTTTCCATGGCGACACGATCTATGCAGAGACAAGAGTTCTTGAGAAGCGAGAGTCTTCAAGCAAGAACGATCGTGGTGTTGTAACTGTCGAGACCTTTGGGTACAACCAGCGCGGAGAAGAGGTCTGCTATTTCCGCCGCAAAGTGATGGTGCCTAAGCGAGAGGCCGCAAAGCCACGCCAGCGACCCTACGAGTCGTAGGCCTAACCTGAGGATAACGACCCATAAGTTGCGATAAACCTGTAACGGTTATCTCAATTTAAATCAGGACGCATCTTCGCTTGGGTTGCTTGGGTTGCTCTGGTCGCTCAGACGAGATGCGTCTGGGAGTTTTCGATAGAGCATGAATCCGTAGCCTGCTTGCACCGCGAATAGGGCGAGAACAATCACGCCGAAACCTGTGAATCCTGCGAATGCCATGGCGATCGCCACTATCACCACACCAGCTACGCCAAGCAGGGTGAGGGAGAGCATGACCGTATTTAGTGTCATCGACCCGCGCTCATTCATCGCTTCAAGAACTCCATAATCATTGGGTTTACTAACTCTGGCTTCTCAATGTGCAAGAAGTGACCAGCATCTGGAATCACAGCAACATCGAGTCCGCCGAGGTAGTGAGGTCGCAGTTCGTCCTCTTTCACGAGTTGCTCGCCCATGCATCCGTCGTCCGCTCCGTGAAGGTAGAGCGCAGGAATAGTGATCGGAGAAATAAACCCTGCCTGCACTGCGTCTAGGGCGGGGTCGCTCGCGAGTGTTCCGTGGACGAAGCGGTAGTAGTTCAGCGCTGCGGTGAGAGTGCCAGGAGATGCAAGCGTCTCCTTAAGTGCGCGCATATCTTCAGGGTCAGGGGTATACCCCGGAGACCAGTCCTCCCAGAGCTTGTCGATGATTGCGAAGTCGTTCATCGGAACCACAAAATCGGCTGTAGGCATCTGGAAGAAGAACTGGTACCACATGCGCTTGAGCTGTTCGGGCTCCATCAGGTAAGCGCCCATCGCAAGTGCGTGAGGAACTGCAATGGCGACCATCTTTGAGAAGCGATCAGGGCGATGCGCTACTGCGGTATGAGTTGTGATTGCTCCCCAGTCGTGGCCAATGATTACAGCCTCGTTATCTCCGGCGAGTTCATCTGCAAGTGCAAGCGCATCGAGTGCAAGCGATGCGACTTGATAATTACCGTCAGCAGCGAGTCCGGTAGGGGCATAACCGCGCAGCCATGGAGCGACTGCGTGGTAACCAGCCTCTGCGAGAAGCGGCATGAGAAAGCGCCATGTGGGTGCGTGGTCTGGGAAGCCATGCAGACAGAGAGCAAGGGGCCCATCCATGGGGCCGGCCTCTAGGTAGGCGATATCAACTCCATTTGCGGTGATGTGTGAGGGGTTTGTTTGTGAGGAAGTTGTCATGAGGGCAGAAGTTACTCGGCCTCCGTGGCGTGCGTTGGGCCGTCGGGGTCGTAGCATCAAAAGACCTAAATGATTTACTCGCTCTGGAGGGCAGTTGTCCGAGACAGTTATACGAACCGAGGGCCTGACGAAGGTCTACCCAGGGGATATTCGTGCAGTAAACGGCCTTGACCTTGATGTAAAGCAGGGCGAGATATTTGGCCTACTTGGCCCGAATGGCGCCGGTAAGACAACCACAGCCGGCATGCTCACGACCCGAGTAGTCCCTACCAGCGGTCGAGCATGGGTTGGTGGGGTTGAGGTTAGCGAGCACCCTGCACTTGTAAAGCAGGTCATCGGAGTAGTTCCTCAGTCCAATACTCTTGACCGATCGCTTGATGTGCGTGAGAACCTTTACTTCCACGGTCGCTTCTTTGGCATGGGGGCGAAGGAGTCTCGACGTGAGGCGGATCGATTACTAGAGGTATTCCGCCTTACTGAGCGCGCAACAGCTCCCGTGCTTGCTCTCTCAGGTGGCATGGCGCAGAGGCTGATGGTCGCCCGCGCGATTATGCATCGGCCTTCGATCCTTTTTCTTGATGAGCCAACCGCCGGTCTCGATCCCCAGAGTCGCCTAGCACTTTGGGAGATTCTCGGAGACCTGCATAGAGATGGTCAAACAATTTTGTTGACCACTCACTACATGGAGGAGGCAGACCAACTCTGTGCCCGCATCGCCATCATTGATCATGGCGAGTTGCTGGCTCTTGATACACCTGAAGCGCTGAAGAAGTCTGTCGGCGCGGATACTGTCGTTACCGTCTCCGCTCATGGAGATCTTGAGGCGCTAAGCGAGGTGCTGCGCACGAAGGTGCCTGGTGCTTCATCAGCTCGCTGTGTTGAAAACGCTGTTGTATTAGAGGTATCGGGCGGGGGTGGGGTTCTTCCGATTGTCATCGCGACCGCCGACGCGGCCGGGTTTACAGTCACCGACCTATCCATTGCAGAACCAACACTTGAGACAGTCTTTATCAACTTGACGGGGAAGGACCTGCGGGACTGATGGCTAACGCAACGGAACCAACTACACCAATATCAACTTCATCAATATCAATTGCGCCCATAGCGACACGATCGGCATCGAAGGCTTCGTGGACAGCATTTCGAGCGTTGTTACTCCGAGACCTCACTGTTCTCCGCAAGTCGCTGAAGGAGTTCATCCCACGCACTTTGCTCCAACCATTCATGCTGGTATTTGTCTTCGCCTATGTATTCCCGAAAATTGGTCAGGGCGTAGGCGGTGGAGGAGCGGCGGCCGCGGCATTCAGTACGCAACTAATCGCCGGGGTCATCGGCCTTGCCGTGATCTTCCAGGGCATTCAGTCTGTAGCCCTCCCGCTAGTGAACGAGATTGGATTCACGCGCGAGATTGAGGATCGCGTCCTAGCGCCATTGCCGGTTGGAATGGTTGGTGTCGAGAAGATCGCCAACGGTGCCATCAATGGGCTCATCGCAGCGGTATTGGTATTCCCCATTGCAGCGATAGTCCCAGCCACTCCCGTGCATCTACAGATCAAGTGGCTTGAGCTCATTACCCTCGCACCTTTGTCAGCGATTACGGCAGCATCTCTTGGGCTTTTTTTCGGAACCAAGTTTGAGCCCCGGCAGGTTCCAATGCTTTTTGGTGTAATCGTGCTTCCAATTACTTTCCTTGGCGCGGTCTACTACCCGTGGTCCGCTCTCAGTGGAGTGAAGGCCTTCGGCGTTCCTTGGCTGCAGATACTTACTCTCGCCAATCCTTTGGTCTATATGTCGGAGGGTTTCAGAGCGGCGCTCACTCCCACTCCGCATATGAGTCTCTGGGCTGTTTATCCAGCACTGATTGGCTTCTCTCTGCTCCTAGGCGTTCTTGGTGTAAAGGGATTCCGTAAGCGAGTCCTGTCTTAAGCCGATGATGGATCCCGGTCAGGGTTCAAAATCGGGGCGAATACGAGGATTAACCGTTGGTCCGAGGCGTTGGAGGCCATAGGTCACATTTGGGCAGTCGCACTTTCGCACCAGAGACCTATGCCGGTAACGTTCCCTCCCTTATGTCTCGGGGGATGAACGTAACTTTCTATGGGGTACGCGGCTCAACGCCATGCGACGATCCCGCTCTCGCGCGCTATGGCGGAAATACCTCTTGCGTAGTGATTGAGATCCCCGAAGCAGATCCGATAATTCTTGATCTTGGAACGGGCCTGCGAACCTATGGAGACTCGCTAGTTGCCTCAGGTAATGCAGCTGGGTGGAGGGGCTCGGTGCTCCTGACTCATCTCCACTGGGATCATGTCCAAGGATTCCCATTCTTTAAACCTCTTCATCATCTCGGCAGTGAAGTAGATATCTACGGGCCAGATCACGGGGAGGCACCACTCTCGGAGATGGTTGGGCGTTTTATGGGCCCCCCATATTTTCCGATTACTCCAGCGGAGCTAGGCGCAAGTGTGCGGTTCCACGATGTATCTCCGGGGAGTTTCAGAGTCGGAGACGCGGTTGTCACTGCTCTCGCCGTTCGTCATACTGGACCTACTCTGGCCTTTCGCGTTGATTGCGACGATGTGTCAGTCGTCTACATGCCAGACCATGGCCCCGGATGCTCTTCTCTTGATGATGATGACTTCGTTCCGCAGGATGTAATCGACCTATGCAACGGCGCAGATCTGTTAATTCACGATGCTCAGCACACTCTCGATGAGTATCCGGAGAAGCGACACTGGGGTCATAGCAGCGTTAATTATGCTGTAAAAGTAGCTCTTTCTGGGCGTGTTAGGAGTCTGGCGCTATTCCATCATGATCCAATGCATGATGATGCAGAGATTGACTCCATAGAGCAATACGCTGCTGGAATCGCTCGATCAGATGGATCCGGGCTTAAGGTTTTTGCAGCACGCGAGGGTCTAGAACTCAAGATTGAGCCAACCTTGCTAGACCTAACGCCGCAAGTTGAGAGAGCCGACCGATGACAGGGCATCCCGACGAGAATGTCATTGGACCAACAGCGAGCGAGTTTCGAGATGCGCTTGGGCACTTCGCCACCGGTATCACGGTCATCACGGCCATGGATGACGAGGGACCTGTTGGGCTCGCAGCGAACTCATTTACATCCGTCTCGCTCGATCCTCCGCTTGTGCTCTTCTGCCCGGCCAAGACTTCATCTAGCTGGCCGCGTATCGAGCGGGCTAATAGTTTTGCAGTCAATATTCTCGATGACGCTCAAGAGGAAGTCTGCCGAGTATTCGCTACTCCCGGAGAGGATCGATTCTCTAAAGTGGCTTGGCATCTCTCTCCGAGTGGCTCACCCCTGCTTGATGACGTGCACGCGTTTTTGGATTGTGTGCTCCACGAGGTCCACGACGGTGGCGATCATTGGATAGTCGTTGGGCGCGTAATAGATCTTGGAATCGAGGCCGACGCAGGACCACTCCTCTATTACCGGGGCCAATACGGCCGATTAGGCGAGTAGCGCCCAACGGCCGGTAAAAACCCGCCTGTAATCTCAATAATCATCCCCTACAGGTGCCGCTCTTGTAGGCCGATACCCCCAAAGTTCCGGTAACTACCGGTCGACTTATTGAATGGGGGTGCGGACCAGTTATGGATGATCTCAGCCTGCTTAGTGGGCACGCCGTTCTACGCGGGGTTGCTGACGTATCTGCACACCGTGAAGCGCATAGGCGTCGCCGCCTCGTTCAGATCATCGCTGGCCTCGCCCTAATTGCGACGGTTCTCTACTGGAGACTTCTCGCCGGTATTCCATTCACATTTGGATGGCCAGATATTCATCTCTCATCAGAGATGCAGCAACTCCTCCCCGGAGTGGCTCTCATCATCGTGCTCGGTGCTGTGCTCGTGGTTCCTCTTCTATCTGCAGGGAAGTCGCCGCACGTCATGTATCGACCGAGCGAGATCCCGATCACTCTCGACGATGTAGTCGGCCTAGGCGTTGTCAAAGAAGAAGTCGTAAAGACCCTGAACCTCTTTCTTGCGTTTAGAACTTTTAGGGACCGCATGGGTGGCAACCCGCGCCGTGCAATTCTCTTCGAGGGCCCACCTGGTACTGGTAAGACCTATATGGCAAAGGCAATGGCGCGTGAGGCGGGAGTTCCTTTCCTATACGTATCCGCTAGCTCGTTCCAGTCGATGTACTACGGCCAGACGAACCGCAAAATTCGATCGTTCTTTCGCAAACTGCGCACAATCGCGCGTCGCGAAGGAGGAGCGATAGGTTTCATAGAAGAGATTGATGCCATTGCTGCATCGCGCAGCGGAGTGAGGTCGAGATCAACTGAGGGCGTAAGCGGTCCTTCTAGCAGTGACTCCTCGGGTATTGAGAGATCAACAATGTCTGAGGGAATCAGCGGCGTTGTAAACGAGCTCTTGGTCCAGATGCAGTCATTCGATGAGCCCACTATCGGCAGTCGCATGCGGGGCGCAGTAATTGATCTTGCCAACAGGATGCTCCCCGAGATGAAGCAGTTTAAGAAGCGTCCTCCAGTCTCTTCAAACATTCTCGTTATCGGTGCGACCAACCGCGCTGCAGATTTAGATCCAGCGTTGCTGCGACCTGGGCGCTTCGATCGCTCCATCTCATTCGACCTGCCGAGCCGCAGCGGGCGGCGTGAGATCATTGACTATTACCTTCAACGCAAGGCTCATGTACCTGAGTTGGATCGCGAGGATCGCCGCGATCAACTCGCAGCTATCACCCTTGGCTACTCGCCAGTGATGATTGAGCACTTGTTTGATGAAGCGCTCGTCTGGGCGCTGCGATCGAATCGCGAGTCAATGGATTGGACCGACGTGCACCAGGCCAAGATGACCGAAGAGATCGGGTTAAAGCAGCCTGTCGAGTACACAGATGAAGATCGTCGAACGATCGCAACACATGAATCTGGGCACGCAGTAGTTGCCTACCTCGTAGGGGTTGGGCGCAAACTTGAGGTTCTCAGTATTGTGAAGCGAAAGGATGCGCTTGGATTACTTGCGCACTCTGATACTGAAGAACGTTTTACCCGAACTCGTACAGAGCTCATCGCTGCGATTCAAATCTCATTTGGTGGGATGACCGCTGAGGAACTCTTCTTCGGTGAGGCTGGAACCGGGCCAGGTGGTGATCTGGCATCTGCAACAAAAATCGCAGCACAGATGGTCGGATCCTTTGGGATGGCAGGGACCTTGGTCTCATTCGATGCTATTGAGCCCGGCCCTGTCTCAATGGGAATTGTCGGCAAGGTTCTCGGTAACGACGACGCACGCAGAGCCGTCGAACGAATCCTCGATCGAGCCAAGGGCGATGTGCGCGGCTTGCTCGATGCAAACCGCGATCTTGTTGAGGCGTTACGAGACGAACTTCTTCGTTTTGACGAGCTAGTCGGAGATGAAATTCTTAGTGTCCTCCATAAAGCGGAGGACGCGCGTGAAAGGGCAAACAAATGATTATTAACTCACCGATACATCCAGTACGTATTCGTTGTAGTGACCAGGGGGCTGCCTCTCTCGCATGGGATGCAGCGAACCAAGGCCTCCCAATTGTGCTGCTTGCGGATGGAAACCCAGTCATCGCCGGCCGACTCGCAGCGGAGCTAACCGCAGCCCGAGCCAGAGTTGTAGTGATGGTCGGGTCTCCCGATGACCCGGCGGTTCAGGCCGTCGTAGACCAGCTTGCTAAAGAACTCTTTGGCCACGACATCTAAGACGAGGCCCTTCTCCAAGGAGTAGTAGGCCAAGGCGACTCGGGTAACCTCAATAGTGGGTAGCCAAGCGAAATCCTCGCACGGCACGCGAGGAGCCAGTTGACCGCCGAGACCACCGAGACCACCGAGATTATCGAGACCGCAGCAACGAAGAGCGAGATTGATCAGCGCACTGAGCGCGATCTTGCTGCGCGCACTGCTGGTTGGCGTCTAATGGTCGAGGCAGTTCGCCCCCAAAAATGGTGGATTGTTGTTGGGGTTGCATCCGGGTTCATCTGGACACTGGCACGTCTCGCAGTACCTCAATTAGCTGCTCGCGCAGTAGATGATGGGATACGTGGAGACGACCTCCATTTGGTACTTCTCCTAACGCTTGCGATGCTCGCTGTTGGGGTAGTACAGGCGCTCACCACTGGCCTTCGTCGGTACTGCGCGTTTCGTATCGCACTTAGAACCGAGACCGACCTCCGTACCCGACTATTCGCCCACCTACAGCGCCTCCATTTCGCGTTCCATGATGAGGCCCAGACTGGCCAGCTAATGGCTAGGGCTAATAGCGACCTTCAGCAAATAAATACGGTGGTCATTCTTCTCCCACTCACAGCCGCGAGCATGCTCACCATGATCGGCGTGCTCATCATCATGATGATGAAGAGTGTTGTCCTAGCAGTCCTTGCACTTGGCCTACTCCCGCTTTTGAATCGTGCGGCTACGAGGTTCTCGTCGCGTATCACGCCCGCGAACCTTGCTCTACAGGAGGAACTCTCGGGCCTATCTGGAGTGGTCGAGGAGTCTTTGTCTGGCATTCGAATTCTCAAGGGCTTTGGTGCCGAGAGATTGCAGGTAAAGCGCTTAGACGACGCCGCCGATGGTGTGCTGAAGCAAGCATTGCGCGCGGCGAAACTACGCGCTGGCTTTATGCCCCTAATTGATCTACTCCCGACCCTCTCATTGGTCGCAATTATTTGGTACGGCGGGCACTTGGTGTTAGATGGCCAATTGGAGATAGGCGACATTCTCGCCTACAACCTCTATGTCCTGATGCTCATCTGGCCTCTGCGCATGGTCGGCATGCTGGTTGCTCAGTCATCGAGGGCATCTGCAGCGGCTGGTCGGATTCATGAAATTCTCTCGACCGATGTGGCTGTGGACGATCCACCACATCCGATACCACTTTCAGATGGGCCAGGGAACCTTCTATTTGAGGGGGTTTCATTTGGCTATGGCCATGGACGCCTTGTCTTGGACGGCCTGAATCTATCTATCGCGGGTGGAGAGGCTGTTGCGATTGTCGGGGCAACAGGCAGCGGCAAGACAACGGTGGCGCGGCTCGTCCCGCGTTTCTACGACGCCAACTCCGGGCGAGTCCTACTCGATGGAGTGGACGTTCGAGATCTGCGTGTGAGCGAGCTTCGAGATGCGGTTGGCATTGTTTTTGAGGACACGTTCTTATTCTCGGATTCGATTCGTCGCAACATTGCCTTCTCTGATCCCGGCGCCTCCATCGAGACAATTGAGCGAGCGGCGCGCCTATCTGGTATTCACACTTTCATTCAGAGCCTTCCTCAGGGCTACGAGACACTTATCGGAGAGCACGGATACTCCTTATCGGGTGGCCAGCGTCAGCGCATCGCAATCGCACGCGCTGTCTTGCATGACCCGCGAGTGCTGATCCTTGATGATGCGACATCTGCCGTTGACCCAAGTAAAGAGCATGAAATTCGAGCGGCACTCGCTGAAGTCATGGAGGGTCGCACAACACTGATCATCGCCCATCGGCCAGCAACAATTGCCTTGGCTGATCGCGTGATTCTCCTCGATGGTGGGCGATGTATTGCCTCAGGTACTCACGAGGAGTTGCTTGCTAGCAATGAGAGGTATCGCGAGATACTCGCTCGCTCTGACTCCACGGAGTCTTCGAGTCTGGAGGGATCCGAGTGAGGGGCGGGTGGGTTGAGTCGGGGCCCCTCGATGACGAGTCGCGCATAGACCGTGCAGCCGCAGGGAGAGTAGTCCTGCGGCTTGGCAGAATGCTTCGCCCACAGCGCAGCGCGATACTGCGGGCAGTTTTTCTCCTCATTTTTCAGACGGCAGCGTTACTCGCCTCGCCCCTCGTCGTTCGCTACGCAGTTGATGCAGGGCTCGTCGGTAAGAGCGGACGGGCAATAAATATCGCAGCTGTCATGTATTTGGTACTAGCAGTAACAAGCGCTCTGCTCGGCAGATCTGTGATCTGGGCTGTTAGCCGCATTGGTGAGGACTTCCTACGGTCGCTGAGGGCGCGTGTCTTTAGGCATCTCATTAATCTTGACCTTGGCTTCTTTGAACGCGAGAAGACAGGGCGCCTTGTCGCTCGCATGACCTCCGATATTGATGCATTGCAGGAGTTGGTTTCCCAAGGGCTAGTGATGTTCGTACAGAACGCGCTGATCTTCGTAGGGACTCTCGTGGTTATGAGCCTTCTCTCATGGCAACTAACTCTCTGCACAATTATTGTCGTGCCTCCGGTGATTTTTGCGAGCCTCTGGTTCCGCAAGCGATCTAATACTGCGTATCTCGAGGTACGCGACCGCGTTGGTACCAACCTTTCGACGCTCCAAGAGGGGCTTGAGGGCGTACGAGTCGTACAGGCATTTGGGCGCGAGGGCGGCTTCATCGCGCGCTTCGAAGAGACGAACGAAGCACAGTACGACGCAAATATCGCTACGGTAAATATCGCGACTCGGTACTTTCCGTTCGTTGAATTTATAGGTGTTGTTGGGCTTGCAGTTGTTGTGGGTGCCGGTTCGTACTTTGCGGACCGCAACATCCTGGAGGTAGGGACCGTGCTCGCCTTCGTGCTCTATCTCAACAACCTCTTCGAGCCGATTCAACAGTTGAGTCAGCTATACAACACTGTCCAGTCCGCCGCGGCGGCTCTTAACAAACTCTTCGGGCTGCTTGATACTCCTAACTCTGTGCCGGAGAAGCCAGGGGCAATCGACCTGCCTCTGGCTGGAGCGTTGACGGTCTCGGGAGTGACCTTCGCCTACGGAGGGGGTCCCCCCGATACGGATGGCGTATCGCACCCGTTGGGGCCGATAGTTCTCGCTGACGTCTCTATCACCGTTTCTGCGGGGGAGCGGGTCGCGCTTGTCGGCCCTACAGGGGCAGGGAAATCAACGCTTGCAAAACTCATGGCTCGCTTCTACGACCCAATCGAGGGTGATGTGAGTTTTGGGGGCGTCTCCCTGAGGGATACAACGCGCAGATCACTCAGAGAGCGCATTGCAGTGGTGCCTCAAGAAGGGTTCTTGTTTGCGGGTACCGTTCGCGACAACATCCGCGTTGGATCGCCTGAGGCAAGCGACGCCGATGTGGATGCTGCAGTCGATGCACTTGGGTTGCGCGAGCATTTTGAGTCATTTCCTGAGGGGCTCGATACTGAGGTGCGTGAACGCGGCTCTCGCCTCTCTGCAGGCGAGAAGCAACTCGTCTCGCTTGCAAGAGCAGCACTCGCGGACCCGACGGTATTGGTGCTCGACGAGGCAACATCTAATCTCGATCCAGGTACCGAGCTTGAGGTTGAGCGCGCGCTTGAGGCATTGACGCAGGGGCGTACGGTAATTGTCGTTGCGCACCGTCTCTCCACTGCACAACGTTGTGATCGCGTCGCAGTAGTTGCCGATGGCCATATTCTCGAGATCGGCACCCATGATGATCTCGTCTCGCGCGGCGATGCATATGCAGCGCTCTTCGCGGCCTGGACTAGAACCGAATAACTAGTGCTGCCCTGTTCGTCCTCTATTGGAGGATCACCACAGGCTCTAAGCGATGCGCAAACCGCCTGAGGGTCTGCATGACGGCAACCCCAACTATGAGAATGATCACTGCATTGGCAAGCGCCCCTGCAGCGTCCCATGCGAGCGATGTACCAACATAAAAAGCCCAATATCTCTGCAGCGTCTCGGAGAATGAGAGGCCGGGTTCCCAAGAGAGTGCACCGCCATCTCTTACAAATGGCCAGAACCAGAGATTAAGAATCGCGCCGTATAAGAAACCCCAGATCCATCCATAGGCGGCGAGGAGAATTATCTCTAGGCGCTTCTCCATCCGCTGTGTCACGATGCCCAGAAAACCAGCACCTGCTCCCATCCATCCGAGAGCAAGCATTTGGAACGGCAGCCACGGACCAATTCCCCCTGTTACCAAAGCGCTTACAGACATCGAGGCAAGACCGAGAAGCATTCCAAAACGGGGGCCAAATGCAGCACCGGCAAGGATAATAAGAAAGAAGATTCCGCTTCCTCCCCCAGGTAAATCAAGTAGACGTAGTAGTCCTGAGGTTGCAGCGAGCACCCCAAGAATTGCAACAGTCGCCCCGTTCATCGTCCCTCGGCGAATCTCTAGTGCCAATGCTGCAAGGACGATTACTCCAACAAGCGCTGCAAGAAGTGGCGCATCACCAGCGTGGGCTGAGTTCGGTAGCGCATCTTGGGGTAACCAGAAGGGGTAGAGAAATGCTGCGATGCCGAGGACTGTGATCAGCAGGTAGACAAGGCGCGGTCGTGAAGCGCCTAATCCGAGACTGCGGGGCTTGACTCCGGTCGTGGATGCCACACTCACTCTGCAATCACCATCTCTACCTCCTCAACGGTAAGAAATGGCGGCAAGACTCTCAGTACTTGAGGTGCAAATAGCGATCCAGATAGGACATGGCGTGCATCCCCCTCGGCGACGATCTCACCATCGCCCAGGACGGTGACCCGCGTAGCGCATCGAGCGGCGAGCTCAACATCGTGTGTAGCAAGCACAACCGCGCCCCCGCGTTCGGCATGGGAACGAACGCAGAGTTCTAGTGCGGCACGCGATGCAGCATCCATTCCGCGCGTTGGCTCATCAAGGAGCAGAATCTCGGCACCACCAATGGCAACGGCTGCAATCGCAACGCGCTGCCTCTCGCCACCAGAGAGCCCTCGCGGATGCCGATTCTCAACATCTCGTAGTCCAAGAGACTCAAGCCAGCAATCGATGGCCCCTTCGTCGCGAGGCTTCCCTAGAAGGCGGAGCGTCTCTGCGAGTTCATCTCGAACTGTCGGTGCGAATAGGAGCGTCCCTGGGTCTTGGGGGACATACGCGATGCTCGCGTTCCCCACGATCTCCCCTGAAGTTGCAGAGATGAGGTTGCTAAGCGCACGCAGAAGTGTGGTTTTTCCGGATCCATTGCGCCCAAGAAGTGCAATGACATCTCCGGCAGCAATCTCCATGCTGACTCCGTGTAGAACCCTTCGGCGGGAAATGTCGACCCGCAGATCCTTAGCCGAACGCAGCGTCTCGCCACGCGCTGGTCGATGATCGGCGGGAGCCTTAAGATCTACGCCAAGGCGCGTGGCCGTCGCACGCGCATCGCGCACAGTCAATGGCAATTCAGGCCAGCCAAGCGCGCGCCCTAAGCGAGTAACGCTCGGTGCGCCTGGGTAACGACCTATGACAGCAGCGGTGGTGCCTGGACCATCTGTTATTTCTCCACGAGCCATAACTATTGCGCGATCTGCGATAGGTGCTGCACGCTCGAGCCTGTGCTCAGCAAGCAAGACCGTTGTCCCGAGGTCTGCATTCAGGCGCGAGAGCGCTGCGAGAACATCATCTGCACCCTGGGGATCTAGCTGTGAAGTTGGTTCGTCCAAGACCAAGACAGAGGGAGCTAGGGCTAGGGCCCCAGCGATAGCGCAGCGCTGGCGCTCGCCACCGGAGAGGGTTGCTGGGGATCTATCACGAAGGTGCGCGATGCCTAGGGCATCGAGCACCTCCTCAACCCTGCGTCGCATCGAAGCCTCATCTAACCCAAGGTTCTCTAGAGCAAATGCGACATCGTGCTCAACACGGTCAACAACAAACTGGGCCTCAGGGTCTTGATGTACGAAGCCAACAATGTCAGCGAGATCGCGAGGCAAATGGTCTCGGGTTGATCGGCCGCCAACAATCACCTCGCCGCCAAAGGTGCCGCCAGTTGAGTGCGGAGCAAGTCCGTTGACGCAGCGGAGGAGACTGCTCTTACCTGAACCCGAGTCGCCAACTACAAGAAGAACCTCGCCTTCGGCCACCTCGAGGTTTACTCGGCTCAAAGCAGAAGAAGTATTGGCTTCTGCGCCAGGGTATGAAAATGTTACTGAACGAAACTCAACTGTGCTCACGGTGTGATCAGTTCATTTGAGTGTGAATCAATGACTGATTCCCACGGCCTGCGCGCCATTGGAGCAAGGAGCGGAATGAGAGCGATAACTGGAAGCAAGCCAACTTGGGGCCATGAAAGCGGCGATGCACTCCAAGTAAGCGTGTCGTTACCAGAAATAGTTAGAACCCCAAGCGCTGCTGGTGCGATCCATGCAAGGGCGACCATGAGAGCGTCTGCTTTTGTTATACGTCTGCGCCGATAGCGGGCTCGAGCGGTGGAGCGTGATGCCACCGCTACCGCTGCAATAATTAGTGCTCCTCCACAGAGACCAAAGAGCGCAGCGGAGTTCGTAGAACGCCCAATTAGCGCTACAAAAGAAGCGGCTAGAGCCAATAAGCCAGCCACTCCAATCCAACCGGCGATGCGTTCGCCTCGAGCGGGTTCGCCGTGGGAAAAACCGCGTGAATCCATTGATTCTGCGAGCGATACCGCGCGCTCTAAACCGCGTTCAAGCACTGGAACTACTAGGCGCAGTGACCTAGCTCGACGCACGACGCGTCCACCGGTCCTCGCCCTATCAGCCTCGCG
>CALQAT020000005.1:0-39986 GCA_943328625.2 Bordetella parapertussis | reverse complement strand
CTCTTTCTGTCGAACAGTTCCGCGGCTCATGATCGTCGCTGCTGCTAGGCCGGTGCTTACGCCCATTGCAGTAACAAGCCCTGGCGAGCATCGGCAGAGTTCAATAATGGGGATGAGCGTCATACCTGCGTTGTTGCCAGCAGGCTCTCTGCCCTCAAGCGGTGCTGCTGTTCCCGCCTCCACCTCTTTGTCTCGTTTAATGCGGCGAGAGAAGGAGTCGCGCGCCATCTGATCCATTCCAAACGTGCGGTAGAAAGATCGAATCACGTCGTATGGAGGGGTATCTCCAAACTCAAGCTCGTCACGAAGAGGGCGAACCTCTGCCTCGATGAACTGGCGAACCGCATCGCGGATCATCTTGTGCTCTTCGCTCCACTCGTACATTTGGGTCCTCTCAGGGCAAAGGTGGCTGGTCCCATAACGACAGGCCAACACGGTCAGGGGGCAGGCTATAGGCGAGGGCTTCTTTCTTGCGAGCCGGGTGCTTGCGTAATCGGGCAGAGGCATCGTGGAAATAGGGGCTGCGCGCGATACCGTCACACTCTTATGCCAATGCCATCCTCCCCTAGCGCTATCGACCTCATGATTGCGTTACCCCCCAAGGGTGACCCAAAGCACTGGTACGACTTCCTGCGCAGTCAACTCCACGATCACGAGAGCCTCGAGGAGTTTGAGTTCCCGGCCCAGTACATGTTCAAGCACGTCCCGCATCTAGGGGTCGTTGAGGATCCGATTGGTTACCTCATCGAGCAGATGGATCATCACGGGATTGCAAAGGGAATGCTCGGAGTATCGGCGGATGCAGAAGACTCGCTAGAGGCTCTGCGCCTGCACCCAGATCGCTTCTTCGGGTCCTTCGAGGTTGACCCGAATAAGGGCATGGAGGGCGTGCGCGAACTCGAGTATGCCGTGAAGACTCTCGGCGTCAAAGCAGCGACTGCTTTCCCGGCCGGACTAAATCCCCAAGTTCCTATCAACGACAAGAAGTTCTACCCGATATACGCCAAGTGCGTTGAGCTCGATATCCCAATCTGCGTATGCGCTGGTATTCCCGGCCCGCGGGTTCCATTCGCTGTTCAAGACGTTGCTCTCATTGATGAGGTCTGCTGGTTCTTCCCTGACCTTAAATTCGTTACACGCCATGGATGCGAACCATGGGCTGACCTTGCGGTGAAGTTGATGCTCAAGTGGCCGAACCTCTACTACTCCACTAGCGCATTTGCGCCTAAGTTCTACCCGAGAGAGATCATCGATTACGCCAACACGCGAGGAGCCGACAAAATTATGTATGCCGGTTACTTCCCGATGGGGCTAAGCCTTGATCGAATCTTCGAGGAGTTGCCTGGCGTCGGTTTCCGCGACCACGTCTGGCCAAAGTTTCTCCACGAGAACGCACGGAAGGTCTTTAAACTCGATGAGTGATGCATATTTTGAGGCATGGCGCGGTGGTGTCGTCGACACAATGATCGGCATCCCAGCAACAGCCGCCGATCGCAAGCGGGATCACTACGACAAGTTCGCTAGTCAGATCCTCGACAAAGAGGCGCGCGAACAGTTCACCTTTCCGGCGCAGTACATGTTCAAAGACGTTCCAGATTTTGATTCGATTGAGGACCCCGTGGCGCTCCTTGTTGCCGAGATGGATCTATTCCACGTTAAGTGGGGGCTCCTAAACGTTGGCTCCAATCCGGTTGCTCGCCAAGCAGTAGCAGACCACCCAGACCGCTTTGTTGGCGGTTGCTCAATCGACCCGAACTCTGGCATGGACGGAGTGCGTCACCTTGAGCGCGCGTATCACGAGTTCGGTGCGCGCTCGGCTCAGGTATTTCCGGCAGGGCTCGTGCCTCAGGTGGACATCAACGATAAGAAGATGTACCCGCTCTATGCCAAGTGCGTTGAGTTAGACATCCCGGTCTTTGTCAATGTTGGAGTCCCCGGGCCAAGAGTTCCAATGGCATGCCAAGACGTTGCCCATGTCGATGAAGTCTGCTGGTTCTTCCCAGAGCTCAAACTCGTCATGCGCCACGGTGGCGAGCCGTGGGTAGATCTCGCTGTCAAGCTGATGCTCAAGTGGCCAAACCTCTACTACTCCACTAGCGCGTTTGCCCCCAAGCACTACCCGAGAGAGATCATTGACTACGCGAATACACGCGGTGCCGACAAGATCATCTACGCGGGTTATTACCCAATGGGGCTCAGCCTCGAGCGCATCTTCGCTGAGATGCCCGATGTTCCCTTTCGCGACCACGTATGGCCAAAGTTCCTGAGGGAGAATGCACTGCGAGTTCTAGGAATAGATCTCTGAGATGGCTAGCGGCGTCGAGAACCCTAAAGCGGTAAATGAAGCGTTAAATGAAGCGTTTGCCGCAGCACTCGCTGGTGGTGTTGTAGATACTGCGGTTGGCGTCCCGAAATCTCGTGAAGAGATGTTCGCCTTCTACGAATTCATTCGCAGAGGAACCCATGACTCTGAGAGTAAAGAGGGCAGCGGCGGGCTCGAGTTCCCAGCCGGTTACATGTTCAAAGAGGCCCCAAAGTGGGAGGCAGATGACATGGCTGACCCAGTGGACATGCTCTGCGCCGAGTTAGAGGCCGTTGGAATTCACCACGCAATAGTAAATGTCGACGACGAGGCCGCTGCCGCAGCAGTGCGCCAACACCCTGGGCGATTCTCTGCACAGATCAATGTTGACCCGAACGAAGGCATGGATGCAGTTCGGAGGATTGTTCGATTCAACGACGAGTTTGGCCTCAAGGCGGTAGGTGCATTCCCCGCTGGACTAACCCCACAGGTACCACTCAACGACAAAAAGTTCTACCCGATCTATGCAAAGTGTGTTGAGTTAGGGATTCCTTTCTGCTCAACAGTTGGAGTACCAGGGCCGCGAATCCCATTTGGCGTGCAAGATGTAGCCCTAATAGACGAGATCTGCTGGTTCTTCCCAGAACTCACATTTGTCATGCGTCATGGAGCCGAGCCTTGGGCCGACCTCGCAGTGAAGTTGATGCTTAAGTGGCCAAACCTCTACTACTCGACTACTGCATTCGCCCCTAAGTACTACCCCAGAGAAATTATTGACTACGCGAATACGCGCGGTGCCGAGAAAATTATCTGGAGTGGCTACTTCCCCGCAGGGCTCTCGTACCAACGAATCTTCAGCGAACTCCCAGATGTGCCATTTCGCGACCATGTATGGCCCAAGTTTCTGAGAGAGAACGCTGCGCGCGTCTTTAACCTAGATATCTAATTTGATTTAGAAGAACCAAGGAGAGTGCTCTATGGGCCCGCTATCTGGAATTCGCGTAATTGAGTTACCCAACATTGGTCCACTCCAATTCGCTGGTATGGCACTCGCAGATCTGGGCGCCGAGGTACTGCGCCTCGACCGCGCAACGGACGTAGCGAGAGGCACTGGAACCTTCCCAGCCTCCCCGTTCGCCAGCCTTGACCGAAACCGCCTCTCGGCCGGGATAGATCTCAAACACCCAGAGGCGGCCGAGACGGTTCTACGCCTCTGCGAGCATGCCGATGTGATCCTCGAGGGATTTAGGCCTGGCGTAGCCGAACGCCTAGGTGTTGGGCCAGATGATGTGGCAAAAAGAAACCCTCGCGTCGTATACGGACGCATGACTGGATGGGGCCAGGATGGCCCGATGTCGCAGGAGCCTGGGCACGACATCAACTACATCGCTCTCGCTGGAGTACTAGCGCACATCGGCACCGAGGGCGGCCCTCCGGTTCCACCGATCAACCTCATCGGCGACTTTGGCGGCGGAGGATTGCTGCTGGCATTTGGTGTTCTCGCTGCGCTACTGGAGCGCGCAACATCGGGAATCGGCCAAGTTGTAGATGCAGCGATGGTCGACGGCTCAGCGATGCTCATGAGCACATTTGTGGGGATGTCTGCAATGGGGTTCTGGTCAGATGAGCGTGGAACCAACATGCTCGACGGTGGCGCACATTTCTACGGCGTCTACGAAACCGCTGATAAAGCTTGGATATCGATTGCAGCCTACGAACCTAAGTTCTATGCAGAGTTCGTCTCCCTGATGACACCTCTAGGGATCGACCTTGATGTATCTACGCAGATGGAGCAGGGGCGCTGGCCTGAGTGGAAAAATGCGCTCTCTGCGATATTTGCAACACGATCACGCGATGCATGGGGCGAGTTCTTCGCAGGGCACGAGGTCTGCTTTGCTCCCGTGCTCACAATGAACGAAGCACGCAAGCACCCCCACAATGTGGCTCGCTCAACCTTTGTCGAGGTAGAAGGCGCTCCGCAGCCTGCACCGGCTCCGCGCTTCAGTCGCACACCTGGCGAGATCAAGCGAACCCCTGTTGTTCCCGGGACGGACACACGGGAGATACTGAGCAAGTGGGGTCTTCCCGTGGATGAAGTAATCCGCCTATTAGCGAACGGAACTCTCGCCTAGTTTCAATCCTTCACAAAAGTCACTCGGCGCGATGCAGTTCCCAGAGACTTACAGGCTCTTCAAAACCCTTAAGCAT
This sequence comes from Bordetella parapertussis, assembly GCA_943328625.2. Taxonomy (GTDB): domain Bacteria; phylum Actinomycetota; class Acidimicrobiia; order IMCC26256; family IMCC26256; genus IMCC26256. The sequence goes on along the minus strand of CALQAT020000005.1, from coordinate 35,476 downwards.
TCGGCGACCGGCGGGGACGAAGCTCATTGACCACTTCTCGGCGGCATTAACCAATTCTTCGGTGACAAGAATCTCGTAAGGCACTGCCATGTCAGCAACGCGTGAGGCGAGATTGACGACTGAACCGTAATAGTCGCCGGCGCGGGACAACACTGGGCCATAGGTAACCGATCCGCTTGGTCGCACTCCCCTACCCAGCCCTCGAACCGCGTCGACTATCTCAAGAGCAATCTCGCACGCGGCATTTGGGTCCACTACAACGAACATGACCTCATCACCGATGTGTTTAACAACGCGTCCATCATGCGCAGTGGCGATATCTGACGCGCGACTCTCAAAACCATCTAACACCTTAGAGAGCTCCGCATCGTCGAGCCGACGCGATAACGGCGTAAATCCAACAAGGTCGATAAATCCAATGGCCACCATTGTGTCGTCGGAGTCCTGGCGGGCAAGGCGAGCACGTCGATTGGCAATCTCTACCTGACTACGCAGAAGCGCCTCCATAACGATTGGAAGTGTGTCCAAAGAGTAAACAGCTGCGAGATTTGCCTGTGCCAATACAACCGGCGATGCTTCGTCGTCAATTAGTGGCTGCTCTACCTCTGCAAGAAAAAGCGACGTAGCCGCCTCCGCTACCTTTGCTGCAGCCGCAGAGATAACACGGGCGAACTGTTCAATTGGTTCCTCACCGAAAATCTCATTTGCCGTAACAAATGAACGAAGTGCAGTGATGTCCATATCTGTAAGGGCTGCTTCATCCAAATCTCCATTTGGATATCCCGAGGCTAAAAGCATGCGCTCAAGAGCAGAATCACTTAGCCCCAACAAGCGGGCGCTCTCTCTTCGCGAATGAATTTGTCCTTGGCGAACCGCCTGCTGACTCGCCAATGCCTCCAGAGGCAAACCAGGGTCTGCATCTGCCTCAGCGATCTCTACGGCGGTGAATCCTCTGTCGGTGAGCCACCGAAGCAAGGCTAAGCGCTCTTTAGCATCAGGCGACGTTGGGTCGTATAGGCCAGCGGCCACGAACTCAGCAGGATCCACGATCCTTGACCCTACGCCTTCTGGCCCTCGGCTGCCTTAAGCGCGAACTGCTTGGCCCACGGATAATCCGGCTTGCCACTAGGAGCGCGCACAATTGCATCTGTGAGATAGAGGCGCTTGGGAATCTTGTACCCAGCAACATGTTCTCTACAGTGTGAAGCCAACTCCTCAAGGGTGGCGCTAGTACCTGTTCGGAACTGAACTACCGCTGCGACTGCCTCTCCCCATCGCTCATCGGGGACACCGACAACAAGGCAATCAAACACGGAAGGGTGAGCCTTGAGCGCGCCCTCAACCTCCTCGGGGTAGACCTTCTCGCCGCCAGTATTAATCATGATTGAGCCGCGACCGAGGAGTGTGATCTGGCCGTCCTCTTCAACCTTCGCGAAATCACCCGGGACCGAGTATCGACGACCATTAACAACTGGGAATACGAGTGCCGTGCGCTCAGGATCCTTGTAGTACCCGAGAGGGATATTTCCGGTACGAGCAATGCGCCCAACATCCCCGGAGCCGGGCACTACCTCGTTGTAATCCTCATCAATGACGATCGAGTCGCGAGAGGCCTTCACCGTTGCTGGCCCACCATGAGCCTCCTCGCCGGGGACAGCGATCTTGATTCCATTCATCCCGGTCTCGGTAGCCCCAACGGAGTCGACAACAAGGAGATTAGGCAGCAGCGCCATGATCTGCTCCTTGATGGACTGAGAGAAAATGGCCGCGCTGGATCCGATCGAGAAGAGGGAGGTGAGGTCGTATTTGCTAATGCTCTCTTGAAGCGAGTCTGCGAGCGGACGCGCCATCGCGTCGCCTGTAATGCCTAGAACATTTACGCGTTCACGATCCACAATGCTCCACGCCTCGTCCGCGTCAAACTTGCGAACCAACACGGTTGTGTCCCCATGAATAAAACCGCGGATCGTGCTGACTTGCCCGGCACCATGCATGAGTGGCGCTATCGGGAAGAAGACGATTGGCCCGGCCCCAGCAGCGCACTTCTCGCTTAGTTCCTCAGGCCTCTCAACCTTCTCATTCGTGTAGGCGTCGATTCCCCCACAGAGCGAGTAGAAGATGTCCTCTTGGCGCCACATGACGCCCTTAGGCATACCCGTTGTGCCGCCGGTGTAGATCATGTGTATGTCATCACCGCTGCGAGCACCAAAATCGCGTGTAGGCGACTGCGCGTTTCGTGCGGATAGGTAGTCAACGACAACGACACCATCAAGACCCTCGAGGCCATCAATAGCGGCACCGCTGCCGTCTTCAGCAATAACAATATGCTTCAAGAGTGGAAGCTCGTTGATAATTGCTGCAACTCGCGGCACAAATTCACGCTGCACAACAAGCGCTTTTAGGTCTGCGTTGTCGAATAGGTATCTAAGCTCGTTCTCAACATACCGAAAGTTAATGTTGACCGGAACAGCTCGCATTTTGTAGAGAGCCGCCATGGACTCCACCCACTCGACGCCGTTATAGGCGTAGATACCTACATGCTCTCCATACTTGATGCCGGCAGACTGGAAGTGATGTGCCATCTGGTTAGAGCGAGCCTCTAAATCCGCAAAGTTGAGGCGTGTATCCTCAAAAATAAGCGCAGTCCGATCTGGAACTACATCAACGACGGCCTCGAGCATGTCTGCAAAGTTAAAATTCATAATTCAGACTGTAGAACACGCTCTCCGCTTTTTGAAGTAGCGGGGTCAAGGATTTAGACCTGAAATGGAGCTGACATAGACCTCAAAGGAGCACCGAGACGCCTCCACCTGCGGGTGGGCTGAGGCAACGCCAATTCACGGTACGATTCAAAGGCTCCGTCCGCTTTTTGGGGGATTCTCAAGCACATGGCCATTGCCGATAAACAAGACAGCAACCTAGGGAACGCTCAGAACGCCGCCGTTAACAGCGGTAGTCCAGAGCGGTCTAAAGCATCGGCTTGGCTTAGGGCCGTGCGCCCAAAGCAGTGGATCAAGAACCTCCTCGTCTTTGCAGCGCCAGGCGCCGCAGGGGTACTAGCTAATCGTAAAGATCTTCAAGAGGCGGTAATAGCGTTTGTTGCCTTCTGCCTTGCGGCCTCCGGCACCTACTTACTAAATGACGCCTCCGACGTGGAGTCAGACCGTCTGCACCCAACCAAGCGCAGGCGCCCCATTGCTGCAGGGGAGATCGGCGTAACACCAGCAAGGATCATCGGGGCACTCCTACTTGTTGGTGGGGTTGCATTTGGAGGCCTCACAGGTTGGCGGTTACCGCTTGTTGTAGCGGCTTATGTGGTTCTCACGACTTCGTACTCGCTCTGGGGAAAGCGCGTTGCAGTGCTTGACCTTGCAATGGTCGCCGCAGGCTTTGTACTTAGGACAGTCGCTGGTGCTGTAGCTGTCGATGTACCGATCTCGGTTTGGTTCTTCATCGTTGCTTCCTTTGGATCTCTGTTTGTAGTAGCCGGTAAGCGCTACTCCGAGATGGTCGAACTCGGCGACGATAGCGAGACCGTTCGCAGCACGCTCGGCGTGTATACAGCTTCATATCTTGCATATGTTCGCTCGGTCTCGACTGCAGTTACCTTGGTCGCATATGCGCTCTGGGCGTTCGAGAAAGTTGGAGACAACGGCGGTTTCCCTTGGTACGAAATCTCAATTATTCCGTTTGTTCTTGTCCTACTCCGCTATGCATTTATTATCGACTTAGGTAAGGCGGGAGCCCCCGAGGAGGTCATTCTCCACGACAGGGCCCTTCAGGGATTTGGATTACTCTGGGGTGCGACAATCGGCATAGGAGTACTTCTAGGTGGCTAAATTTAAGCGCGGCGCTGACTCGCTTCTCGCAGGTTGGGGCGGCACTGGGGCAACCCGAGCCGAGGTTGTTCATCCGCTCTCAGAGATGGAGATCGCTGAGATTCTCAAGCAGCGACCCGAGCGTGGAGTTATAGCGCGAGGCCTCGGCCGCGCCTATGGAGATGCAGCCTTAAACTCAGGCGGGATTGTACTGGATGCAACTGCGTTGAGTGGGGTGCGCAACCTCGACGAAGAGAACGGCGTAGTCACAGTTGCAGCAGGGACAAGCCTTGAAGATCTAATGCGCTGGCTCCTACCTGCGGGCTGGTTTGTTCCCGTTACGCCGGGCACTCGAGTGGTAACCGTCGGTGGCGCAATAGCGTCAGACATCCACGGCAAGAACCACCACGCTGACGGCACTTTTGGTAACCACGTTCTCTCGATGACCCTCGTTGATGGAACCGGCACAACGCGCCACCTCTCCCCCGCTGATACCCCCAAAGAATTCTGGGCAACTACCGGCGGAATGGGCCTCACCGGAGTAATAACCGAGGCAACATTTAGGCTAATTCCAGTAGAGACATCATCCATGCGCGTCGATACAGAGCGTGCCAGCAACCTCGATGATCTAATGGCGCGAATGTCTGATCGCGACGATGAGTACCGATACTCAGTCGCGTGGATCGATTGCCTCGCCACTGGGAAATCAATGGGGCGAGGAATTCTCGACCGCGGCGACCACGCCCTACTCTCCGACCTACCCGCGAATAAGCGTCGAAATCCCCTCGCTTTCTCATCCCATGCCGTCGTCACAGCGCCCCCGATATTCCCTTCTGGGCTCGTGAATCGCTGGACTGTGCGCGCATTTAATGAACTCTGGTTTAGAAAAACAAGGAGCGACCACCAAGGTGCTATCCACTCCATCGGACAGTTCTTTCACCCGCTCGATTTAGTAACCGACTGGAACCGCCTTTATGGGTCAAGAGGATTTGTTCAGTACCAGTTCTGTGTACCTTTCGGGGCTGAACGCGCGGTTCAGACTGCCGTTGAACGACTTAGCCTCTCCGGAGCAGCATCATTCCTTGCAGTTCTGAAGCGTTTTGGACCAGCAAACCCTGGGCCGCTCTCATTCCCACAGCCGGGATGGACCCTCGCTCTAGATATACCAGTTGGAGACCCCGGACTCTCGGGGTTGCTAGACGGGCTTGATGATCTAGTCCTTGATAATGGCGGCAGCGTATATCTCGCGAAGGATGGACGAGTTCGGAGAGGCCACCTCGAGGGGATGTACCCTCGCCTCAACGAATGGCGAGAGACAGTCGCAACGATGAACCCGGACGGGGTTATTCAATCCGACCTTGCCCGGCGCTTAGGGCTCTAACCCCGACCGCGGTCGGCCAGATTGAAAGGCTTTAGATGAAGGACTCACTAGGGGGCGTGCAGACTGTCCTTGTACTCGGAGGCGGATCCGAGATTGGTCTCGCAACCGCAAGGAGACTTGTAGCGGATCGCACACGAACCGTCATTCTCGCAGGACGCGATACGGAGGCTCTCCTGAATGGAGCAGACGAATTGCGCAGACTCGGAGCAACACGAGTTGAGGTAATGCAATTTGATGCCCTTAATCGTGACTCTCACGAGGGATTTATTGACGAGTGCTGGAGCACTGTCGGAGACATTGACTTAGTCCTCTTCGCATTCGGAGTACTGGGCGATCAAGACGTAGCGGAGCATGATTCAAAAGAAGCATTGCGAATTATTGACTCCAATTTTACTGGAGCGGTCTCACTTCTCATCGGCTCAGCTGAGAGACTCAAGGCGCAGGGCCACGGCTCAATTGTCGTTCTCTCGTCAGTCGCGGGAGAACGATCTCGCAGATCTAATTTCGTCTACGGTGCGAGTAAAGCAGGGCTTGACGCATTCTGCCAAGGACTCGGAGATTCGTTGATCGGGACCGGTGTTCATGTACTCATCGTCAGGCCTGGGTTTGTTCATACCAAGATGACCGAAGGCTTAGATGCAGCACCACTCTCCACGACTCCAGAGGCTGTTGCAGAGGCCATCTTTGATGGCATAGCAAAAGGCCGAGAGATCGTATGGGTACCCGCTGCACTGCGCGGAGTGATGTCCGGGCTACGCCACGTCCCCCGGCCCTTGTTTCGCCGCCTCCCGATATAGCGGCACTTAGTAGCACCTGAGGATTCCGAGGATGGCTGAGGATGAGTGAGGACGGTAAGAGAAATATCGCTGTCTTCGACTTCGATGGAACGATTACGAAACGCGACACCCTTGCTCCATTCCTCCTAAAGTTCTCTGGATTAACTCGCTCGCTTACTTCGGCACTACGCCACGCACCAGGGATGGTAAGCGCTGCAATTGGAGTCGGTGATCGTGATGCGGCGAAAGAGAAATACCTCATCTCTCTCATCGGAGGGAGAGCTGAAAGCAACCTTATTGTTGCTGGCATTGAGTATGCGGAGTTGGTTCTGCGCGAGGAGAGGTTCAACGCTGCAGTAATTCAGAGGATCGCTTGGCATAGAGCAGAGGGCCACGAAATAGTTGTGATTAGCGCTTCTCTCGACGTCTACATCCAGAGCATTGCAGCAGCCCTCGGAGCAACAAAGGCATTCGGAACCGAGATTGAGGTTGAGGCTGGGCTCTTGACCGGCAGACTCCGTGGAGGCAATGTGCGCGCAGCCAACAAAGTCCAGAGACTCGATCAATGGCTTAGTGGCGACCAGAGCGAAATTTGGGCATACGGAGACTCTTCAGGCGACGACGAACTACTAGAGCGATCCGACCACCCTCACCGCGTTAAGAACGGTGAAATCATTAAAATAAAAGGCTAAATAGAGATAATCACAGACTGGGGACCCAGAGAAGATGATGACCGATTGGCAGCATCTGCGGGAGCTTGATCTCGGCGACCGGCGCCTCCCCAAAAGCCTGGGGGTCAAGCACAACAACGCTGCTCTTAGCATTCTTCGTGTCTGTAGCTATCGCAAGAATCCAAGCATCATCCTCGCCGGTGCTACCTCGACGAGGGACAACTACTGGTTCACCGACAATGATCCCTTCCTCAAACGAGTGATCAATCGCCTGATCTGACCTGAAGTCATATCGAACCAGCGCATCGAACTCACCTATGTGATCATTGAATCGAGATGACGCGAGGGCTGCGTACGCAAACCTGTGGCGTAGACCCTGTCGCCGGTTATCTATCGCTGGATACTCCACTGCTCGATCATCAAGTATCTCATCGGTAGTCTCACCGGTAAGAGTGTTGATCTGCGTGCGCCTAAGTTGCGGCGCTGTTACACCAGGTAACAAAGCCGATTTCCCGGCCGTTGCGATAGGGGCACGATGGGCAACGTGGTCAACAACAATCTGCGCACCGTCTCGATACGAGTTCATAAAGTGCCATACAACTCTCGGAGAGACCTCATGCCAACGAATATCGGAGGCCTCGCCATCTCTTGGCAACACCCCAAAGTAGGCAGGTGCTGTCGGATTCCAAGAAACCCCTCCGTCGGTCATCTCGGCGCCTGAGGCAAGGATCACGATCTCGGTATCAGTAAACGAAAAGTCATGAATGAAGATCGGAGTATCGGTCGCGATCTCCACGACGCGCCGCATGCGCCCCTTGACATCCAACGTTCCTACGTGGAACGTAGATGATCTCGGAGATGCTCCAATCACGAACATCTCGTCCCACACCGGGTCAACATGAGCATGAGCACCGATACCAAACGGCATCGACCCGGCTAAATCGTCTATGGATTCGACCTCTAAGCCGGAATTTATAATGACAGGGTTGGAGAGCGCTCCCAAGGCACGAACATGGCCGCCATGGAGCACTAATCCACTAGTCGGTGCGCCACTCAGACTTTGAAACCCACCGCCAGATTCTGCGCCATCACCAAAGGCCGCATTAGCCAATATGCGTCGGCTTCGATAATCGGCGCGCCCCGAAGCGATAGAGATCTGGTGGAGCATTGCGCTACTGCTGCGCTGCACCCCGTCCTGAGACAGGGAGTCTCCTAACGGCTCGGGGCCGTTTCGTATAAGTCGCCCTGAGAGGCTCTCTGGAATTCGCCCAAGAATCTCAAGGTTTGATGCAGCCATCTCTGCACTGGAGGTGGCAGTTTCTCGGCTCTGAGTTTGAGCGCGAAACTTCCCATGGCTAGTGGATACAACCTCTGTCATTCCGATGACCTCCGGAGAATGCCGGCAGGGCGCCAGCAACTGTGGAGTTCATCGGCCCGCTACCGGGCCTACTTAAGCCAAAAACAGGCCCAAAAACAGGCCCAAAAATTAGGCAGCGGTAACGGTGACCGGCACCCCATTGAGCACTGCGTTGCCCGAGAGTGGGTCAATCTGCTTGGCGTCAGTGAGGATGTTCGTATTAACCCCGGCGTTTGCAGCGGCGATCGACATAGAGGTTCCCTCCACCCCATGGCCCCAGCCGTGAGGAATGCTCACAACCCCGGGCATAATTCCATCAGTTATCTCAACGGGTATCACTACCTCGCCTACACGAGACTTCACGATCGCATTTGAACCATCTAGAAGCCCGAGAGTCGTCGCATCGTCTGGGTGTACATGAAGAGTGCAGCGCGGCTTGCCCTTCACGAGAACCTTGATGTTGTGCATCCATGAATTATTTGATCGAAGATCACGACGCCCGACTAGTACGTAGCCATCGCGCTTCTTGGAGAGCGATGGAATGAGTCGAGACTCGACATCAGCGACAATCGCCTCTGGGGAGATATCGATCCGCCCTGTTGGAGTACGCAGCACCTCAGGAAGGCGGGGAGATAGGGGTCCTAGGTCAACTCCGTGGGGATGAGCAATCAAGTAATCGAGGCTTATCCCGTCAGGCTTCGCCCCAAATCGATCACCATATGGACCAGTGCGGAGCATGAAATCAAGAACCCGCTCCGAGCCTCTGCGCATAGAGAGCTCCGAGAGCATCCCCTCTGCATCTGGGAGGTCGTCCTCGCGCCCTGCGGCCTTCTCTACGAGTGTTCGAATCACGAAGTCGTCTAGAGCTGCTGCCTCCTCAGCGGTTCCGGATCCCCCGCCTGCGATGACGGCCAAGCGAAGAAGAATCTCCCACTCATGCATCTCGTGGGGCTGAAGGTCAAGTAACGGTGGTGAGTAGTTCGCAACGTTCCTAATTGCTAAGGAGTAGAGCGCAAGGTCGTAGTGGCCCTTGGTCAGCAGACCCCCCGGCGGAAGAATCACATCAGCATGTCGCGTTGTCTCATTCCGATAGATGTCTACAGAGACCATGAACTCAAGCGAGGCGAACGAGGCGTCAAGCCGACCAGAGTCTGGAGTCGAGACGACCGGGTTACCAGCGACTGTCAGCATCGCGCGAATCTGCCCATCGCCTGGTGTGTCAATCTCAGGCCCAAGCGTCGATACCGGGAACTCTCCGAGCACCTCCGGAAGGCCTTCGACGCGACTCGTGCGACGCCCTGTGCGGAATCCACGACCCTTTCCTGGGGCACCGCCAGTATTAGCGCTACCTGCGGCTGGCTTGTTGAAGAGCGCGCCGCCTGGCTTATCTAGATTTCCAGTCAAAATGTTGACGACATCAACGAGCCAAGACGCAACGGTTCCGTACTCCTGAGTACAGGTACCGATGCGGCCGTAGACAGCTGCTGTCGGTGCATCTAGCAGCTCATTAGTTATGCGCAGAATTGTCTCTGCTGAGATTCCACAGATCGGCGCAACTGCCTCTGGAGTAAAACTCTCTGCGAGGCGCCGCAAGTCTTCAATCCCATCAGTAAGGCCGTCGGCACGGCCAAGGTCCTCACGTCCACTTGCAAAGATCGTATTAACAATTCCAAATAGAAAGTGAGCGTCCGTACCCGGTCGGATAAAGAGATGCTCATCTGCCTCCTCCGCGCTCTTCGAACGCCTTGGATCCACGACTACAAAGCGAGCCCCACGATCCTTCATGGCCCTAAGACGCCCTGGCATATCTGGTGCTGTCATGAGGCTGCCGTTGGAGGCAAATGGATTAGCACCGAGCATCAACAAATAATCAGTGTGATCAATATCTGGGATCGGCACTGAGATTGGAGTACCAAACATCAACCCCGAGGAGACGTGCTTTGGCATCTGGTCAACCGTGCTCGCGGAGAATACGTTCGTCGAGCCAATTGCTTGAAGCAAGACTCTGTTGTAGATAATCGGCGCCAAGTTATGGGCGCATGGGTTACCCAGATACGCACCGATGGCCTGCTTGCCATGACGCTCAGTAACTCCCTTGAATCCCTCTGCGATAACTGCGAAGGCCTCGTCCCACGAAACCTCATGCCACTCGCTTCCGCGTCGCACGATCGGGCGGGTGAGGCGATCGGGGTCGCTATTGAGATCCTTTATGGCCGCGCCCTTGGGGCAGATGTATCCGTTCGAGAAGACGTCCTCTTTATCTCCACGCACGAGGGCGATATCACGCCCCTCCATGTGGAGTTCAAGGCCACATGTGGCCTCACACAACGGACAGGTGCGGTACTCAATCTGACGCATATTTCTGGCTCCATCGGCTTGTCTGAAGAAGGTTCTGGAGGCTCGATCTAAAACCTCTGCCCTCAGGTTAGGCAACTTGCAGGCTTCGCGCCGGTACGCTCGTAGCCATGACTCAGAATCGCCTCTATTTTCGACAGCTCCTAGCCGGGCGTGACTTTGCAGTAGATAACGAGATCGCACGCCAGATGGTCAACTTCGTCTACCTAGTCGGCGATCGGGAGACCGGCGAGGCGATGATCATTGACCCGGCGTACGGAGTTCAGGAACTCGTTGAGATTGCCGGTATAGATGGTATGAAGATCACAGGAGCCCTCGCAACCCACTACCACCCGGATCATGTCGGCGGATCGATGATGGGTTGGGAGATCGAAGGAGCAGCGCAACTTTTAGCATTGGATGGAATAAAGGCGAAGCTCCATGTCCAGCGAGAAGAAGCATGGGGAGTCAAGCGAATGACCGGGCTCTCCGACTCAGATCTGATTGAGCACGATGGCGGCGACGTGGTCACTATTGGCGCAATCGAGGTATCTCTTCTACATACCCCAGGCCACACCCCAGGGAGTCAGTGCTTCCTGGTTGATGGCTGCTTACTCGCCGGCGACACTCTCTTTCTAGATGGCTGTGGGCGCACCGATCTTCCCGGAGGAGACTCCGATGCTCTCTACGAAAGCCTCACACAGCGCCTTGGCAAACTCCCAGATGAGACCGTTCTATACCCGGGCCACATGTACTCATCCGATTCTTACGCCACCATGGGGCAGACCCGAAGTTCAAATTACGTATTTCGGCTCCCAACGCTCGAACAGTGGCGAACAATGTTCGGCGGCTGAGCCCCTCTAATTATCTGGCCTCTACTTATCTGGCCTCTACTTATCTGGACTCTAATTATCTGGCCTTAAGCATCAGGTTGAGGTTTCGGAATAACATCCGCCCATGACAGATGCACCGTGGTCCGGAGATACATGTTCGCTAGTTGATGCATTCCGCTCAGGGGATCACTCCCCTAGTGCTGAGCTCGAGTCGACGCTCGCCGCAGTTGCAGCATCGTCTCTCAACGCATTCTCATTCTTAGATGCTGACGCCGCTCGCGCCGCAGCCTCCGTTGCTGATGTGTCTCTTCCTTTTGGTGGAGTCCCGATCGGTCTCAAAGAGTTGGACGCCGTTAAGGGCTGGCCAATGACAGAGGCAAGCGTGCCGCTGCGAGATGAAGTGGCCGATTACGACTCGACGAAGGTCGCGAGACTTCGTGACGCTGGAGCAATTCCATTCGGGCTAACGACCTCGAGTGAGTTTGGTGGCGTGAACCTCACCTACACAAAACTTAATGGCGCTACAAATAACCCATGGAATACAGATCACACTCCTGGAGGATCCTCAGGCGGATCCGCTGCAGCGGTTGCAGGGGGAATAGTCACGATGGCGACAGGCGGAGACGGCGGTGGATCTATTCGAATCCCTGCAGGATTTACTGGTCTTCCCGGGCTCAAGGGAACCTACGGGCGTATCCCCAAAGGCCCGAACATGGTTATGGCTTCGTTGACTGCAGTTAGCGGATGCCTCTCGCGCTCCGTGCGCGACATAGCGAGGTTCTTCGACGTTACAAATGGCTTTGATTCGCGTGACCCGTACAGTCTTTTACGTGTCGAGGGATGGGAGTCAGGTCTAGGTTCACACTTTGAGTCTCTTCGCGGCAAGAAGTGTGCAATCTCCATCGATCTAGGCCGCGCCAGCGTCGCTAGCGATGTCTCGGATCAAGTTCAGGAAGCAGCAGAGTGGCTCGCCTCCGAAATTGGCCTTGAGATTGTTGATATTGATTTTAGGGTCCCAGAACTCTCATACGAATGGGCGCTCTCAGGAATGGGCGAGCTTCTAATGCGCCTAGGGGATAAATACCCTGCATGCGCCGAGGATCTAACACCCCAGATTGCCTTTGGTTTGGAACTTGGCAAGTCGATGTACAACATCGAGACACGCGGGCGCATTGAGTCGCAGCGGGTTCGGATGAACGAATGCATGGCCGATGTATTTGATCAAGTCGATTTTGTATTCGCCTCGACGAACCCAGATGTTGCATTCGGGTCTCACGGCCCGCTACCCGAAGTTGTTGATGGCAAGCCCGTCGGTCTCGGCAACAACGGTGCGCTTACTATCCCAGCCAACATCTATGGAAACCCTGCAGTGAGCATCCCGACTGGCCTCGTAAGAGGGCTACCAGTTGGTCTACAAGTTCTTGCACCGCACCATCGCGAGCAGTGGCTCCTCGATATGGCGCTCGCATTCGAACGCGCTCGCCCGTGGCCACTAACCGCACCGGGGAGCCCGTCGTAATTTGGCAAGTTGGTTCGCTAAATAGGCTTGAAAATAAGCTAAAACATCCCTAAATAAACCTTGAAATATCTTTAAAATCCTGCCCCAAAAACTTGCAATTGTCCCACCCAAGGTTTATAATCGAACATATGTTCGATGAACTCACCGCAGCCGTCAGCCACCTTCGCGAGATCTCCTCACGTATTCATGTTGACGTGATCGATGGCAAGGCGGCCAAGCATTTAGTGGGAATCGCTGACGAGCTCCGTAGGGCTGGCGATTCACTGCGAACCGTCGCCGTAGGCCAGGTGGAGCGCACCAATGCGTGGAAGGGTGAGGGCGCTAGGAGTATCTCAGAGTGGCTAGCAACAGAGACAGATTGTGCCCAATATGAGGCCCAGTCTGTAGTGATCCTTGCGAATCAACTCCAGCATCTACCTACTACTCAGGCAGCTCTGCTCTCCGGTTCACTCTCCAACGCGCAGGCCGTTGAGGTCGCTCGTGGGGCGATAGTTGCTCCTAATACTGAGACACAACTCTTAAATCTTGCGAAACACGCAACGGTACGCGATCTACGTGATGCTTCTGGTCGTGTAGTTGCTGCAGCCACTGATGAGGCTGCGCGACATAAGCGAATACACAACAGCCGTTTCTTAAAGTCGTGGAGAGACCCCGATGGTGCGTTCATCATTAAAGGGCGCATGACGGTTGCTAATGGTGCAATTGTGATGGCGGCGCTCAAACCATTCCAGGATGAAATCTTTAGAGAAGCACGTAAAAGTGGCGAGTATGCGAAACCCGAGGCTTATGCAGCGGATGCGTTGATGGCACTATGCGCGAAGGCCACCACAAAGCAGACGAGTGAAAGCGGGACAAAGCCAAACCGTGCTAACGCAGTGATGAATATTCGAGTCGACATCAATGCCCTCAAGCGTGGGCATACCGTGAATGGCGAGATCTGTGAGATCGCTGGCGTTGGCCCGATACCAGTAGCTACCGCTACTGAGTATTTGGGCGAGGCATTCTTAAAGCTGCTCATTCTTGATGGAGTAGAAATCAAGACGATTGCGCATATGGGCAGGGCAATTCCGGCACCATTACGCACCGCTGTCGAGGAGCGCGACCGGGTCTGTCAAGTACCAACATGTGACATGACACTTGGTCTAGAGATTGACCATATCAAACCCTTCTCTGAGGGTGGAGCTGCATCCTTTGAGAACCTCGTACGCCTATGTAAGCGACATCACCTTCAAAAAACTCACGACGGTTATCGGCTAGAAAGAACCCATGTTGCAAGTGGTGCGCTGAACGCATGGGCATGGCGTGCGCCACCGGACCTAAAGAACACAGGCTGATCAGCAGAATGCAGGGAAATAGCGCAACTACTCGGCGTAGAGTGATCCTCGTGCAACCAGTTGATGTAATTGTCTGTGTCGAGTGCGGCGGCCGCGCTCACCTCCTATACGTGCCTGACCCAGAGTCGCCGTATGTGGAGGGCGACTATGCGGCATACCGATGTGAGGAATGCATGGATCGTTTCGATCTAGAGGTAACTGCCGAGGATGTCGCTGACGAAGAGCGCGGCGCCCCCGAGTTCTAGCCAGGGATTTGTATTGACTTTGTCTCGAGGAACTCGGCAAGTCCAAATGTTCCATACTCCCGGCCAAGCCCAGACTCCTTGTAACCACCAAAGGGAGCAGCAAGGTTGAACTGGGGCCCATTGATATCAACAAGCCCAGAATCAATCCGTCTAGCGACGCGAAGTGCGCGATCCTTGTCTGCGGAGTAAACGCCTGCACTAAGTCCGTAAAGAGTGTCATTGGCAATGCGAACGGCATCGTCCTCATCCTCATAGGTGATGATGGAGAGAACCGGACCAAAGATCTCTTCGCGGGCAATGGTCATGTCATTGGTTACATCAGCAAAGACAGTCGGCTTGATGTAGAAGCCCTTCTCGAACTCCTCGGGCTGCTCAACTCCACCTGTGACGAGAGTTGCCCCCTCATCAATTCCCTTCTGAATGTAAGCACGCACACGCTCCTGCTGCACTTTGGATGCCATCGGCCCAACTCCAACAAAAGTGTCGCCGGTCGGATCACAAGGGGCGTAAGACTCTGCTACCTCTTTTGCCTTGGCTACGAACTCGTCCTTACGACTTGCGGGTACAAGCATGCGGGTCCATGCAATGCAGGTCTGCCCGCCGTTCATGTATGCAGACTGGAAACCGGCATTAACCGCCTCGTCCACCGGCGAGTCATCAAGAATAATGAACGGTGACTTTCCACCGAGTTCAAGTGTGACCTTCTTAACGTGCTCAGAGGCAAGCGCCATGATGCGCTTACCTGCACGCGTTGAGCCTGTGAACGAGACCTTTGCGACATCAGGATGGGTAACGAGAGCCTCACCAACAGTTGTTCCATGCCCTGACACGAGGTTGAAGACGCCAGCAGGCAGGTCAATCTCGTCAAGAATCTCAGCGAGAATAAATGCCGTAATAGGTGCCACCTCGCTGGGCTTCAATACCACCGTGCAACCTGCAGCAAATGCGGGTGCGATCTTTGCAACTACTTGATGCAGCGGGTAGTTCCAAGGGGTAATGCAAGCGACTACCCCGATCGGCTCATGCACCACGAGTGACGAGCCGACCTGCTCCTCAAACGCGTAGGTCTGGGCAATCTCAACAAAGGAGTGAGCCATCGCGGCAGGGAGCCCTGCTTGAGCGATCTGGCTCATAAATTTAATCGTTCCAACCTCGTCGGTGACCGAAGCCGCAATCTCTTCAAGGCGCGCGTTGAGTCCCTCGGAGAGGCGCTGCAGATACTTTGCGCGCTCATCCCGTGACGTCGCAGCCCAGGCCGGGAACGCAGCCTTAGCGGCAGCCACGGCCTTATCCACATCAGCGGCAGTTCCCTCAGGGATAGTCGCCATGACCTCCTCAGTTGAGGAGTTAATAACGTCGTGTGTCTCGCTGCTCGAGGATGACACCCATGAACCATTGATATAGATCTTGTCGTAGACGCGCATTGTTACCCCCGAGGTTGGAAAATTATTGGATTCATTACTTAGATCTGCTTGCCTCGTGCCATCGTAATACTCAGCGCACTCATTTGCCCAGCCGGCTGATCCCCTAGAGCATTCAGAATTGAGCTTCCTCGCCGGTGCCATTTGATGCGGCTTCATCGCCCACCTCACCTGGGTCATTCGCGCCGATAGCCCATGCCTCGCCCGTATCGGGGTCATCGACTGCGAGATAGAGAGACCAGCCCGCTACTGGCTGACTCGGCTCCCAGCACCACCAGTCGAATCCACTAAGGGCCGCCCCAATCTCGTCAGGCTCCACCGGCCACTCCTCAAACCCAGCCAGAGCAGCGACTGCAACCCATGCATCGAGGCGCCCGATTGCGCCACCCCGCCTGCGACCAGTAGCACCGCCAGAGGATGCCGCCCACGCCATCCATGCCATTGCATCAGAGCCCGATATTTGGGCCATGCGAGTAACCTCTGGATCAATCACAGCGACGCAGGATGCTGCGTCTCCATCAACCGCAACTGCCTGTGCCACTGTTCGCGAACTGTTCCGCCAACCCTGCACAAGAGCGAGCAATGCACCTATCGACTCCAGATCCTCGAAAGTCTTAGAGGGTGCCGCTATTGGTTGGCTCCGAAAATTTGGGGGTGGAGGCGAGGGAAAACTCGCTCCATCGGACTTGTACTCAGCTAGCGCGTACCTAGGCTCCCAATGCTGGAGCACCCGCGGCAGTTCGAGTGGGTCCGGCTCATCGAGCACGTATTCGGTGAGATCCTCTCCCCTCAAAACTCGCTCGTACATTGCGAAAGCACCTGCGGGCCCCTCTGGAATAAAGGGTGCTAGTTCAGCCCATTCATGGAACTGAGCAACGACCTCAGAGAGCGGGCCTGGGGCGAACTTCGCCGCACCGTCTATAACAACCTCACCTGCCCACTCACTCGGCGCCTCGAGAGCAAGCCGGTAAGCCGCATGGTGAGCAGCAGGCCAGAGTTGAAACCCGCGCTCAATTGCTCGCTCACACCTCTCACCGATCTCGACGAGCGCATCCCAGTCAGAGCGAGCACAGGCCGCATTGATTGCTCGGAGTAACTCATTGAGATCATTTCCGGCGACAATCTCTGCAATTGATTTATTTGAGCCGCTATCCATGCCCCTTGCGTATCAGATACTCGGCTGCTTTGCCCGCACCTAGCGGATGCTCGGAACTGTTGAGCGGAAACGGGGAAGGGATGTAGGAGCCTAAATTTTTGTTGCGCGTGCGTGAACAACCGAGGCAGAGTCCCACACTTCAGGGCCATTTTCGGTAGATTCACTTATATGTCTAAGAATGAGTAGTAAATCACGAGACCCTCAATAGTCCGAGATAAACCCAAAAGAGGAGCGCATCGTGACCGATGCCGAACAGTTTGCCATCCTTCGCTTCGGCGATAAAGAAGTAAAACTCCCGATCGTTCGAGGTAGCGAGAACGAACTCGGAATCGACATCGCAAAATTGCGAGCAGAGACCGGGCTCATCACCCTCGATTATGGGTTCGTGAACACCGGAGCCACTGAGTCTGCGATTACCTACATCGATGGAGATGCCGGGATCCTGCGTTACCGCGGCATCCCGATTGAGCAGCTCGTTGAGCGCCCATCCCCAAGTTTCCTAGAGACCGCATACCTTCTTATATATGGCGAACTTCCTTCGTCCTCAGAGCTAGAAGATTTTCGTTTCGGCATCCGCCGACACACCCTGCTCCACGAGGATGCAAAGCGATTCTTTGATGGTTTCCCTCGTGATGCCCACCCGATGGCGATTCTCTCTAGCGTTGTGAGCTCGCTCTCGGCCTTCTACCAAGACTCAGACGATCCTCACGACCCTGAGCAGGTTCAAGTCTCCATCATGCGCTTAATGGCAAAAATGCCTACAATTGCAGCATATTCCTATAAGAAATCGATAGGACAGCCATTCCTATACCCAGATAACAGACTGGATCTCGTAGAGAACTTCCTCACGATGATGTTTGCGGTTCCCTCCGAGCCGTATCACGCCAGCCCGACTGTGGTTCACGCTCTGAAGCAACTACTTATCCTGCACGCCGACCATGAGCAAAACTGCTCAACGTCAACAGTGCGCATGGTCGGTTCGAGCGATGCCAATCTCTTTGCGTCGATCACTGCGGGAATCAATGCTCTCTGGGGGCCGCTACACGGCGGAGCTAACCAGGCCGTAATCGAGATGCTCGAGGGAATTCAGGCAAACGGCGGAGATATCACCTCGGCCGTAAAGCGCGCCAAGGACCCCAATGACTCATTTCGACTATCGGGTTTTGGGCATCGCGTCTACAAAAATTACGATCCGCGTGCGCGCATCCTCAAGACTGCGGCCGAGGGTGTGCTCTCAGAACTAGGGCGCCACGACCCCTTGCTGGATCTCGCAATGAGGCTTGAGGAGGTCGCACTTACCGACTCGTACTTCATCGATAAGAAGCTCTACCCAAATGTCGATTTTTACTCGGGCCTCATTTATCGAGCGATGGGCTTCCCAACACCGATGTTCCCGGTGCTCTTCGCAATGGGTCGACTCCCAGGCTGGATCGCCCACTGGAAAGAGATGATGGAGAGCCCACGCACCAAGATTGGGCGCCCTCGCCAGATCTACACCGGTGCCACTGAGCGCCCCTACATCGCTATATCTGACCGCTGACCCTGAGGTAAGTTCAAGAGCCTGTAAGCCTTACAGGGCATGGTTGTAGGTCATACATGCACCAATTACTAGGTATAAGTACCTACTTAAACATCTCCGGCTTCAACATCTCCGGTGCTCTCTCCAAGCCCTAAGCGAAGTTCAGCATTTCTGCTTGTAACGAGAATAGGGACTGTGGCATCATCCCCGTAGACCAATGAGTCCATCGGTCGTTATGGGAGTCATCTGCATTCAGATTTATTTGGTGCAGAATAATCGGGGGGAACCGATGCGCCTTCAAAAAGTACTAATCGTTACCACTATCAGTCTTTTGATCGCAGCGGCATCACCAGCCGCAGCCGGAGCAGCGGGGCCCAAAATTTCCCCGTCCTCGAATCTTGCTCGGGGGGCCGGAACATACTCGTCGTTTATCTCAGCGAGTAAGGGTGCTTTTCCACGTGTGCCGAGCCCAGCCTCATCAGGTTGGACTGGCGTCACTACTATTACAGGGGTTGCTGGAAGCACCAAAATTACCTCCACCCCGGGAGCCTTTTCGGGCACCTCGATCGGCTCTTTTGTTGATGATGGTATCGGCGGGGTCGTAAGCGATGGAGTCTCCGTTACAGCGATGAATGCGCTAATCCCGGTATACCCACGCCAAGGCCTCTCTAAAATAAAAGCCGTCTCGCTCGATGGCGTGACGGCAACGCTGACCATTGCTGCCATTAACTCTGGTACCGGTGGCCTCTACATAGTCGCCCCGGCCGCAGCGACGGTTGCAGTCGTTGAGGGACTTGGCGGGCTGGCATATCTGTTGGATGTATCAACAGCTGTGACTAGCGGCCTCTGCCTAGGTACTCTCTGGGCGGGGTCTGTATGCCCATACGACTCGAACTATCTCTCATTTTTCAGTACCATGGCGCTCCAGGCTGCCTCTGCGGATGGAGGCTTCCCCGCCGCTGGTTTCACTCTCAAAGAAGGCCAACCGGACTCTAACTCCACATTCGCCATAGTAAGCCCGGGGACCATTTGGGCGAAGTACTACGACCCCGACGGCGCCGGCCCACTCCCCCTTGCCCCATGGGCAGTGCCCAGCGCGACTGCCGGAGCGATTGCTCGAGAATGCAGGCCAGATGACCTCGATCGACGAATACCTAATGCCGGAGGAGTCGATTACTGCGCAGTCAATTTTGTTGCTCTAAATGCAGGCCAGAACTCACTCACCGGCAGGCCTTATAACTTTTACTCCCTCCCCATAACGTGGGCAGCATCAATGTCCGCGAGTATTAGTACAGGGGACGTTCTCATCAGCGGAGATGAATTCGCTAATGGCGATGTAATCACCAAACTGCAGGTAAAGAACTCAAAGGCAAAACTCACGGGGACCCTTCTGCCATGCCCGGCCCTCAACAGGATCTACACCTCCTCAGAGGTTGGGCCCGCTAATGACGTGGGAGATTTCGACCTCACCATTAGCAATTACGCCTCAGGGTGCAATGTGCCTGCTGGGTCCTCCACCAAGATCCAGGCTATGGGATCCAAGGACACGCAACTTTCCCAAATTTCAGGAGAACCTGCACTTGGGACAAACCTGGCGAAGAAGGCTTCCTTCACGCTGATAATGCCGTAAATCTGCAGTGGTTTCAAACGGGCGAGCAGAGACTGCTTTGTCAAAATAGAGGTGTCTAAAAATGGATAGTGCCTCGGGGATGACCCCGAGGCACTGCCATTTGATTCGCTCTACTTACCCACCGATTCGCAGGTTGTATTCCTTGATCGCTGCATCGGCGCCGGTCTTAGCTTCTTTCAGTGCCTTAGCCGGGGAGAGACCCTCTAGGAATAGTTTCTCCTGGGCTTTTAGTACCGCATCTCGCACTGCTTGATAGGCACCGATTACAGGTCCAGCAGTTGCAGAGTTATTAGCACCGCTGATGAGTTGGTCGTATGCAACTTTGAACTCAGGGTCTGCAATCCACTTGTTCTTCAAGATCGCTACGTCTACTGCTGATTTACGTGTAGGAACGTAGCCAGTAGATGCAGACCAGTCGGCCTGAATCTCGGGCGAGTTCAACCACTTTGCGAAATCAAACGATGCGAGTTGCTGCGCTGGAGTGCTCCCCTTCTTCACTATGTAGAGAGCGCCGCCGCCGACAAGCACTCCACCCTTGCCAGAGGGCCCAGGCATTGGCCCAACGCCTACTTCAGCGCCGCCGGACTCACCCGACTCGATTACCTGCTGGATCGTTCCAAGAGCGGCAGAGGTATCAATCGTCATACCAACATCCTTGCTGCGAATACCTAGAAGGTTGTTAAAACCAGCGGTGCCGCTGGCAGAGTTTGTAACAGCCAATCCGTCTTTAACCATCGCCTGCATCCAGGTGAAAATCTCTAGTCCCGTTGAGTTATCGAAGGTAACCGCTGATGCTCGCGATGCGCGACCGTTGTCGTTATTCGCATAGAGCACGCCAGCCTTAGCAGACCACTGCTCTAGATACCAAGGGTCAAGTTTCTGCCCCCATCCGTACTTATATCCAACAGCCTGAAGTTTGACCGCCGCAGCACGCACCTCATCGAGAGTCTTAGGCGGGTTTTCTGGGTCTAGCCCTGCTTGACGAAAACCATTCTTGTCGAAGTACAGAACTGGATTAGAGACGTTGAAGGGCATCGGCTGCAACTCGTCCTTGACGGAGTAATAGCCGAGCACGCGCGGAATAAAATCAGAGGTGTCGTACTTGGTCGCATCGATACATACCTGCGCAGGGAGAATTGCCTGAGTATCGATCATCTGTTGCGTACCAGAGTCTTCAATCTGGACGAGGTTTGGCAGGTCACCACTGGTGAGTCCAGCTCGGAACTTCTCAAGAGACTCGCGATAGCCGGTCTGATTAATCAGGGTCACCGCAACTTTTGACTGAGACTCGTTGTACTGCTTAGTCAATCGCACCAAGGCCTCTTCGTTGGCCCTGTTCATGGCATGCCACATCGTTATCTTGACCGGAGCGGTTACGTTGTCTAGAGCAGTAGTTGGGCAGGATGCGCTAGAGCCTCCTCCACCACCGCCACTACTCGACCCGCCACCACAAGCCGCAAGGCTGATGGCAAGCACCAGTCCAGTTGCTAGCGCAATTGAGGTCTTAAATGAATATCTCTTCGATGAATAGCGCACTCTTGCTCCTGAGTTTTGGGGGTACATGGTTAGCCTTTCACAGCACCGGCGGTTAGACCGCGCACTAACTGCTTCTGGAAGATAACTAAGAGGATTATTAGTGGAAGCGCGGCTATCACAACACCGGCGAATGTCACATTTACCTGATCCAGGCTCGTGGCACGCAGTTGACGAAGCCCGATCTGGAGGGTGCGGTATCGCGAGTCTTTGGTGACGATTAATGGCCACAGATACTGATTCCATGCACCGAGGAATGAGAAGACCGCCAATGCAGCCATTGCGGGTCTCGCTAGAGGAACAGCGACGCGCACCATAAATCTCCAGTGACCATACCCATCAAGCGCAGCCGCGTCCCTTAGGTCTCGAGGTACGCCCAAAAAGGCCTGACGCAGAAGGAATGCACCGAATCCGGTAGCCATAAATGGAGCAGCTAACCCAGCGTATGAGTTATACCAACCAAGGTTCACGACGGTGGTGAGGTTCGTAATTACTGTCACTTCAAATGGCACCATCAGCGTTGCGAGGAAAATAATGAAGAGCGTCCTCTTTAATGGAAACTCTAGAAAAGCAAATGCATACGCAGCGCAGGTTGCTGTCACGATCTGGCCGGTCACGATCAAGACAGTCACGATGACTGAGTTCATTAGATAGAGCGACATATGCCCGGCGTTCCATGCATCGGAGTATGCGCCCCAGGTTGGCTTTGTGGGGAAGAAGAACGGCGGTCGTGCTGCGATTTGGAGTGGCGTTAGCAATGAGTTCACGATTGTGATGTAAATCGGAAAGAGAATGATCGCCGCTAGGAATGTAAGGAATACATAACGAATAGCGATAGAGGCTCGGCGCCTCCTGTGCCGTTTTGCAATAGCGACCCTGTCTTCCTCGCTCACGACGAGATCAATTATTGGCACAGCAGGTTTAGAGACACTCTCGATGAACTCAGTTGCCATAGTGAACCCTCCTCTCGAGGATGCGCATCTGAGCAGTCGTCAATAAAAGTGTTACGCCAAACAAGGCGACAGCGAGTACCGCAGCCTTGCCCTCGTTTTGGTCACGAAGGGCTTTATATATTGCATAAGTCAATACATTTGTCTTATCAATCGGTCCACCCTGAGTCAGTAAATCAATCTGGCCGAAGGTTTGGAATGCCACAATCGATCCGACTACGAACGCAAAGAAAACCGTAGGCGAGAGCAGCGGAAGCGTGACGCGCCAGAAGCGAGTCCAAGGGCGTGCTCCGTCGACCTCTGTTGCCTCAATGATCTCATCAGGTATTGCTTGAAGCCCTGACGACATGACAATGAATGAAAGGCCGAGGTTCTGCCAGATAGTCGTAACCGCCACCGCAAATAACGCGTACTTCGGGTTCTCAAGAATTGCGGGGTTGGTAGTTAAACCAAGCCATGGAAGTAACCCGACCTGCGGATTTAAGAGCGTCCCAAAAATTACAGATGCAACCGCTACTGAGGT
Source organism: Bordetella parapertussis (assembly GCA_943328625.2). GTDB lineage: Bacteria > Actinomycetota > Acidimicrobiia > IMCC26256 > IMCC26256 > IMCC26256. The sequence continues at coordinate 12,476 of CALQAT020000005.1, read as the reverse complement.
TGCGACTGTCGACGAGAAGATCGTTCGGTATGCACCTATTCCACGTAGGCGTTGATTAGCAACCATTGCGAGGAGCAACCCAAGGATTATTCCTGCAGGCACTGTTAAGAGAGCGAAAACAATGGTGACGCGGAAACTGTTCGTGAAGTAGTCAGAGGTCAGAACCTCTCGAAATTGGTCAAGCCCGACGTAGCGCGCTGGTAGGCCCGGGAAAGGAGGAGTTCTGAAGAATCCGAGGTAGAAGTTCTTGAAAAACGGATAGAAGACGAAGACTGAGAAGATCAGCAAAGACGGAGCGAGCATGAGATAGCCGAGACCAGTCTCTCGGCGTCGGCGGTTTAGAAAACGCTTACTCTGCCCTACATCTGTGATTAAGTGCGTCGTCGCAGTATCCGATGTCACTCGCCGTCCCCAACTGATTGAGGGTCAGGCGCATCAAGGCGCAGCCCTGTCGCCGCATCAAAGAGGTGCAGGCCTACGGGGTCGGCGCTGAGCCTCACAGCCGTTCCCTCTACCGGGCGCTGCGTCTCTACCGTCTGGCGCACTATTACCATCTGCTCATCCGCGAGCCTGCATACAACATGGCGTTCATGCCCAAGCGACTCGATAACTGCAACAGTTGCCTCAAGAGCAAACTGAGTCTCGCTCTCGTGAGGGAGAATTCGCACGTGCTCAGGGCGAACTCCAAGCACAACCTCTAGGCCGGTTGCATTACGCGCTGCCCCCGATATCTCATTCGGGAGGGCAATCGCTCCCCCGGCAGTCACTAAGTAATGCGCTCCGCCCTCGGAGGAGATTATGCCGGTAATTGTGTTCATCGGCGGGGCGCCAATAAAGCGTGCGACGAAAAGATTTGCGGGGCGTTCATATACATCCTGCGGAGGCCCAACTTGCTGGAGCACACCATCACTCATAATTGCGATTCGATGCCCCATCGTCATGGCCTCAACCTGGTCATGCGTTACGTAGACAACAGTCGCATCGAGGCGTCTTTGTAACTCGATCAACTCGGCACGTGTCTGAACCCGTAATTTGGCGTCGAGATTGCTCAATGGCTCATCCATCAGGAATACCGAAGGCTTGCGAACGATGGCTCGAGCTAGAGCAACACGTTGACGCTGTCCTCCGGATAATTGGGCAGGCTTCCTGTCTAGTAGGTCGCTCAGCCCTAGAGCTCGTGCTGCCTCCTCAACAAGTGGTCCGCGGTCATTCTCTGGAACTTTGCGAGACCGAAGTGGGAACTCAATATTGCGCGCAACCGTCATGTGCGGATAGAGCGCATACGACTGGAACACCATTGCAATATCTCTATCTTTTGGCTCAACATCGTTTACAACGCGATCGCCAATAGCAATTTGCCCGCCACTCAGATCCTCGAGCCCTGCGATCATCCTCAGGGCAGTAGATTTACCGCATCCAGAGGGGCCTAGGAGTACTAGGAATTCGCGGTCTCGAATCTCAAGGCTGAGGTCGTTCACAGCCACAACAGCGCCGTACCTCTTGGTTACATGATCGAGAACAACTCGTGCCATCTGGGTTGCCTCCTAAGGCTTGACGCGGAGACTAACCGCGAGGAGCAGCACCGGCATGGTGATTGGAGTGAACTTCGAAGAACATTCTGCCAAAAATTCGTGAGTCACATTTATTTGGCCCTTTAAGGCAATTGCCCGGTATGGTCTACCTGTGACGCTCCGCATTGCGACCCTCGTCAAGCAGATACCGGCACTTGAGGAGATGCGCATCGGACCAGATGGCCGCCTAGACCGCTCAAACTGCGCCCTTGAGATGAATCCATACTGCAGACGGGCAGTCTCCGCCTCTGTTGAAGCAGTACGTGAGCATGGAGGATCTGTAACAGTCATCACCCTTGGGCCGCCAGGCGCTGCAGACGTGCTTCGTGAGGCGATCGCATGGGGAATGCAGAGGGGCGTAGAGATCTCCGGTATTCATATTGTTGGCCCCGAGTTCGCAGGTTCTGACACTCTTGCTACGGCGCGAGCTCTTGTTGCATCAATGGATACGGTACTTCGAAGTGCTGCTTCTGCGAATGGTGCCGCTAGATCCACCATGGCATTTGACATTATTATTGCGGGGAAGAACTCCGTTGACTCAGATACTGGGCAGGTTCCACCAGCAGTCGCAGAGTTACTAGACCTCCCACTCCTCGCCGGAGTTCGACGGTGGTCGATTGAGAATGACGAGTTGCATGCGCACCTTGAGCACGGCGAGTCGTTAGTTGAGGTGGTAGTTGAATTACCTGCATTTATCACCACAGCGGAGCGACTTATTGAGCCAGCAAAGGTCGATCCAGTCGGGCGTGCAGCGGTACCAGAGCATTTAATAACAGAGTTAAACGCTTCCCAGATTGGTGCTGGTCCGTGGGGTGATGCCGGATCGCTGACTTGGGTAGGCGAGCCCTTGGCAATTGACCTGACACGCAAGGGCGAGAAGAACCCCGAGGCACCTCTGGAGGCACAAGTATTACGCGCTCTTGAGTTCCTGCTGCAGAGCAACGCGCTCAGCGATGAAGCCTCGATTCAGAAGCCCCAGACAGTCTCAGGGCCGGTAGCGCTTGATGGACCGTCGATAGCCGTGCTCGTGGAGCCAGGGTTTGAGGCGCAGTGCCGCAATCTCATAGCGAAAGCTGCCAACCTCGCTGATCAGATTGACGGATACTGCACAGCGATTACCTTCGACGGAACTCCTTTTGGTCTCGGCCAAGCACTAGGTCGCTGGGGAGTCGGGCAGAGCATTGAGGTGAGTAATGCTCTAGTAGAAGAGGACGCCGCAGCCGCGGTAATCGCATGGGCCATAGATGCGCAGCCATGGGCAATTCTGGCTTTATCTACATCTTGGGGGCGCGAGGTTGGAGCACGCGCCGCCGCAGCACTAAATGCTGGAATGATCGGCGATGCCGTCTCCCTAGCGGTCTCGGACGAAGGCCGACTGATTGCTACCAAGTCAGCTCTAGGAGGGGCATTCGTTGTGCCTATTGGGTGCCGATCGGATATTCAGATTGCGACGGTTCGTGCTGGCCTGCTTCCAAGCGCCTCGCCTCGACCACTCTTCTCGCCGCCTCGAAATGTTCATATCGGCGTAGCAGCGCGCCATCGTATGAAGATTCTGAGTCGCTCGCGCGATGAATCGATCGACCTGCTTGCGACATCCCATCGCATAGTGGGGATTGGGAGAGGGGTTCACCCGGACGAGTACCCCCAGCTCGATGCGCTTACTTCGCTACTCGGTGCCCCTATCGGTGCCACAAGAAAGGTAACGGACGCCGGGTGGCAGCCGCGTGGGCGCCAGATCGGTATCACGGGAAGCGCAGTTACTCCGCGACTATTTATATCTATAGGTGCCCAAGGAAAACTAAATCACTCGGTAGGTTTTCGCGGGGCTGGGACCGTACTTGCTATTAACTCTGACCCAAGTGCCGCAATCTTTGACCATGCAGACATTGGAATCGTTGGAGACTGGCGAATAGTGCTGCCGTTACTCGTCGAGGCACTCAGACCCCATGTGGAGTCGGACTAAACGCATCAATAGATGGAGTCGTGGGGCGGGCACCTAACGCAGCCCTCATGCTCGAGGCGATGGAGTTCAGTCTTTAACTGGCACCCTATAGAACACTGCGAGAAGCGCCAAGGCGCCGCCGCCACCTAGCCCTGCAGAGATCGCAAGACCCCGCCATCCAAGCAGCTCGTCAGCGATGCCAAGCGCATGGTCAATGGACCAGTTCCCCGCCCCTAATCCGCCGATAGCAATCCCTACCAGCAGAAGAGTGAGGACGTACTCATAGCCTTCTCCTGGGCGAAAGATAAAGAAGCCATTCTTGCGGTGGTTCGTTATGAAGGCCACGAGCATTACGCCGACGACCCCAGCAGCGGCTAGCGGAGTTGCGATCCCGAGGATCAGCATTGCACCTGCCGCCAACTCAGTGATACTCGCGGTCCACGCATGGAGAATGCCCGGCTTCATACCAAGACTCTCGAACCAACCGGCGGTCCCTTTGATCTTTCCACCTCGGAAGATGTGGTTATACCCGTGAGCGATCATCACAACTCCAAGGGCGATACGAATAATTAACAAAGCAGCATCCACGCCGCCATTCGTACCAGTAGATGCATTCTCAAATGTAAGCATTTATTCCTCCACGAATTACTCGGTACTGAGCAATGCCCTGCTCAACTACTTCACGACCTAAGCGCTATGAGCGAGCACGCTACCGGCTCGGCATACCAAAAGCGGGCTTTTACCGATCTCCCTCCCTAATCCACGCGATACCCACGGCTCGCGCCTACGGTCGGGGCCATGAACGCCGCCAACCCCATTATCGCCGCCATAGTTCCTAGTGATGTAGTTGCCCAGGCCCGCGAATGCATGCGATGCGGAACTGCGACGGAGATGCGCTTCTATGGTTGCTGCCCCGCGTGCACCGAGGCTCTGTACTTAAAATTCCCCGGCGAGGGGCGCGCTGTTGAGGCCGAGGCATACGAGCCCAAGATGAATGTCACCCCCAACGCAGTCGCGGTAAAAGACGACTAACGCTCACTCCCCTGCTACGCGCTTCACGTGGCGAAGACTAGGGAGTAGCCCCGCATTGGTCAGGAGACGAACCGCTCTTGCCTCTGCGACATCCACGACGAGAGCATCGCCTGGGCTTCTATTAACCACGAACGACACAACGCAGTCTCCACATACTTCTGTGTGCTGCATTACACACTCGTCGCAGTCGATACTGAATGCTTGATCATCGCCTGATCTCGAAGGGTGTCGATAACGAGCGCGCTCGGCATCGCCTCCGCCCTCAATCAATCGCGGCCCTAAGTAAGCCACTGACCCATCTAATGCATCGCTAATTACTGGTCGCCCGTTGGTGGTCTCATCACTCATGAATCTCTCCGGTCTGGTTAAGGGCCTATTGGCCCATCTCCTCCGCCCAGAGAGCACCCTTACAGGGGGGTGTGACAGTCATCCGAGGGCCGCTCTTACTGACCCACAAGAAACCGTTGCTAATCAGGCAATCTCAGAGAGCAAAGCCTGAACGCGCCTGTCAATCTCGTCACGAATCAGTCGCACCTCCTCGGGAGGGCGTCCAGCGGGGTCGTCAAGGACCCAATCGAGGTAGCGCTTACCCGGAAAGATTGGGCATGCATCGCCACACCCCATCGTGATCACAACATCGCTGGCTTTAACCGCTGCCTCGGTGAGCTTCTTGGGCTCCGCATCGACGAGATCAATCCCCATCTCTGCCATCACGCTTCGGACCGCCGGATTGATCTGATCAGCCGGAGCAGAGCCGGCCGATCGAACCCGCACCCGATCCCCTGCGTGGTGGGCTAAGAGAGCGGCTGCCATCTGGCTTCGCCCGGCATTATGGACACAGACAAATAAAACTTCAGGCACATTCATTTCAGGCATCCTCTGACTCCGCCTTCCGGCTATCCATAAATACAAGGAAGACTGCCAACGCCCCAACTGCTCCACCGACTATTTGCGCAATCACAAAACCAGGTGCGGACTCCGGTGCAATTCCAGCGAACGAATCGGAGAGCGTTCGCGCGATTGTTACCGCAGGGTTTGCAAAAGAAGTTGACGACGTAGCGAAGTATGCAGCAGTGATGTAACCGGCAACAGCAAAGGGTGCCATCACGTGCCGCCCCGATGTAGCGACACCAAAGACAATCATTAGAAGACCAAATGTCGCCATAATCTCACCTAGCCATATGCCTCCACCAGAGCGAACATGTGTCGAGAGATTTACTGCATCAAGCCCAAACATCAGGTTGGCGATGATCGCACCGAGCACACCCCCAACGATCTGGGCAATAACGTATCCAACTGCTTCTTTTGTAGACTTAAGCCCACCAAATATGCGGTCAACAATTGTGACTACTGGGTTGAGATGTGCACCTGATACATGCCCGAACGCGAGGATGATCGCTACTAGCGCACCCGCTGTAGCGATCGTGTTCTCGAGCAACTGGAGCCCAACATCATCTGGACTAAGTCGCTGAGCCATGATCCCGGAGCCGATTACTGCGGCAACAAGCATGCCGGTGCCAACTCCTTCAGCAGCTAAACGCCGTCTTAACAACATTTTTCTACGAACGCAGTGCGGATAGGAAGGGGTCGACCGCAACCACTGTTGCTCCCTCGCGTTCGGCCTGCGCTGCTACTACGCCGTCTGAGGAGATAAGTAACACCGGTAGAGAGGCGGATACCGATGAAACCTCGCGGACGATGGCGGTTCCGACAGGCTCGCCGACTGCGGAGAAAACCGCTCTAACTCCAGGTCGACCAATCTTTCCGGCAGGCTCAAGATCGTCGCCTGCAAATACAACGGTGATGTCGCAGCGAAAACGCGAGTGGAGCGAACGAAGCGAAGCCACTAAATGTCCACGCTGGTCACTAACGCGCTCATCTGGCCACGCTCGTGATGCAGTATCGGTTCCATCAACCACGACAACAAGTCTTGGAGTGCGCAGAAGTGCATCTACTCCCTCTGAAGTATCGGCACGGAGCCCAACAGGGATTCGCGGTGCCGGGCGTTGAGCAGTCGCGCCGCCCTCGGCAATGCTCGCTCCGGATACCTTCTGTCCTCCGCGTTCACCGACACGGTCTGAGGCGCGATCTGCAGTCGGGGTCTGAGACTGTTCGGTGGCTCGTGCTGGACGATTGGGCGCAAGCTCCGGTGCTGTTAGTTCATCTAAGCGTGCACTCAACCTACGCGCTAAGGAGGCCGCGTCTGCGAGGGCAATACGCTCAGGCGCTGGTGCCCGGCCACGTTTGATTCCCTCTACCTCAAACTCTGCTGCGCGTGCTCGGTCGACAGCCACTGCCCGCTCGCCGTCTGCTTGAGCGAGCCGCCTCTCCAGAGCCGCTAAATCATTTGCGAGTTCATCGATGCGCGCATGAGCCTCCTCGATCTCGCGCGCTGGGCCGGCTGCGCGCAGAAGCGCCTCGGCCTTATCAGCCCGACTTGCATGCTCCGCAGCGTGGAGTCGACGCTCAAAATCATCACGAGCAGCGGTAGCACGACGCGCTGTCTCTTCAGCCTGCTCCGCTAATTCGAGTGCTGCACGAATCTCTTCATCTACAGACTCATCGCGAACCTGGGGGGCTACTACAGCCTCAACTATCGGTCGCCTTCCTGCTAGATCAAGAGCGCAGGCCGCTCCTAGTCCATATCCCCAACCAGTTGGTCTCTGTGCGTATAGTGCCGATACCAAAGTTGGAAGTTCACCTCGCGCATCAGCCTGATTAATTCGATCAAGCGCTCGCTCCACACTCCAACCAGCAAGCGCACTCTTAGCGGCGTCACTCTCCAAGAACTCCTGGCCCGCGCTGCGGCGAATATCCATATCGCTGATGAGCGTCTCTAGAGAGCATCCTGCAACGTCAAGAAGTGGAGCCAGCAAGTGTTCTGGAACATGAGGAAGCGAGGGCTCGGTCTTTGCGGTGATCGGAGGATCAATCTGCATCGCTTACAGACTTCCCTCAGCGGCAACTTCGGGAGCGAGGACCTGAATGCGATCGCCCTGAGCGCCACACCAACGACATTGAACCGACTCGATCTCTTCTTCAACAACCTCAATCGACTCAATCTCTAGATCTCCGCCCACAGTGAAGTGGTGGAACTCGCGAGTTCGGCGTGAAATAGCGAGATCAAAGCGTGTGAGGTTCCCGCATCCGTCGCATCTGTATCTAGTGGTTGTCATGACGAGAGCGATACTACCGATGCTCGCTCCATTTCTGGGTTTCCTTAGACTCAGATTCGGGCCTTTTGCCGATACAAGACCCCTCCGCCTTTAACGAACGTACGTTCGCTAGGATAACGACAATGATTATTCCCCCACCTCTGCGGATCGAGACCCATTCAACGAGTGAGGAAGTGGAGCATCTCCCTCTTGCTCTTCAACGTTCATTCGACCACCTCGGGACACCTCTATCTGAGGTCACTTTTGTCGTCCTAGACCTTGAGACCACCGGGGCATCGCCAAATACTTGTGCTATCACCGAGATTGGTGCCGTGAAATACTGCGGGGGCGAGCGTGTCGCAACTTTTCAAACGCTCGTAAACCCGGGCTCGCCGATCCCTCCTTTCATCACAGTGCTGACTGGCATCACAGAGTCAATGGTCTACCCTGCACCATCAATTCGTGAAGTAATCCCAGCGCTTCTTGAGTTCATCGGTGGAGCAGTTTTAGTTGGGCATAATCTGCGATTTGATACTTCTTTTATTGATGCAGCGCTCCTTAGAGACGGACGAGAGCGCCTACCAAACAGGCGTGTTGATACTCTCGGACTTGCGCGTCGCTTGCTCCGCGACGAAGTACGCGACATGAAATTAGGAACACTCGCTCGGCATCTGCGGGTTCCAGAGACCCCGAATCACCGCGCTCTCGCGGATGCACAGGCAACGGCAGAGGTCCTGCACGCTCTCCTTGAGAGAGCCGCTACTCTCGGCGTGCTGGGCCTAGATGACCTTATTGCACTCCCGAAAATTCGCGCTCACCCATCGGCCTCAAAACTTAAACTGACGGCTCAGCTACCGCGTCTACCTGGTGTCTACATCTTTCGAAACCGTAATAGCGATGTTCTTTATGTAGGGAAGGCCACCGATTTGCGCTCGCGCGTGCGTTCATACTTTGGGGGTGACAAGCGAGCAAAAGTTCCACAACTATTAAAGGAACTTGAGCGCATAGACCACATTGTCTGCTCCGATCCTCTAGAGGCTGGGATTCATGAACTCCGACTCATCCGTCGCCACGATCCCCAATACAACCGAGCAGGCAAAGGCTGGAGGCGATACACATACCTCAAACTTACCCTCGCAGAGCGCTTTCCGCGCTTAGTGATGGTCTCTGAAGCCACCCCTGATGGCTCTGTATATCTAGGGCCCTTTAGATCGCGTAGGGCTGCAACAGAGATAAAAGAGGCAATTGAATTCTCAATTCCACTTCGACGTTGCACCCAACGCATATCACGCAAAGCGGTGCTCGCTGCTGAGACTCCATGCTCTAGCACCTTGTTGGGCATAGGAAAATGTCCGTGTCGTGGAGAGGTGCCTGAGGAGGATTACCGCGCGATAGTTGAGCGAGCCGTGGTTGCTCTCCGATCGGAGCACCGCACACTTCTTGACCCAATTGAAGCACGCATGCATTCCTATTCAGCTCAAGAACGATTCGAAGAGGCGGCTCAGCAACGCAATCGTTTGGCCGCTCTCTCAAGGGCGCTCTGGCGAGTTCGGTCTGTCGAGTGGTTGCGCGCATCGGGTCGCATTCGCTTTGATACGCCAGATGGGATAAGGGAGTTTGATGGTGGGCATCTGGTGACAAGCACCACCCCACTACTCCGAGATATTAATCCGTTCTCGGAGAGAGTATCCGTGCAAATTCTTCCCCTTGGCCAGCCACCAGCGCGCGAAGAAATTGACGAGCTACTCCTCTCACTGCGGTGGATCGAGAATCAACTTACTGCGAATCGCATCCGCTTGTTAGATGTAAGCGGATTCGCTGGTACCTACTGCTCGGGCCCGCTCCCCGCCTATCAACCCATAGAGCGGGAAGCCGGCAAGCGGAAAGCTCCTCAAAACTCCTGCTCTTGAGAGCTGCAAATCTTTAGCGGGGAGGAATGCGACGCGGGCTCTGGAGTTCGCCACCCGACTCGCCACCACGGTCTGTTCGATCGGGCGCAACCGCAGCATTCACACGCGTCTTCTCGGCGGGCGACGGCACTGAGACAGTTGAGTCCCCAGAGGTTTTCGGGCGATTCCGCGGTCGTGTTGAGGCGGAGCGCTGTGGGTTGGCTGAGCTAATACTCGACCCATAATTAGCTAACAGACGTTCTCCAATCTCAAGTACAAGAGACACGACACCTGCAGTAAAAAGCGCCCACAAGGGAATGAAAATCACCATTCTTAAGTAACGCCCGCCACCGGAGCCAGTGATCAAATCAATTAAGTCATTGGTAGAAAGCAGTCCGATAAATACTGCGACTTTTAGAGTGATAAATCCGGCAACTGGTATCGCGATTACCCATGAAACAATGCGAGCCGCCAACGGAAGGTCTCCCTCATAAGGCGGTAGATGAATGCGATTAGACCCCTCAGAGGGCTGACGCTGAGTCTCAGGCGGCGCTGAGATGGATGCAGATGGGGCACTCGCTCCACCATGCTCTACCGAGGTTACGGGAGAACCGGGTACCCGCAGAGTTCGAGCGCACCCCCCACACTTAAAGGTGCTACCAGGGGCAGCTCCATCAATACGATGGCGTTCTCCGCACGCGGGGCATTGCAGACCGCGAGCCACTATGCAGAATCTCCAGCCGCGGCATCTGTACTTATTGAGACGAGCCGACTGAGGGCAGTTGCCGCTGCGCCGCTATCGATACTCGCTGCTGCAACGACTAATCCTTCAGGGATATCAGTGACTAAATCTGCAACTACAAGCGCTGCCGCTGCATTAAGTACAACGATGTCGCGCACCGCTCCGGACTCTCCAGCAAGGACTCTGCGAGACATATCTGCGTTATGCGCCGGATCGCCGCCAACGAGTTGATCATGCGTCGAACGCGCTACCCCAAACTCAGTTGGGTCAAGGAGAAAGGTTGTGTGCTCGCCATTGCGGTATTGGTGAACGGTCGCGACATCAGTGGTCGTGAGTTCGTCGAGTCCGTCGTGCCCAAAGAAAACCATGGCGTGCTTTGCGCCGAGAGCAGCTAACCCACGCACAATTCTGTTCGCCATCGCAGGGTCAGAGACACCTACAACTTGGCGCTTTACGCGTGCAGGGTTTGCGAGCGGCCCTAAGAAGTTAAATGTTGTTGGGATGCCAAGCTCGCGCCGCGGAGCGGCAGCGAATCTAAGAGCGGGGTGATACCTAGGTGCAAAGAAGAAGCCAATACCTGCCTCTCGCACGCATCGCGAGACTCCTTCTGGGCCGAGATCGAGAGTGACCCCTAGTTCTTCGAGGAGATCAGCAGAGCCGCATGCCGATGACGCAGCGCGGTTGCCATGCTTTGCAACCTTCACGCCAGCCCCTGCTACTACAAGCGCTGCGAGCGTTGAGACGTTATAAGTATGCGAACGGTCGCCACCGGTTCCACATGTATCAACCATGACACCATCCGCTCCCTCGGGGTCAAGGTCAACGGGTGTTGTAAACCTAAGCATCGTGCCAACTAGTGCAGCGATCTCCTCAGGGGTCTCCCCCTTGGCTCGCAGAAGTACAGCGAGTGCGGAAATCTGTGCATCGGTTGCGTTGCCGGCCAGGATCGTCTCCATGGCCTGAGTGAGTACCTCGGGGTCAAGGTCTTCTCGATGCAGCAATGGCCCTAACGCGTCAGCCCAAACAAAAGTCATATGAGCCACGCCGATAGGTCAATCGAGAGAACAGATCCAAGGCCGCCAGTTAGTTCGCAGCCCAAGACTCGGGAGAGCGGTTTAAACACTTCACTATTGGCTCGCATATCAGCGAGCCTACCGGGCGTTATACGCGCTGAGCGGCACGTCGACGGCGCCGCACCATACGGCGACGCTCAATCTCTGTAAGCCCACCCCAGACACCCTGCTTCTCACGCACTGCGAGGGCATACTCAAGGCACGGCTCTTGGGCCACACATCCCTGACAGATTGCTTTGGCCTCAGCATCTGAGCCCTCAATCTCGGGGTCAGGATGGAATACCTCTGGGTCTACCCCGCGGCACTCGGCATCGAGCCACCAGCTCGACTCGGGCTTGGTTGCTATTACTACTCGTCGCATTGAAATACTCATGATCTCTTGACCCCCAGGTATCTATTTCTCTAATAACTATTCCTACGAGAGATTGTTCGGCCCCAAATCTGCGCGACCTAAGGGGAAATTTGGGAATCTCAGAAGTCTGTCATCAAAACTCTTCGGAGAACATGCAGCCAAGAGCGCTCGAGGCCGATACCGTGGGGGCATGCAGCTACTAAAGAAAGAGGCCTTCGGGCGTGGAATCCTTGTAGGTACCGGGATTCTCATACCGCTAGCAGCCTTGGTGCTGATACTTGAGCGTGCTGGAGTGGAGCCGGATTCACTCGGTGTATGGGTATTTCTCGTCGCAATTATTGCCTTCGCCGCTGCCGGTTTCGTCTCGGCAAAGGAGTCAAAAGGCGCGCCGTTTAGTAACGGACTAGTAGCCGGGGCAGGATCTTTTGTCCTCTGGTCGCTCCTATATGCATGTATCTGGGTTGTGAGAAAAGCCATTGGGACCTCAACAGGCGAGCACTCCGGCGGCGAGGTAGCCCTCTCTTTTCTGGCTTACCTAATAGTTGCAGGGGCCTGCGGTTTACTTGGCGCAGCGATAGGTGCGAAGATGCGGGCTCGCGATAGCAAGACGGCCGGGCGGCCGCGTGCGGACTTAGATCCGACCGAGGAACGTCCGGACTCCATAGAGCAAGGTGCTGGGTAACACCCAGTCGGGGGAACCCGCAGGAAAGTGCCACAGAG
>CALQAT020000004.1:0-41174 GCA_943328625.2 Bordetella parapertussis | reverse complement strand
CCGTAAACAATGAGGTGGCGGTCGCCTACCTCCTCAACCGTGAGCGTTAGACCAGCTTTAGTTAGTTGCTCGCGTACCTCGGCTGCGGTATAGGAAGCCCGAAGCGAGTTATGAAAATCCGTTATCAGTGCGTGAGCAAAATCCTCTGTGTGCGTCTCGACGAGTGCCTCAAGCATTTGATGGTTGAACGGGCGCCGAAGGTCCTGTACGAATACGGGGGCTCCAGGTGCCGAGTATTTGAGGCTCTCCCAGAGCGCTGACGGATCCGCTAGGTGGTGGAGGAGCGAGTTGCTTATAAATGCATCGAATGCCCCCAACTCCTCGAGTCTGGGGCTTGGGATGTGGAGCTCCTCAAGAGTGACACGACTCGATAATCCAAGTCTCTCTATGTGGGCGACTCCAACTCTCAACATCTCAGGGCCCGCATCGATACCGAGTATCCGAGCCTCTGGGTATCGAAGAGCGAAGCGCGCAGTTACATCGGCAGCCCCGCAGCCGATGTCGAGTACAAGACCAGAGCCAAAGTCAGGGAAAAGCTCGGCGAACTTAGAGACCAGCGCTTCATGAGGGACCGAGAAATCTGCGGCTACGTAGGCAGAGACCTGCTCGGGGGTATCCATTAATTCCGGCTCAGGGAGACGTGTGAGTTCGCTCACCTGCATGCCTCTACAAATGCATCGAATAATCGCTGTTGATTTGGATCACTTACAGCCGTGTCCTCGGGGTGCCACTGCACCGCTATGCAGAAATGATCGTCGGTAGATTCGATTGCCTCAATTACTCCGTCCGGGGCATTTGCACTCTGACGAAGTCCGCTTGGAATTGTTGCAACTGCTTGATGGTGGTGGCACGAGGCCATCACGGTGTCAACCCCAAGAATTTTCGAGATCTTTGTCCCTGGGGTAATCGAGAGTTCGTGAAGGTGCGCACCCGACTCAACCCCGGGCTTGCCGTGGTTTTCTATTCCGGGATTATCGGTGATGTGCTGCAGCAGGGTTCCACCGCGCGCAACGGCCAGTAACTGCGCTCCACGGCAGATACCGAAGACGGGAATTGCTCGCCGGGTTGCTGCCTCAAGGAGGGCTATCTCAAACTCGTCACGCAGCCCAATGACTCCATAGGTTCGATCGCTCCTCTCCTCGCCGTACTGTGCTGGATCTACATCTCCGCCACCTAGGAGAATGAGTCCAGCGAAGAGCGAAATGATCTCGTCTGCCTCCGCGACAGTTATTCGGCGTGGGAGTAGTACAGCGCCCTCTCCGCCTGCACGCAGAATCGCCTCGAGGTAAGGCCGCGGAACTGCAACTCCTTTAGTGACCCAGCCATCTACTCGCCCCGTGCGCAATGGGTAAGCAGGTACCGCGATCAATGGTCGCGATTTAGTCACCAATTTAGATCTGCTCGAAGTTTCTGCGACGTTCCCAGTCGGTGACGACTTTGTTGAACGAGTTCCACTCTTGCTGGGCTGTATTTAGTAGGTGGTGATGCACGTCTTCACCGAATGCATCCTTGGCAGCTTGACTACCTGCAAATGCATTAATTGCATCGACCAGGGTATGGGGTACGCGCTCAAGCGATTCGTCTGCATAGGCATTACCGGAGAAGGCATCGCCCGGGTCGAGGCCCTTCTCTATGCCGTGGAGCCCTGCAGCAATCGTGGCGGCATAGGCAAGGTAAGGATTGCAATCTGCGCCAGGAATGCGTGACTCCATTCTGTACGCCGATCCATGCCCGACAACGCGGTATCCGCATGTGCGGTTGTCCTTGCCCCATGCGAGTGCAGTTGGGGCCCAAGACTCTGGCTGATAACGCTTATAAGAGTTGACATATGGAGCGAACATCCAAGCGAACTCCTGCCCCATTGCAATCATCCCGCCTAGCCATCCACGAAAAGCCGGCGTCATATTCTCAGGGGCATTCTCGTCCCACATCTGTGACTCGCCGGTAGTGCTCCAGAGGCTTGAGTGGAGATGGCAGGAGGAGCCAACCTCCTCCATCGAGTATTTAGCCATGAATGTGATCGAGCGACCCGCGTTCGCAGCGATCTCCTTTGTTCCATTTTTGTAGATTGCATGCCGGTCTGCCATTACGAGTGCGTCGGCATACTTAAGGTTGATCTCGTGCTGGCCCTTCCCTGCCTCGCCCTTTGAGAACTCGACCTTGATCCCAGCATTATTCATGCTGTTTCGGATCTCACGAATGAGGTACTCATCGCGTGTTGTTTGAAAGATGTGGTAATCCTCTATGACATCGGAGTGGGGTACTAGGTCGCGGTAACCCTTGGCTGCCGCCTCCTCGTAGGTATCGCGAAATAAGAAGAACTCGAGCTCCGCTCCAATGTTGACGGTGTATCCAAGCTTGGCTGCTCGCTCAATCTGGCGCCTGAGTATCTGCCTCGGAGAGACCTCAACAGGAGCCCCTGTAGTCTCGTCCTCTAGGTCGCACATAACTAACGCTGTGCGCTCGATCCATGGAATTCTGCGCATTGTTGAGAGGTCGGGGCGCAGTCGAAAGTCTCCGTAGCCTTGCTCCCAGTTCGCGTAGCGGTAACCGGGCATCGGAGTCATATCTATGTCGAGAGCGAGCAGGTAGTTGCATGCCTCTAGCGCTCCTCCGTCAAGAACCTCCTCAACGAAGTAATCACCAACAACGCGTTTGCCCATGAGCCGTCCCTGTAGGTCTGGGAAAACGACGAGCACCGTATCGATGCTTCCATCCTTGATCTCATCTCTTATTTCATCGGGCGTGAGCATTCCTCGAAGCATTTATACCCCTTAATTCAACTAGTTATTCAGGCGTTACATACGCTGCGGTAATTCCGCCGTCTACTACTAACTGTGCACCGGTCATGAAGGAAGAGTCGTCGCATGCCAGGAATAGGGCTGCCTTTGCGAGTTCCTCCGCTAGTCCGAGCCTGCCCATCGGAACGTGAACCATTCGGCGCGCCTTGCGCTCTGGGTCTGATAGGAGTTCGGCGAGTAACGGGGTATCTATAGGGCCGGGGCAGAGGGAGTTAGCTCGTATTCCTTGACGTGCGTACTCGACCGCGATCTCGCGTGTCATTGAGAGCACCCCGCCCTTGCTAGCTGTATATGCGATCTGCGATGTAGCAGCACCCATGAGAGCGACGAACGAAGCAACATTGACGATAGAGCCGCCACCCGAGCGCAGCATTAGCGGGATGCCGTATTTGCACCCAAGCCATACCCCTTTAAGGTTGACCTCCATGACGCGATCCCATGTCGGCTCCGGGGTATCGGTCGGGCCTCCATCGTCGGATGGGAAAATTCCGGCGTTGTTGTACATGACGTGAAGAGCCCCAAACTCGTCGTCGGTCGCAGAAATCATGGCCTCAACCTGGGTTGCGTTAGAGACATCTACCTTGACGGCAAGGCCTTCTCCGCCAGAGGACTCGATAACGCTCACAGTCTCTATGGCGGATGCGTGGTCCCAATCTGCTGCTACGACCTTCGCTCCCTCACTGGCGAAGAGGATCGCCGCAGCTCGGCCCATGCCGTTCCCTGCGCCCGTAATTAGAGCAACTTTGTTCTCGAGTCTCCCCATTATCTTCTCCTCCTAGGATCGTCGGCAGACGCTACGCCAAAGTTATGAGTCCAGACGTGTTGCTCTATGTGGCAATGTTGGAGTTGGCAGCCTATTTCGAATTAGTTCCATCACGAATCCCCTAATTGGAGGGCATGTTGAAGGTCGCAGTCACAATCTCGGGTCTTGGGCGCCTATTCGCTGGCGAGTTAACAGGGGTCCTTGAAGCGGCTCGAGTCGCTGACGGAGCGGGGATACATCAAGTCGTCCTTCCTGACCATCTCGCTATTGGACCAAGACTCGATAGGTATCCATTTGCTGAGAAGTTTCCGTATCCGCCTGAGGAACCTTGGCTCGAACCGATAACCACCCTCGCTGCCATCGCCGCCGTGACTAAGCGGGTGAGGCTTGCGACGGGTGTTTTGATCTCTCCGGTTCGCCCTGCATTGCTAACCGCTAAGTCAGTAGCGACACTTGATGTTCTCTCAAACGGACGTGTGGACCTCGGCGTTGGGAGCGGATGGCAGCGCGAAGAATTTGTAGATGCAGGCCTGGGCTTTGTGGGGCGCACCTCTCGAATGGTGGATACGGTTCGCGCGTGTCGCGCGCTGTGGGAGCAGGAACCCCCAGTCTCGTTCGCTAGTGAGAGCGTGACATTTACTGACTTGTGGTGTGAGCCGCGACCTGTGCAGAGCAGAATTCCGATTGGTTTCGGGGGTCCAGCATCCACCGTCACTGCGACGCGCATCGCTGAACTCGGTGATGGATGGCTTCCTATCGGTGTCATGCCTGATGAAGAAATAGTTGAGGGGCTCTCCGCAATTCGCGCTGCTTATGCGGAGCAGGGGAGAGACACGGCAACAATTGAGGTTCGAGTTGGCCTACCTGGAATGACTGACGCGAAGGGAAGGGTCGACTTCTCGGAGATGAAGCGACGAGCGGGAGTTCTTGAGACGATGGGAGTAACAACCATCTCTGTTGCGTTAGGGCGCTTTCTCGCAGGGCCAGAGGATGTCGCGCCATTCATTCAGGGGCTTGGAGAAGCGTTCTCTTAATTCTTAACCGCTACTCCGAAGAGAAGAAGACGTTCTTTACCTCTGTGTAGTGGTTAAGTGCCTGCATCCCGAGTTCTCGACCCAATCCACTTTGTTTGTAGCCACCAAATGGGGTCTCAGTGCGCACACTCTTATTCGTGTTTACGCTGAGTACGCCTGTACGTATACCTCGAGCGACCCGCATCGACCGACCCAGGTTCTCTGTCCATATCGATCCCGATAATCCATATGGACTGTCGTTAGCGATCTCTATTGCATCGGCTTCATCCTTGAATGGAATCAAGCAGGCAAGTGGTCCGAAGACTTCTTCTTGAGCGACGGTCATGCTGTTATCGACATTCGCTAGAACAATCGGGTCTAGGTAGAAGCCATTTACATCGGGAGTGCTCGAGTCGCTCCGCACGGAGAGTTGCTCTGCACCCGCAGCGAGGCCGCTATCTAGATACTCGAGGGTAATGGCTCGCTGGCGCTCTGATGTGAGAGGACCCATCTCTGTAGATTCATCGAGAGGATCACCGACCTTGATTGATCGCGTCGCCTCCGCAAAACGATTGACATAGTCGTCATAAATTTTCGACTCAATTAGGATTCGACTACGGGCGCAGCAGTCTTGCCCTGCATTCCCAAAGACTGCCATGAGAGTTTCATCAGCACTCCGTTGCCAGTCGCTATCTGCAAAGACGATGCTTGCACTCTTCCCGCCTAGCTCCAGCGAGACACGTGAAATGTTTGGAGCGCTGCGTTGAAGGATATGGGCTCCGGTCGCAGTCTCTCCTGTAAATGAAATTTTGGAGACGCGAGGATCGCCTACGAGAGCATCTCCGAGGCTCCGACCTGGCCCTGGGATTACAGAGACGGCCTCTGCTGGAACTCCGGCATCAACGAGAACCTCGCCAAGAAGCAATGCGGTGAGGGGAGTCAACGATGCCGGCTTAATGATTACTGGATTACCCGCTGCAAGTGCTGGGGCTACTTTCCATGAAGTAATTAGAAGAGGAAAATTCCATGGAACGATTAGTGCGCAGACCCCGATCGGTTCACGCAGAACAACATTTAGCCCCGGTTCGGTAACCGGTATTACTTCTCCAAGGTGTTTGTTGGCCGCCCCTGCGAAATACTCAAATGTGCTTGCAGCTGCCTCTACCTCCCAATGAGCATCACCGATCGGCTTTCCTGTGTTGTTTGACTCGAGCAGTGCGAACTCCTCAGCCCTTGCCCTAATCCCAGATGCAACGGCATAAAGGACCCGTCCGCGTGTAGTTGCGGAGGTCCGTGGCCATGCTCCGCTAAACGCTTTGGTGGCTGCGCTCAATGCGAGTTCGAGATCGGAGGTGCCCGCCTGCGATACCTCTGCGAGCTCTCTGCCGGTAGCTGGATTAATTACCGTGAAGGTGGCCCCATCTATCGAAGCCCTCCGCTCGCCTGCAATAAATAGATTCTCAGTCATATCGCAACCGTACTGTGGTGAGGGTAGAAGAGGCGATTGAGGGCGCCTGCGTAATGATTTTTACCGGGAGCGAACCCGAGTGACCCTTGAGTTGTGCGATTGTTTACCGATGGAGGTTCTAAGAACTCAAGACTCTCGGGGGCCTCGCTCTTATCGCTCCTTTAGAACTATCAAGCAAACTCGATCAAGTATCTGGACGAGTGCACTACTCGTCTTTGCTCTCGTTGCTTCAGGATGCAGCGCAAGTAGCGGAACAGGCTCGGCCTCCAGCCCCTCTAAACCCAGCCCCTCTAAGTCCACCCCCTCTACCCCCAACGTGTCAAAGATCTCGTGGCGCAGATGCTCTGGTGGCGAGTGTGGCTCTATGAAGGTTGGCCTACGCGCATCAGATAATCCTCGGGCCAAGGGTGCGAAGGTAATCAACCTTGAACTCTTTCGAGCAAAGGCAGCGGAGTCCTCTAAAAGAATTGGCGTGCTCCTGATTAATCCTGGAGGCCCAGGTGGATCGGGTTTCGATGCAGCACGATCATTGGCGACTGCTCTTCCTGCGACGATAAGGAATCATTTCGACATCGTCGGATGGGACCCCCGCGGAACCGGTAGGTCTACGCACATTCAGTGTGGAGACCGACTTGATTATCTCTTCAATGTTGACACTGCCCCTGATAGTGCGACTGAGCGTCGCGCATTGGAGCGCGTTTCTAAGCGTTTTGCAGAGACATGTGCAAAAAAGAGTGGAGACTTGCTATCCAACGTCTCTTCTTTTGACACTGTTCGCGACATGGAGAGCATTAGATCTGCGCTACATGAGAAGAAAATAAACTTCTTGGGATATTCCTATGGAACTTTTCTAGGTGCTTTATATGCACGCGATTACCCAAAGCGCGTCCGCTCAATGGTGCTTGATGGAGCTGTAGATCCGTCGCTATCGCCCGAGGCTTCGCTGATTGAGCAGGCTCAGGGATTAGGGAGATCGCTAAAACTTTTCTTCAACTGGTGCGACTCATCCAATAATTGCGCAATTGGTGCACGCCGGGCGTCGAGAGGATATGAAGCCCTGCGCCTTGCGATTGATAAGCGACCTCTGCGATTGAAGAACCGAGTATTCGGACCCACCCAGTTTGATCTTGCCGTTAGTTCTTTTCTGTATTCAGGAGAGGCAGGTTATGAATACCTTGCAGCGGGATTAGAGGAATTGTTAAACGGAGACCCGGCGACTCTTCTTGAGTCTGCGGATGCCTATGTCGGGCGTTCAAGCTCAGGAAACTACGACGGTAGTTGGTCTGCATTTCTCGCTGTGAACTGCCTTGATGGTCCAAGTTTGGGTAATGAAGTAGAACTAGCTGCCGCCTCCAATCGTGCCGGCATTGCGGCTAAAGATTTTGGAGCGGCGAGCGTCGGCCTCGGTTATCCATGCGCAGCTTGGGGTGCCAAAGCGCTACTCGGAGATGCTCAACCCATATCGGCAAAGAATGCTCCGCCGATTGTGATTATCGGAACCCGCGATGACCCCATTACGCCGGTCACTTGGGCAGAGGGCCTCGCTGCTCAACTCGGTAACGGGCACCTTGTAGTCGCCCCTGGGGCCCAGCACACTTCATACCCCTCACGGGATGGGTGCTTAGACCCAATCATTAATTCGTATTTCGTGCGCCTTAGGGTTCCACCGGACCAAGCGGCATGCCCTGCTCCTCAAGTCGTTATTGCTAAAGGTTTTCCTGTAATCTGACGGGGCGTCAGATTGGTGATAAGAAACCTATATGGCACGTCAGGAAAGATTTTCGGCCTGGCTCCGATAAACCGTCTATCTAGGAGGACCTAAATGACTTCGACCGATCAAAGCCCGAAGGACGGGCAGGTCTCCGACTTTCCCCGCATCGTCAGTGTCGATGACCACGTCGTTGAGCCTCCTCACCTCTGGAAGACATGGCTCCCTGCAAAGTTCAAGGAGCGAGGTCCGCGCATTGAGCGACATGGTCTAGCTGGTCTTAAATATCTAGGCGGGACACAGTACGAGTACCAACTCGACGATGATGCTCCCCCCTGCGACATCTGGTTCTATGAGGACGGGATGTTCCCGCACAAGCGTCATGTGGCCGCTGTTGGATTTCCGCGCGACGACATGGGCCTCTTGCCTATTACCTACGATGAGATGCGCCCCGGTTGCTACGACCCGAAGGCGCGCGTCGTTGATAACACGATGAACTGGGTTGATGTCTCGCTCTCGTTCCCATCGTTCCCGCGTTTCTGTGGCCAGACGTTTTTAGAGGCCAAGGATCGTGAGCTTGCAGAGGCCTGTGTCTATGCCTATAACGACTGGATGGTTGAGGAGTGGTGTGGAGATAGCGGCGGTGCTCTGGTACCGCTGCCGCTTATTCCGCTATGGGATGCAGATCTCGCTGCTGCTGAGGTGCGTAGAAATGCGGCTCGCGGTGCGCGCGCCGTTTGCTTCAGCGAGATTCCGCCTCACCTGGGGCTACCGAGTATCCACTCGGGATACTGGGATCCATTCTTTATTGCATGCCAGGAGACGCAGACTGTGGTCTGCATGCATATCGGTTCCTCCTCCAAGATGCCTTCTACATCCTCGGATGCTCCAGCAGCAGTGCAGGCAACTCTGTCCTTCGGCAACGCGATGTCTTCGATGACCGACTTCTTGTTTTCCGGAGTTCTCGTGCGCTTCCCGGAGCTGAAGCTTGCGTACTCAGAGGGTCAGATTGGTTGGGTTCCCTACATTCTTGAGCGTGCCGATGATGTCTGGAACGAGCACCGTGCATGGGCAGGTGTCAAGGACCTCATCCCAGAGGCGCCTTCGTCCTATTACTACAAGCAGATATATACCTGTTTCTTCCGCGACCGGCACGGTATCGATTCGCTCGACAAAGTTGGTATCGACAACGTCACATTCGAGACCGATTATCCCCATACAGACTCGACCTGGCCAAATACTCTTGAGGTAGCAATCGACTTGATGGGGCACTTAACCCCCGAGCAGCAGTACAAGATTGTGCGGGGCAACGCAATCAAAATGCTTGGCTTGGACATCGTCTAGCGGTCAATTCTGTTAGTCGCGAGAGTCTTTAATTTAAGCCTGTGGAGGAGTCCGCTTTGGCCTCATCGAGTGTGAATCAAAATGGCAGCAGCGAGGGGCGTTGGGTCGATTTAGAGGGCCCTGCGAATTTTCGCGATCTTGGTGGATTGCCTATCGCCGCTGGCGGTGCAGTCCGCATGGGGGTTCTCTTCCGAAGCGACTCGCTCAAGATGCTCACAGATGGAGACCTTGAGTTCTTGGTGACCACTGTTGGGCTGCGTCGGGTCGTGGATCTTCGATCAGGTCCTGAGATAGAGCGCCACGGGCAATCGGATCTCGAGGCTTGCGGTGTAGAGATCATCCACCAACCAATTGTCGATGAGACGCGTGGCCCTAAATCCAAAGACAACCCCGAGGGCCAGAGGCCAGAGGTTGCGCTTAGAGAGGCCCCGCTCTCACTTGATCTCATCTACCTCTACATGCTCGAGACATTCCCGCAGAGATTCGCTGCTGCCGTCGAGGCGCTATCAGACCCGGAGCGACAGCCAGTTGTTTTTCACTGTGCAGCGGGCAAAGACCGCACCGGATTAATCGGAGCCCTTGTACTTGAGTTATGCGGAGTGGAGAGGGATTTGATCATTCATGATTTTCTCCTAACTAATGACCGCATGGAATTAATGATTGAGAGGCATCGGGAATCAGCCGAGGCTTCGGGGCGAGAGGCTGAGATTGAGGCTCAAACGCTTTTCCCAACTGAGGAGATTTTGATCAATCTTTTTAGAGAGTTCGATGTTCGCCATGGAGGCGCTGAGGCATATCTGCTAGCCGCAGGGATAGACCCCAAGGTAATTGCCAGTCTCCGGAGCGCACTCGTCGAGCCGAGACCGGCTTAATACCCACCGTAGGATGAATTCTTAATGGACCTTAGATACTCAGATGTAGACGAAGCCTTTCGAGCCAGACTCCGTGAATGGCTATCGAGTGAGCTGCCAAAGCTTCCTGTGCAGCCAGCTCGTGATGACTGGAGCGCTCGGCGTGGATGGGATACAGACTGGCAGCGCCGCTTATTCGACGCGGGTTACGCCGGGATCAATTGGCCAAAGGAGTTCGGTGGTCAAGGTGCGACACCTAGCCAGCACTTAGTTTTTCTTGAAGAGACAACGCGTGCGCGTGCTCCGTATGTTGGGGTCAACTTTGTTGGGTTACTCCACGCGGGGCCCACAATTATTGCTGAAGGAACCGAGGCTCAGAAGACGGATCACCTCTCCAATATCCTGCGCGGCGATGAAGTCTGGTGTCAAGGATTTAGTGAGCCGCAAGCAGGTTCAGACTTAGCTGCAGTTCGCACCAAGGCAGTATTAGACGGAGACCACTACATAGTTACTGGGCAGAAGATCTGGTGTTCATATGGGCAGATAGGGGACTACGGCGAGTTGCTTGTGCGTACAGACCCGGATGCTCCTAAGCATAAGGGGATTACATGGTTAATGCTTCCAATGGACCTACCAGGTATTGAGATTCGTCCGCTAAAGACTGTTCTCGGGTCTAGCGAATTCGCAGAGTTATTTCTCGACGAGGTCAGGGTTCCAGTCTCCTGTCGAATAGGGGCCGAGAACGATGGCTGGCGCGTAACGAATGTGACCCTCGCGTTCGAGCGCGGAACCGCATTTGTGAGCGAGATGGTCGATGCTCTTCGGCTCATCGATGACCTATCTCCTTACGTCACTGACCCTGCCTACCGTCGCGAACTTGGGCATCTCGCCGCAGAGATGGATGGGATCTGGGCTCTCACGAAACGTAACGTCACCCAAGCCGCCCGCACGGGGGTCATGGGCCCAGGTTCGATGATGATCAAGTATGCATACTCGGAACTCCGTCAGCGTCTCGGAGAGTTGTCTATGAAGGTATTAGAACGCGATGTATTGGCGATCGATGCTGTAGGTGAATTTGTCGAGGAGAGGCTGCGTACATTGGCGCTGACGATCGCTGCGGGTACATCCCAGATTCAGAAGAACATTATTGGTGAACGCGTGCTTGGACTACCGAAGGAGCCGCGCCCATGAACTTTGATTTAACTGATGATCAGGTAGCGCTGCGCGATGGCATCAGGAGTCTCCTAATAGGGCGATTCTCGATGGAGCGAGTGCGCGAAGGCTTTGATCGTTCGATGTTCGACGAACTTACAGAGGCTGGGGTCTTCTCTCTTCGGGCTGATGGTTTCTCCTGGGCGGATTCAGTCGTCGTCTACGAGGAGCTTGGGCGTGCCTGTGTTCCCGGTCCGCTCGTCGGCTCGGCTGGTGCAGATGCGGTAGTTGATGTAATTGAGGGTCGCAGTGGCGATGCAGTATGGGTTGAGCACCTCGCTTCATTGGATCGTCTTTTAACACTTGGTCATGACGGAATTAGAGAGATTCCAGCGGCGAGTCTTATGGGAGCGGAGGCCGATTGGCCACTAGATCCACTAACCCCTGCTCATCGAGTCGAGTCCCTTCCTGCCGGCGAGTTAGTTGGGAGTGCGAGCGAGGCTTCGCAACTGCTTAACGAGTCGACGCTGCTAACCGCTGCCCAACAGGTTGGGCTCGCATCCGCACTAGTTGATATGTCGGTTGGATATGCAATAGCACGAGAGCAATTTGGTCGCCCGATTGGTTCATTCCAAGCTGTTAAGCACATGTGCGCGGAGATGGCTGTAAAGGCGGAGGTAGCGCGCGCTGCAGTACAGGCGGCGGCATGCATCATGGATGATCCAGATACGGGAGACATGATGCGTTCACTACATGGAGCGAAGATTGTTGCGGGGGAGTCTGCGATTATGAACGGCCGGACTGCAACACAGGTTTATGGCGGTATGGGGTTCACGTGGGAAGTCGATGTTCACCTTTATTTGAAGCGTGCATGGGTATTAGAGACCCGTTTTGGCTCAGCAGATACACATGCTGACGCAGTCGCTGAGATGCTTCCTCAGCCAGAGCGTTCGCAGCGCTAGCAAGTGGAGATGCCTCGGACCTCACAGGGCGAAGAGTGGGAATCTCTGATTAGTGATCTAGAGACCCGCAGAGGCCTTGTGCTGCAGATGGGCGGGGAGCAGCGTGTTCTTGCCCAGCACGCCAAAGGGAGACTCACTGCTCGGGAGCGCCTTGAGATGCTCCTTGATGAAGATTCGTTCTGCGAAATAGGTGCTTTTGTGGGGTCAATTCAGCGCGGTGCACTGCCCGTGGCTCCCGCAGATGCTTTCGTGATGGGGCATGGAACCATTAACGGGCGCGTTATCTTCGTTGGCGCTGAGGATGCAACCGTGATGGGCGGAACCATCGGAGTCGGGACACAGGCTAAAAGATTGAGGCTCTTTGACCTAGCCAAAAAAACTGCGTTACCCCTGGTTCTGTTACTAGACGGAGCAGGGATGCGCACGCGCCACCCAAACGATCGGGCTCTCTTAATGCCAGGCGATTTAAAGGCTCTCGCTGCGGTAAAGGGTTCATCCCCGATAATCGTGGGAGTAATGGGTACCTGCGCGGGTCACGGTGCGCTTACCTCTACCTTTGCCGACCATCTAGTTATGGTGGATGGGGCGGCACTATTCGGGGCGGGCCCACCGGTCGTCTCCGCTGTCACTGGAGTGGATATCAGTTCTGTCGAACTTGGCGGCGTTCAGGTGCATAGTCGCGAAGTCCGAGAATCTGAGACGAGCAACAAGGGCTCTAGCGATGCTGAGGAATATTTGGGGATCGTCGACTTTGTTGCAAGCGATGACCAATCAGCGATAGCAGAGATAAGAAAGAGGTTTATCTCCTTGGCTCCGCGAGGAGAGCGCATTGACGATCCCTCACGTGGTGCTGTGCGCTCAGGTCAGCGGGATCTCCTCGAGAAGCGCCCCAAACAATTTGAGTCCAACATACAAGAGATCATCCCGGCTGATCTGGTGACCCCATGGGATGTTCTGAGCTTGATTGAGGAGATTGCTGATGATGACAGCCTCGAGATTCTCTCGAGCGTTGGCTCTGTCGTCACAGCTCGACTTAGTTTTTTTGGATACCAATTCGTAGTTATTGCTAATCAGCCAGCGTGGTTTGATGGCAGGCTCGATAGCGATGGGGCTTTTGCAGCGGCTAAGGCACTATCGATGGCCGTTCAGACCAATACTCATGTTCTCGTGCTCGCTGATTCGCCCGGGCTTGCGATGGGGTTAGAGGCTGAGACCTCCGGGGTGCTTAGGGCTGCGCAGGCTCTACTCTCAGAGCAGCGCCGATTCAAAGGTTGCATGATTCATATAACGCTTCGTCGATCGTACGGCGTCATCTCGGCTTTGATGGGGCTTGACCCACTTGGTGGTCAAATCTGCACCCTTGCATTAGCAGGAGCGCGTGTTGGTGAACTCCCGGCAGAGACGGCGAGCGAGGCAGTTCAGAACTCTGGAGACTCCGCGGCAGTCCTTGCACATACAGAGTTTGGTGGAGCAATAGACGGAGCCGAACACCTTCTCTTTGACAGCGTGATAGCCCCCAACGAGCTCATTCCTGCGATCAAATCTACGCTGCGTCTGCTCTAAGAAGTTTAAGAACTCTAAGAATGTGAGCGAATGAGTTCTAAAGGCTGATCAAGAAGTTGAGTGATGACGGATGCATCCGCTGGCCTCGCAAGAAGATACCCGCTTGCGCTCTCGCAGCCCATTGCGCGTAGCGCCTGGAGTTGATCTTGGGTCTCGACCCCTTCAGCCACAACTCGAAGCTCGAGCATCGCAGCGAGGCTCCTCAGCGAAGAGACGATTGCTGTGTCATCTCTACTGACGCCAAGGCCAGATACGAATGCACGATCAATTTTTAAGGTATCAGCGGAGTATCTACGCAGGTACAACAAAGAGGAGTAGCCCGTTCCAAAATCATCAATCGCTATCGAGTAACCAAGATCTCTCAGTATGCGGAGTCTTGTATCTATCTCTGGCTGTGCATCTATGAGTGCGGTCTCTGTAATCTCGATCCCTATTGCACCGGAGGGAATCGCGAATCTTGAGAGTAGTTCGGTTATCTCGTCGACAATTTGAATGCGCTCGAGTTGAAGCGCAGAGAAATTGATCCACATCTTGGCCTGCCTCGCCGTGCCGAATCCCCAGTCTTTGGCCTGACGCATAGCGTTCTCAATGACCCATGATCCGAGGGCAACTATCAGCCCTGATTCCTCTGCCACCGGAATGAAGTCGCCTGGATAGAGCAGTCCGCGAAGAGGGTGCTGCCATCGGACGAGGGCCTCCGTCCCTAGTAGGGCTCCGGAAGTGAGGTCGTAGATGGGCTGGTAATGAAGCACGAGTTGGTCGTTCTCGATAGCACCACGTATTTCGTCGCGTATGGCTAAATCCGAGAGTTCGCGTGAGCGTACCTCTTCATTGTAAAAAGCAATTCGATCTCTTCCGCCCTTCTTCGCAACAAACATCGCAGCATCGGCGTTCTCAAGCAGATCGCTAGCTGAGTATGGATTGTCTTTAGATGAGATTGCTATCCCGATGCTTGTTGTTAGATGTATTTCTCTGCCGCCAAGAATGAATGGCTTTGAGAGATCACGGCGTAGGCGATTGGCGAGTATTTGAGCCTCTTCCCATGAATCAATCTCCTCAGCGCAGACAACAAATTCGTCTCCGTGGAGTCGCGCCAAGGAGTCTCCCGCACGTATCGCTACCTCCATGCGACGAGCGACCTCGCAGAGAAGGAGGTCTGCTCCACTATGCCCGATGGTGTCGTTGACATTCTTAAAGCGGTCGAGGTCGCAGTAGAGGAGTGCAACGAGCCCCCCGGATCGTTGACTCCTATTTAGGGCTGACTCCAGCCGATCCACGAACAGGACCCTGTTGGGAAGAGCAGTGAGGCTGTCGTGAAGGGAGCGCCGCGCTAGTTCTTGCTCTGCCAAATGTCTTGGAGTTACATCATGAAAATGGAGAATGATTCCTTCTATAAGCGGGTCTTCGAATCGATTCAAGATAGATGCGTCTAGCCATCTCCATGTTCCGTCTTTATGTAGCCCCTTTAATTCTATTTGGCGTCTACCCTCGGGGTCCTCGGCGACGCTGGTGACAGCATCGATCCAGCGTTGTAGGTGATCAGGATGGATGACTTGTCGCCATGTGAGTTCAGTAGCCAATTCGGTGCTCCAACCCATGACGCGTTCGAT
This sequence comes from Bordetella parapertussis, assembly GCA_943328625.2. GTDB lineage: Bacteria > Actinomycetota > Acidimicrobiia > IMCC26256 > IMCC26256 > IMCC26256. The sequence goes on along the minus strand of CALQAT020000004.1, from coordinate 25,939 downwards.
TGATGGGCTGACGTAACTAAGTTGCTGTCCGTCTTTGCCAATAACCATAACTACATCAGAGGCCTCTAAAAGAAGGGCTCCTAGCCTCGCTTCACTTCGGGCTGCCTCTGCTCGTGCTCGTTCTCGCTGTGAAACATCGCGGAAGTGCAGGATCGTTCCGTCTGCGAAATTGGAGTCGTCCGGGCGCCACCATTCAGCCTCGAAATATCGCCAAGTGTGGTCTTCGTGAAGCCCGCGAATAATGATGGGGCCTGCATGGCCAAATTGCTCGGCAGCCTCGCGATGCTCGAGCATTGACGCTACGTCATCAGAGTGAATCCAATCTGCGGCCATTCGTCCAAGGAAGGCATCTGGAGAGATGCCGAGGACATCTGCTATCGCCGGGCTTGCATAGGTAACACCGTATTTCGGATGTACCACAATCGCAGCGTCTGAGGAGTGGCGTAGAAGTTGCTCAAGAAATGAGCTGGAACTGCTGTCGATGATCTGAGGCGCGCCTTCGCTCAAGTTCTCCACGCTATTACCTCCCCAGCCACGGCAATCAGCGAATCGGTTACCGATAGGTCAATATCTTTTGGTCCCCACTCCTCGATCTTAAAGGGTGCCTCAATTTCTCTGCCGATCTCTTGTATCGCAGCAGAGACCTCATCCATGCGAGCGCTTGTGATCACGGTTGCATGATGCCCATAAATTGCGCTGATTAAACCAATGGCAGCGGCTGCTCCGGGCTTACTCCATGCCGGAACAATAATTGTCCCGGGAGCCTCGGTTGGGAAGGTCCGAGCGAACCAAAGCCCTAGAGGCCCAGGCTCCACAACGACAATTCCTCCTCGGGGAACGGAGCGCTTTACGTCCATTACGCATCGAGCCGGATGGCGCGGAGATTGATTACTCAAGTACCCAGGCTGCGCTATATCTGCGATACTGGTGAAGAGCGGTGGCTTCGTTAGGGACTCGATCTTCGTTGTTATTTGCGGGATAGATAACTTCTCAATTTGGAGTGGGTGTATGTGGAGCACCTCACACCCAATGGCATCATCGGGCGATTCGAGGGGATCCGCACCAAATGCGATGACAAGATCTAATTCATGAAAATTTAAGAGTCTGAAGTCGTCAGTTTGAAGGCCGACGGTCCCCATGTGGTGTGGGTCAGCCCAGTTAAAAACGCCCTTTGCCCCCCATGTATTTGCGACCATCATCCCGGCGCTCTTCGCCAGACTCTGTAGAGGGGCGATCGCATCGAATCGAAGAACCTCTGGCCCAGCGAGCAGTCCAAGTCTGGCCCCTGCGGGAATTCTGAGGGCGTCTTCGGGGTCCCACGCCGGTGGAGAGAGGTTTATTGCAAATGCAAGAGCTGCAGGTATCGGGGCGTCATCGAATAAATCAGCTAACTCGGTCGAGACTGGGCGCAGCAGGTCTCCAACGCTTCGAATCGCCCGGCCCGAATTACTTTGGATTAACGGTGCCGACCTCATGACGGCCTAATTCTAGCCATCTAAACTTGCCAGAATGACCTCTGGTGAATTGCTCCACAGAATGCCCCCGACCCAAGACGGGGCTAGGGATCCCTTCAAGGTTCAAGACCTTGCTCTCGACGGACGGGCTATCGGAGAACGCGGGTCGCGGACCCGCAGCCGAATACTGACCAGCACGGCAACAATCCTCGAGGCGGTAGGTATCAACGATCTACGAGTCGTTGATATTGCACGCTCCGTAGGTTGTTCTCCTGCAACGTTTTATCAGTATTTTCGCGACTCGTCGGACGCAGTGCTTGCCCTTGCAGAGCAGGTTGGCGAGGAGACGATTCCGTTAGGCGCTGAGATGCGGGTTGATTGGCGTGGACCTGATGGAGTAGCGGCGGCTCGACGAATGGTAGACGGATTCGTTCGTTATTGGGACGCGCATCGCGCTGTACTACGTACTCGCAATCTCGCGGCGCAAGAGGGTGACCAACGTTTCCGAGAGGTGAGGAACCGTGCGCTCCGCCCATTGACTGAAGGCCTTGCTCTAATGATTAGCGAGTCGCCTGGGGAGGGGTCGAAGGAACTAACGCCATACGCGGCTGCAGCGGCGTTGGTTGCGATGCTCGAGCGCATGGCAGAGTTCCACTCTGACCTTGAGGGATACGGGGCCTCGCGCGACGATGTTGTCACGACGACTGCGTTAATTATTCACTCAACTGTTACGCGTTGAGAGAATAATTAAGTAGATAACTAATTTAAGACGCTGCTTCACGTCGAGCAGGGTGGGCGGTGAACTCAACATCTCTTCCAAGTGTGGCCTCAAGAACTCCGCGCTTGCGCCTCGCTCCCCAGATTTCGAGTTCTGGATCGAGTCTCGTGCTCAATCGAAAGAGAATAAGAGATGGGTTGGAGCTCACCTTTATATCTGTAACTATTTGGTGACGACTGCGATCGAGCCCATCTGCGATTCTTAGGAGTCCAGTAAGAATTCTGCATTTCTGGAGTGCATAACGGTCGAGGTCGCCGGTTCTAGAGTCAGAGCGGACCTCTCCTCGTCTATGCCATCTAACTAGGGCGACGAGCATCGTGATCTCGGCCGGAGAGAAGCCGCGCAGCTCTCCGTTTCTGACAAGGTATGCAGCATGTTTCTCGTGCCCCTCATGTGCGACATGCTCTCCTATGTCATGGAGTATCGCGGCGTACTCGAGCAGTTCGCGGTCTAACAGATCTAGGCCGTGAATGTCGCGAGTTGCGTCGAAGCACTGCAGCGCAAGTTTTGAGACGTGTAGTGAGTGTGCCTCAGGCCAGGAGCACCGCCTAGCGAGCCCGAGCACGGAGCCTCGTCGTATCGACTCAAGTTCGCCGGTCCACTCCTCGGGTTCGTGCTGAGCAATTGCATTGAGCACGATGCCTTCTCGTAGCGCCCAATCAGAGATAGTCATTGACTTGAGATCGAATACCTCAAAAATCGAACGCATCACGACGGCTCCGGCAGCGATTAGGTCGACGCGTTTTGAATCCATACCTGGAATCGCTCGCCGCTCAGATTGCGATGACCGCGTAATAGTTCGATATAAGGGGAGAAAATCCTCGAAGGTAAATGAATATTGGTTGAGGCTGCTCGGAGTGCCTCCGCCCTTGGTAGCAGCAACCATCGCAGCAATCGCCTCGAATGATCCACTAGACCCAACCGCCAATAGTGCCCCTAGCTCCTTGACTTGCACTGCAATCGGTGAGAGAAGCGAGACGCAGTGCTCCCTCATTAATCTTCGAGAGGCATCGCTGAGCGGATCTTGCTCTGCATACATTGCTGTCAAGCGCCCCACCCCGAGTCGCTCGCTCGCCGCAAATTGGAGGCCGTTCTTGTCGCCAACTGCTATCTCCAGGCTCCCGCCGCCAAGGTCGAAGCAGATCGCCGGCCCTGGGTCAAGGACGACGGCAGCGCGTATGGCTGTAAATATGAGACGCGCCTCCTCGAGGCCGTCAATTACATCTACAACTACCCCTGCCTCAGCCTCGATGCGGTCTACAAGTGCCGGGCCATTCGCGGCGCTTCGTATTGCACTCGTTCCTTTAGCGTGAATCTCATCGGCGCCGGCGGCCTCGGCGAGCTTCCTAAATCTTCTGATAGCAGCTACTGCAGCATCAGCAGATGCTTTGGGGATCTCGCCGAGGCGGGTTACATCCTCGCCCAAGTGGAGCATTTCTTTCTCTCGAATCGTCGGTGCGAAGGTTCCATCTGGGCGCACATCGGCCACCACTAGATGAAAAGAGTTAGAGCCGAGGTCCATTGCTGCTATCCGCACCCCCTGACCGTACCGCTACTCGCTACAAGAACGTTGGACCGGGCCTCTGCGATCTAGGCTGGTGAATATGTCGACGCTCATACTTCTTCGCCATGGACAGAGTGTTTGGAATCTTGAGAACCGTTTTACTGGTTGGGTGGATTGCGATCTCACTGAGCAGGGTGAGGCTGAGGCCCAACGCTCGGGAGCGGCGCTGCGCGACCATGGAGTTCTGCCTGACATTCTCCACACCTCACTTCAGAAGCGCGCTATTCGGACCGCCGAGATTGCACTTCGTGAGGCCGACCTTCTGTGGATACCGGTACAGCGTTCATGGCGACTCAACGAGCGGCACTATGGGGCTCTGCAGGGCAAGGACAAGAAGCAGACGACCGAAGAGTTTGGAGCCGAGCAAGTCAAGCTATGGCGTCGCGCGTACGACATCGCACCCCCGCCTCTTGATTTCGACGATCCAGGGCACCCTCGCTTCGATCCTCGCTACGCCTCCCTCCCCGTTGACGTGTTGCCGAGTTCTGAGTGTCTTGCCGATGTGCTCGAGCGAATGCTTCCGTATTGGTATGACGCGATAGTGCCTGACCTAGCTGAGGGGAAGAAGACGCTAGTCACCGCTCACGGCAATTCGCTGAGGGCACTTGTAAAACACCTTGATGGAGTCTCGGATGCAGAGATTGTTGAACTTAATATCCCGACCGGTCAGCCACTTGTTTACGAGCTCGACGAGCACTTAAATGTTCTGACACGTGGTTACCTTGACCCTGAGGCTGCGGAGGCCGCTGCCGAGGGAGTAAAGAAACAAGCCGGTTAGTTCTGCCGTTAGTTTTTTGGCGGTCGCACATTTACGACAAGAGTAAATGTGGATTTCACTACTGGTTCGCCGCTCTCCACGTCGCGCCAGTCTGTCTCGGTCACGTAGAACTCGAGGCTGCCGCCATTCGATTTTGTCTTCTCATATACGTCTGTGATGGTTGTAGTTCCCTTAAGCACATCCCCTACACGCGGCCAACGCGTGTAAGTGAAGCCTTGCTCTCCGTGGAGTATCGCTCTACCTGCTCCTCTGAGCCTCTCAATTGGAAGCCCTGGCGTTCCCTCCTGGTCCACGGTTCCCCAAAAATGCATGACAAATGGATAGGTAGGCGGGACGGGAGCGGAGTCAGAGTCGTAGATTGAATCGTTGTCTAGTAAGGCCTGAGCAAATACCTTGACCGGGCCCCGCTCAATACGCACCGTCTGAGTGCCGGTCTCTTGGCCAATTAACTCAATCAACGCCATAGGGTTCTCCTCTGGGGGAAATATTTTGGTGGAAACAATTTGGTGGGCATATGTCCGTACTGGGGCGTCTGCTGCATTCAAAGACTTCGCGAGGATAACCCTGCGAAGTGGGGGATCCTAACTTGGTGGGCTGAGTCCAACCTTGGAGCCCCTCTCTCTGTAAGGCTCAGAGGGTGCGCGTAACATTTCTTGGACATGTAGGTATGTATGTTGAGACTGAGGGTGGGTCGGTCCTATGCGACCCATGGTTCACCCCTGCATACTTCGCTTCGTGGTTCGTTTTTCCTCGTAACGATGTCCTTGATGTCTCTCAGTTCCTGAAACCAGATTTTCTCTACATCTCTCACCTCCACCACGATCACTACGACCCGGAGTGGTTGATTGAGAACGTCGATAAGTCCACCACGGTCTTGCTCCCAGAGTTCCGAGTAAACCATCTAGAGAAGGCTCTCCGAGAGTGTGGGTTCACCAAGTTTCTTCAGACCAAGCATGGGGCCACTCTCGACCTCGGCGGTCTAGAGGTAGCGATTCTTGCAATGACAGCGCCTGCCGATGGACCTGCAGGAGACTCTGCGATTGTCATTGCCGACTCCACTGCTCGAATCCTGAATCAGAACGATTCACGCCCGCGTGATGCAGATGAGTTCAGAGACCTTGGTCCGTATGACGGACATTTCACACAGTTCTCTGGCGCAATCTGGTATCCAATGGTCTACGACTTTGAGGCCGCTGAGAAGGAACTACTCGGAAGGCGTAAGAGAGCGGATCAAGAGACACGTGCGCTTGCATATATTCGAGACGCTGATGCGGCATTTGTCTTCCCATGTGCAGGCCCCCCGTGTTTTCTGGACGACTCTTTATTCAATTTAAATGATTTGGACTCCGATCCATCGAATATTTTTCCGCATCAACCGTCGTTTCTTGAGTACTTGAGGCAGAACGGGATTGAGGGCGGAAGGCTTGTTGTCCCAGGTAGCGTCGTCACTCTCGAAGGAGGGAACTGCAGTGTTCTGCACCCTGATGGGGAGGCCTCGCCCGAGGCGATTTTCTCTGATAAACGTTCTTACTTAAGAAAATATCGCGCTGATCAAGAATCTTTTCTGCTCACGACGCTTAGTTCTCTCCCTAGAAATCGTTACGACATTCTCGAGGAGTTGAGTACTTGGTGGGGACCAGTTCTGGAGGCTGCACCGCTTACGCGTGCTGGAGTTGGGTCGGCAATCTTGCTCCGCCTGACGGACGAAATCGACTCATCGGGTCCTCCTCAAGATGTAGTTATTGACTTCCCTGCCGGAGTGGTGAGAGAGGCTCTGCCCGGGGATGTTTTTTCTTACACGCTGACTATGGATCGGGGACTAGTCGAGTGGTGTATCGAGAATCACGCTGAGGATTGGGTCAACGAGATTTTTCTCTCGTGTCGATTTACGGCCCACCGAGAGGGTTCGTATAACGAGTACGTCTATACCTTCTTTAAGTGTTTATCTCTTGAGCGAATGTCATTCTGTGAGGGTTATTACGCCTCGCGGAGCAACGATGACGAGAGATTCATTTGTGGAGATTATGAGGTACAGCGTAGATGCCCTCACCTACGTGCAGATCTAACGAGATTTGGAACGCTTCGTGATGGGAATGTGCTTCATTGCCAGGTTCATGGCTGGGAGTTTGATCTCGATACCGGGAAGTGCTTGAACGCCGATTCGCTGGAGAACGAGATCAAGTCTCGTCGCATCTCTTGAGATGCTGGTTCTCTTAAAATGTTGATGCTCTTAAAATGTTGATAGATCTGCACGCCCACACAACTCCACGCTCAAACTGCTCGAGCGCAACCCTCGAAGAACTTGTCGAGAGTGCTCGGAGTCGCGGGCTAGATGCTCTCTGTATTACGGAGCACGATGTTCGCTGGCCAGAGGGCGAGCTTGAAGATGCTTCTCGGTTACTAAAATTTCCATTGATACCAGGGGTCGAGCTCTCAACCGATGTTGGTCATGTCTTGGTATTCGGCCCGCTTGAGCGACCGCTTTGGCTCGGGTACCGCTTTGAGCAACTCGTAGAGGAGGTCGCTAGAACGGGGACCGCTATCGTCCTTCCGCATCCAGTTCGCAACGTTGCCGGCGCGAGGGCAAAGGCAGCGGGGCATGTTGAGCCCTCGGCTGAGGTGGTCGCAGGCTGGGAGCACTGGTCCCTCGTTCATGCGATAGAGGCTGTAAGCACTCAGACTGTCAGTTCTGAGCATGAGTTGACTGCGGCAGCCCTTCGGGTTGCTCCGATGCCGAGTGTGGGTGCAAGCGATGCGCATGGGCCAGGTTTGGCGGGAACCTTTGCCACCGACTTCTCAGCAAGCATCGTTGATGTAGAAGGGTTGGCGGCTGAGATTAGGGCAGGGCATGTCCGGCCCGTGAGATTTGAGGGTTGAGTTGTTCTAAGACCTAAACCGAGAGGTCTACAGCATCGATCGGGGAGTACCATCCAAACGTTATTAACTCCGCGAAAGGAATTATAAAATGGGTGAAGCAGTAATTGTCTCGACCGCAAGAACCGCAATAGGTACGGCACGTAAGGGAACTCTTGCCGATTTGAGTGCCGCCGACCTCGCCGTCGTAGCTGTCGGTGGACTCCTCGAGCGTGCAGGCGTTCCGTCTGAGTACATCGACGATCTACAGATGGGGGAGTCTCTGCAAGGTGGGGGAGACCTTGCTCGCTACACGGCTGTCGAACTAGGCCTGCTCAATGTTCCTGGCGTTGCTCTTCAACGTCACTGCGCCTCTGGGATGGCCGCCGTACAGGGCGCCGCCGGAAGTGTCATGGCGGGGATGGACAAGGTTGTAATTGCTGCTGGGACAGAGTCAATCTCTACGACGCCAGGGAGCATGAAACGGCGTCTACCGGGCGACGAGATGGGACCGTGGATGTCTGCGAGTCACCGTGAGACGCCTGATGCGCCTGCATGGGATATGTCAATCACCGTCGGATGGAATACGGCTCAACGCGCCGACGTGAGTCGTCTGCAGATGGACGAGTGGTCGTACGAATCTCACCGGCGTGCAATTAGCGCTATCGATGATGGGCGCTTTGAGGAAGAGATCGTTCCCTTCGAGGTAACACGTCGTGACGGAACAACGACGATGTTCCAAGTCGATGAGCACCCGAGGCGAGAGACCACTCTTGAGAAACTTGCGGGCCTGAAACCAATTCACCCAGAGATCGAGGGATTCAGCATTACTGCCGGTAATTCCTCTGGGCTCAACGACGCTGCTGCAGCAATCATGATCTGTGACTCTGAGTTCGCCAAGGCTCATGGGCTGGTGCCCCTTGCCGTAATTAAGTCTTGGGCAAATGCAGCACTAGCCCCTCGTGACACCGGGCTTGGCCCGGTATACGCGATTCCGAAAGCCCTTGAGCGAGCGGGCCTAAGCGTCGAGGATATGGATCTCGTCGAGATTAATGAGGCATTTGCATCGATGGCCGTTGCGAGTACACGCATGCTTGGCTTTGACCATGACATTGTGAATGTCAACGGGTCTGGATGCAGTCTCGGGCACCCAATCGCCGCTACCGGAGCGCGCATGGTCGTCACGCTTATCAATGAGTTGCGCCGTCGCGGCGGTGGCCTTGGTGTTGCAAGCATGTGCGCCGCTGGGGGTATGGGAAGCGCAACTGTCCTTGAGGTAATGCCCGGTTAAGCCGGTTATAGACCATGGACCCCGATCTCGTTTTCGCACTCGAACTCGCAGACCTTGCAGATCAAGTAACTCTTGCGCGGTTTCTCTCTGATGATTTAAAGATTGAGCGCAAGCCCGATACGACACATGTAACAGATGCTGACCACGCAGCTGAACTGGTTATTCGCTCAGCGATTCTTGAGCGTTTTCCAAGCGATGCGATTCTTGGTGAGGAGTTTGGGGCCGAGGGAGACTCTGGGCGCCGCTGGATAATCGATCCGATAGATGGAACTGCGAATTTCATGAGAGGGATCCCAATCTGGGCAACCTTAATAGGACTAGAGCGAGACGGTGTAGTTGATATCGGGGTTGTCTCCGCTCCTGCGATGCCGCGACGCTGGTGGGCAGCGCGTGGAGAGGGCGCCTACTGCGATGGACGCAGACTCAGCGTCTCAGGTGTTGCAGATATATCTGATGCGCAGCTCTGCTACGCAGACTTTCCATGGTGGGAGGCCTTCGGGCTTGGAGAGCAGTTCCTTGCACTTGTTAATGCAGTCTGGCGGACCCGGGGTTTTGGTGACTTCTGGCAGCACATGCTCGTCGCTGAGGGCGCCGCCGATATCGCAGTCGAGCCAATAGTAAATCTCTGGGACCTCGCTGCGATACAACCGATTATTGAGGAGGCCGGAGGGCGCTTCTCTGACCACTCAGGGGCTCCAACACCTGCGGGTGGAAACGCGGTTAGTTCGAATGGGCTTCTGCACGAAGCCGTGCTTGCGATCCTAAAGAAGCCATAGAAAAATCCAATAGAGAATAAGGTACGAATCCAAAAACGCAATGCGCGTAACTTCGCCACTGAAAGGCATTGAAATTCATGGCACTAGAGATAAAGATTAATCGTGAAATCTGCATGGGCTCGGGGAACTGTTCGTTCTGGGCCCCCGATGTATTTGACCTCGATGACGATGGGGTAGCGATCGTCACGAGCATTGATGGTTCTCCCGAGGAGAAAGTCATTCTCGCTGCGCAGGGCTGCCCGACACAGGCAATCTCGATTATCCGAGACGGGGAAGTAATCGTTCAGGGTGCGCCTAGCTAAGGGAGAGAGCAGTCAGGTCTGAGGGTGTATTCCCCTAACCGGGGGATTGGCAGGGCTTAATGACTTGCTATCTCCACATACAGGCGGCATCGGGCTCAGCCCCGCATGCCTTGCAACGGTCTCCGTCGCCCGATGCGGCTTTGATACACCCCTCTACAGTTGCGGCAAGAACCTCGCTCATAAGGGAATGTAGGCCGATTGGAGCGGTCACAAGCCACTCGATTCCTGGATGGCGTGTCGCAGCCTCTTGCGTTAGGGCTGGGATATCGACTCGCCAGTGGTTTCCCGGGAGTAGGAAGAATGGGCAGACTACGACCTTTGTTGCACCACGCTCGATGCACGCATCAAATGCAACGCCGATGCCGGGTTCAGCCAACTCCATATGTGCGGTCTCGACTATTTCATATTTATGTTGTTCAGCAAAGCTCACGGCGAAACCGTCTAAGAACGTATTCGATTCAGCGCGACGAGATCCGTGATCAACAATCAATAGTGCTGTAGGCATCTGCGCATTCTCTCCCAGTTCAGGTTAAATAATCGAAATGAAGTTATCGAGCTCCACGTACTAAAGCGCCAGGGCGAGCGCCGGTCTCCTCCCCATTATGCAGTGTGACCTGCCCGGCCAAGATTGTGGCTACATAACCAGTTGATCTCTGTATGAAACGACGAGCGTCGCCGGGTAGGTCATGGACCATTACTGGAGCATGGAGAGTTAGGCCGGCGTGGTCAATCAGGTTTATGTCTGCCCGCATTCCTGGAGCAAGCACGCCGCGATCGCCGAGCCCAAAGAGTCCGGCAGTCTGTGAAGTCATCTTCTTGATCACGGTCTCGAGTGGTATCCCGTTTTCGCGGTCGCGAGCCCAGTGAGTGAGCATATAAGTGGGTGTTGAGGCATCACAGGTAGTGCCGCAGTGTGCTCCGCCATCGCCGAGTCCCCAGACTGTCGTCGGATGCATGAGCATCTCTCGAACTGCGTCAAGGTTTCCATCGGTGTAGTTGAGGAGAGGGCGCATCACAAATGCATGCCCATTATCTGCCATCAATGCATCGTAGAAAACACTCCAGACATCAGCTCCGGCGCGCTGTGCAATTTGAGCGATTGATGTCGAAGGGTGCGGTTCGTAATCGGGGGGGTCGCCGAGTGGGAACGATTTATCTGGATCAAAGAACTGACGCATTGTGGGGTCGGGGTTGGATGCCTCGGCTAGGAGCCGGCGCCTGATCTCGGGGTCTGCCATCCGTGCAACTCGTTCGTCCAAGGGAAGAATGCCGACCGGGCCCCAAGATGGACAGTAAGCAAAGGGGTGAAAGGTCTTGAGTCCAAGGAGGAGTGTTACTGGTCGCCCTGCAACTTGGGGTCGTACATTGGAACCTTCGCTCGCAGCCCCAGCGCATAGATCAAGCATGCGCCTCCAAGACTCTGGGTCGTGATCGTTCTGAGTGAGTGCGAATGAAACCGGTCGTCGGCATATCGCTGCCAATCGACGCATCCAATCCATCTCGCGCTCCGGTGCAGCGAGGTCCTCGCCTAGAGCGCCGGCCGGTGCGAGTTCGAATACTCCGCCGCCCGCATCTTTGAGTGCATTTCCAAGACCAAATAACTCGTCCTCGGCAGCGAACGTGCCTGGTACTGGTTCACCGTCAATGGCCATATGAGCAATGGTGCGTGAGGTTGAGAACCCCAGAGCGCCGGCCGCTATTGCATCTCTCACAATGGCGGCCATTGCCGCAATATCCTCTGAAGTCGCAGGCTCATTACGCGCACCGCGCTCACCCATCACATATGCGCGCACCGCTCCGTGCGGAATCTGCGCAGCTACATCAAGCATCTTTGGTGCTCTATCAACCGCGTCTAGGTACTCACTAAAAGTCTCCCATTCCCAGCGGATGCCTTCGCTAAGAGCGGCACCTGGAATATCCTCCACACCCTCCATGAGTCCGATCAACCAGTCGCGACGATCCGGGGATACAGGTGCAAAGCCGACGCCGCAGTTCCCCATCACCACAGAGGTCACCCCATGCCAACATGTAGGAGTTAGGAGGGGGTCCCATGTGACCTGGCCGTCGAAGTGCGTGTGAATATCTACGAAGCCTGGTGTAACGAGTAGCCCTGTCGCATCAATCGTCTCCGTAAGCGACCCAGCAAGGCTCCCCGGCTCCGCAACCTCGGTAATTATTCCATTGCTCACTGCAATGTCCGCTAGACGCTGTGGGTCTCCGGTTCCGTCTACGACGATGCCGCCGGTGATAACAAGATCAGACATATTCGCTCCGATTGTTGAGTATCGGTGAAGCCTATTCGCGCAGAATTCGCCGAGCGCCATCTTCGCGTTTACTTGGAGCCGCGTTACGCCTCGGGCCGGGTAGCCTCACCGAGTATGGCCCAAGAATCCTCTCGACGTTTTTGGGGCATCCTGATGCTCCTCTTGGTCCTCGCCACTGGGGTCAGGGTCGCCTACGTCTTAGGAGTGGCGGATGGCTTTAATAGTGACAAGTTTTATGACGCTGCTTATTACGAGTTAGAGGCTCGTACGGTTGCACACGGTGATGGTTTTGCCGATCCGTTTCGGCTGCTCCCTGGTGCTGATCAGGCGATAGTCCCCGATGCTTCGCATCCTCCGCTAACAGTCCTGGTGCTAGCTCCAATAGTTAAGGTGTTTGACGGTCAGTTAATTCTTCGGTTTGCGAGTCTGCTAGCTGGGCTTGGAGTTGTCTTCCTTAGTGCATTGCTTGCCCGTGAGGTAGCGGGGGATAGAGCAGGGCTCATCGCTGCTTTCATCGCAGCGGTTTACCCTTTTCTGTGGGTCAATGATGGCTTGATTATGAGCGAGTCATTTACCGGAGTGGCCGTTGTGGGGACCGTGTTAGCTACCTATAAAGCTGCACGATCTCCCAAGCAGTGGTGGCGTTGGGTACTGGTCGGGTCATTAGGGGGAATAAGCGCGTTAGGGCGTGCTGAGCTTGTGCTGCTTGTCCCCGTTATCGCCGCTGGCGTGCTGCTCGCTCGGCACATCGGAGTTATTCGGGTGCGTTTGATGGCTTCAGCTTTAGCCGGAGTTGCATTGTTGCTTGTACTTGCCCCATGGTTTATCTACAACAGTGCTCGCTTTGAGACGCGCGTCATTCTCTCAACCAACGACGGGCTAGCAATGGTTGCCTCGAACTGTGACGAGGCGTATAGCGGAGATGTGATCGGGCTGACTTTTCTTCGGAGCGCGGAGTGTCTCCCGGCCCCGCCGAGAGGGGACCAGTCTGTGGTTGCGGAGGAGTATCGGCGAGTCGCGTTTGAGTACATGTCAGATAATGCATCGCGCGTCCCCGTTGTTGTGCTGGCTCGGCTAGGTAGAGACTGGAGTCTTTTTCGGCCGGCTGACATGCTTAGTTGGAACATCGCCGAGGGCCGCCCCCGATGGGTTACCTCCATTGGTCTCGCCTTTTACTATCCGCTTCTTCTAGGAGCCTTCGCAGGTGCATTCATCCTTTGGAGACGCAAGAGATGGATCTGGCCGCTGCTGGCTCCGGGAGTAGTGGTCTCACTCGGTGCGATCTTTGCGTACGGGCAGATTCGATTCCGAGCTCCAGCAGAGCCATTCATTGTCATACTCTGCGCGGTTGCTCTGAGCGCCATAGGGAACAAGAGTCGTATTTCACCGGTCAGTGAAGCAGTTACTAATTAGAACCAACTGGATACGAATGCGGGTCAAGACTACGAGCGCAGTACCTTGCCTGGCATTGCATCGAGAGCTTCTTGGACGGGCATCCCATCGCTACGGATGGGTGATCCATTTACCAGAATGTGATTCATACCAACAGGAGCATCGGCCGTTAGTCGTTCTCCATTGGCAGGAAAATCGCTCACCCTGCGCAGAGGACCGGGAGCAACAGTGTCAGGGTTAAAAACAGTTATATCTGCTGCCATTCCAACTTTGAGTAATCCTCGCCCAGCTTGGCCGTCTAGCCCGAAGACTCTCGCAGGCTCCCCAGTAAGTTTATGAATTGCGCGCTCCAGAGTAATTACTCCACGATCGCGCACCCATTTACCAAGTAGGTCTGTCGGCATACATGCATCGCAGAGTTGGCTCACGTGGGCCCCGGAGTCCATCAAGCCGAGGAGTACTCCATCTCGCTGTAGTAACCACGCAATTGCATCTTCATCGTCATTCGCTAGCACGCTGTTGAATCGTGTCTCTAGTGAATCGGCGATGGAGAGATCGAGCATGAAATCAAGGGGGGAGCATCCAGCAGAAGCGGCCTCATCAACGATGCTCTTACCCGCTAATTCAGGCCGGCTTGCACTCTCAGCGACGCTTAGAGACTCCCAACGCAGACGGATAGCGGTTCGGTTTGTTAGATCCTCAAGAGCCATGCGACGCCAGGAATGGTCCGCGAACTTATCGAGGCGCACCGCATCGGGCTGCGCCATTAGGTCCCTAAATGCCGGTGCCATGTTGAACGTAAACGGCTCGCGCAGATTCATCTGGAACACAAGCGGCCGAACTGAAATCTGCGGCCAGACCTCACCTCCAGCGGCGTGAGCAGCATCGTTGTCTTCGATTACTTGCTCGTGGTAGGGAAAGCCCTTCACTGTCAATAGAGCGGTCCAAGTTAGGGGCCGACCAATACGCCGTTGTAGCGCATATAGATCTGCGTGCTTTACGCGCTCGCCTGGGAGGGTTGCAATAACTCCCTTATTTTGATCGCGTAGTGGCGCAAGTAATGACTCGAACTCCGCTAGATCGGCGAGCCTTGAAGGAACCGGCCGTCCTCCGTCTCCGGAGTGAGTAGCCGAGGAAGAGGATGCAAAGCCCATGGCGCCGGATCGGAGTGCGTCATCAACAAGAATCTGCATAGCTCTGAGCTCTTGCTCCGTTGGCGTCTCGCGTTCGTAGCCTTCATCCCCCATAGCGTTTAGGCGAACAGCGGTGTGGCCGACATAGCAGCCAAAGTTAATCCCCACGCCCCGCCTCTCAACGGAGTCCATGTACTGCGCGAAGGTCTCAAAATCCCACGGAATTCCCGCCTCGAGAGTCGCTAGGTTCATGTCTTCGACATGCTGCAGCGTCCGGCCTAGAAGCGATCGGTGCTCTGGTAAGCATGGTGCGATAGAGAAGCCGCAGTTACCGGCAATGACAGAGGTGACTCCGTGGTGACTCGATGGAGTAAGGGCCGGGTCCCAGAAAACTTGGGCGTCATAGTGAGTATGAATATCAATGAACCCTGGGGATACGACTTGCCCGCTCGCATCAATTTCTCGATTTCCCTTAAGGCCGTTACCTATCTCGGAGATCACTCCACCCGAGACGGAGATGTCTGCGTGATACCCCTCGGTTCCCGTTCCGTCAACTATCAACCCGTCGCGAATCACAATATCTGCTGTCATCTCCCCATTCCATCACGACTCCGGGCTAGCGCGCGGCCTCTAGACCAAATTCATACTGGGGAATACTGCGCAATACTGGGCACCGCAGCCTCCACTGCGCCGGGGTCTCTAGTCGGTAGGATTCGCTGGCCCCTATGCCCCCCGAAATTGATTCACCTCAAACTCTCAGCTCTAAGGAGACAGGGCCTACAGGCGCATCTGGAGCGCCAAGAGCAGTAACAGTTCTTTCAGTCTCTGCTGTCTTACTGCTTGGCGTCGCGATGCGCATCTTTGTTACGTCAAGCCTTTGGCTCGATGAGGCTTTGACTGTAAACATTGCGAGGGTTCCGCTTGGGTCGCTCGCGGCGACCTTGAAGGTCGATGGGGCCCCTCCACTTTATTACCTGCTTCTGCACCTATGGATGAAGGTATTTGGAGAGAGTGACACAGCTGTACGCGCGCTCCCTGCCCTTCTAGGAATCCTTTCGTTTCCTCTCGCGTATCTTGCGGGCAAGAAGGCGCTTGCTAGCGATGTGCGAAGAGAACGTGAATTGGGATGGCTGGTTCTGCTGCTAGTTGCAGCATCTCCATATGCAATTCGATACTCAAGTGAAAACCGCATGTATGTGCTTGTGATCGACCTTGTGCTACTTGGTTACATATTCTTTAGGTCTGCGCTTCTTCGCCCTTCATATGGTTCTCTAATTGGAGTTTCACTTGTTACAGGTGCATTGCTCTACACAAATTATTGGTGCCTTTACCTAGTAGCGGTAGTGGGAGTAGCAACACTGTGGCGCTCTGTAAAGGCTCCAGCCGAGGAGTTGCGCACCGCTCGGAGAATTCTCGGATCAATTGTTCTCGGTGTCTTTTTATTTGTGCCTTGGCTGCCGATATTCGAGTATCAACGCCTCCATACCGGGACTCCATGGGGGACTGCGATAGCCCCAACAGTTGCTTTCGCCTACACGGTCTTAGACTTTGGTGGGAGTTCAGTCTCGGAGGGGTGGCCCCTTGCAGGACTGCTCTTTCTCTTAGCGCTAATTGCACTATTCGGAACTGCTCGTAATGAGCGGCTAATTGAGATTGATATCCGAACGGTTGGTGGTGCGCGTTGGGAGTGGGGGATAGGAACGATCGCACTTGGATTAGGCCTATCCCTCGCCTACGTCTCGGGTACAGCGTTTCAAACTCGTTACGCAGCGATGTGTTTCCCCTTTTATATCCTTGCGGTCGGCATGGGATTGATGCTACTCAAGGATCGCCGGATTCGATATGGGCTTCTTGCTGTAGTTGTAACGATCGGGTTTATCTCGGGTATTCGCAATGCGCGAACAGATCGTACTCAGGCGACAGAGATCGCAGAGGTGCTAAGCAGAGACTCGAGGCCCGGAGACGTGGTGGGAATCTGTCCAGACCAACTCGGTCCGGCTACCGCCCGTTTACTCTCATCTACTAAATCGCTCGGGCTCTACGCCTTCCCTAACCTCCAGCCTCCGGAACTAATTGACTGGACCGACTACGCGTTACGCAATAGCCGCTCAAATCCCGAGAAGTATGCAAAAGCGCTCCTTGCCAAGGCCGGGAATAATGATGTTTGGTTTGTATGGGCAGGTGGTTATCGCACCTTTGGAATCAAATGCGAACGCGTCGTAAGTGAACTTGCGCGACTCCGTGGAAATCGTGAAATTGTCCTGAAGGCGAAGCCCAGTTTCTATGAACGTATGGGCCTTGACCGGTATAGGCCTTGATCGCTCTTAGGCGTTTCGCCCGAGAGGATTTATCAGTTGCGTTGGCGCCATGGATCGCTTCAAGGGCAATCGTTCTGCTCGCGCTCGCTGCTGCTAGATATATTTTTGGCGAGATTGGCACCGCTCCTCGCCCCCCAGCTCTTTCGCAGGGCTTGTTTGCATGGGACGCAGCGTTCTACCGAGATATCGCTGCTGGGGGGTACAACGCCGTAGCCCATTCAGGGCTTCGATTCTTCGCCGGGCTCCCTCTAATGGCGCGCTTCTTAGGAGCACCGATCGGCCAGGTTGGGCCCGTTCTCATCATCATCGTAAATATTGCTTCGCTTCTCTATGCAGGAATTCTCAATCGCCTTGTGATCGAAGAGACCGGCGATTTGGGGCTAGCTACACGCTCTGTTTGGTTAGGGCTATTAGCGCCACCAGCACTTGTATTCGTATTTGGTTATGCAGAGGCTCTGCTCGCTCTCTGCGCGGTCCTCATTTTTCTAAACGCTCGAAATGCGAGATGGGGGTGGGTGATACTTGCAGGATTTTTTGCAGGGGTTGTTCGCCCCACGGGAGTGCTCCTACTGTTGCCAATTGCAGTATTTGTTTGGCAATCCTTGCGGGCTGAAAAGCCACAGGGGGCCAACAGCAAGAAGAGCTCACTCGCCCTAGGCGCTCTTGGGGTCGCATCGCCGGTGTTAGGTATCTGTAGTTACCTCGCATGGTCAAAGAGTGCTGGGTACGGGTTCTGGGAGCCGCTACAGATTCAATCTTCATCGAACCTCCGCGGCGGTTTTGTCTGGCCTTGGACGAGTATCAATGGCGCAATTGATTCGCTATCTAGCGGCGACCGTCTCGGATCAGGGCTGCATGCAGTCTGGGCATTTGTGGCTGTTATCTGTATTATCGCAGCAGCGCGAAGACTCTCAGCGCCCTATACGCTCTGGGCCGCTGCGAGCATAGCGATAGCGCTCTGCGCTCCAAACCTTGATTCATTTGAGCGATATGCGCTCGTTACATTTCCGGTCGTAATCGGTGCTGGGGTCCTTACCTCCCGCCCCAAAGACCTGTTCAGGGGAGTAGTGGCGATCTCATCTGCCGGGCTTTTCGGCTCATCAATTCTTGTCTTTTTTGGGCGCTTAGTGCCCTAGGAACAAGTCCTTAGTATCCCTATGCGGGTAGTCTGAAGTTCTCACAGAGTCTGAAATTCTTTCAGCGCACTCAAACCTCAGCGCACTTAAATCTTGGCGCTAAATACCCGCAAAGGAAACAATGACTGAAACTGCCCAGAGTGCCGAGCACCAAGTTGTAATTATTGGCGCCGGACCCGCAGGTTTAACTGCGGCGTACATGCTCACAAAGCGGGGGCAGTCCGCCATAATTCTCGAGGCCGATACTGTAGTTGGCGGAATCAGTCGGACTGTCGTTGCCGATGGCTGGCGCTTCGATATCGGTGGCCACCGCTTCTTTACCAAGGTGCGCCCGGTCGATGATCTTTGGTTTGAGATTCTTGGAGCAGACGAGTTTCTTCGTCGCCCGCGAATGAGTCGGATTTTCTACCGCAACAAACTCTATGACTACCCGATTAAACCTCTAAATGCACTTCGTAACTTAGGGCTGATCGAGGCCATCCGCTGTGTAATCTCATATCTCTGGGTGAGGGTTCGACCACCTAAAGATCAGTCCTCTCTCGAGGGTTACATCGCTGCCAACTACGGATGGCGGCTCTACCAGCACTTCTTCAAGACTTATAACGAGAAGGTATGGGGGGTTCCCGCCTCTGAGCTCTCTGCTGATTGGGGTGCGCAACGCATCAAGGGCATGTCGCTCTGGTCTGCAGTATGGGAGCCGTTGCGTGCCCGCCTCTTTGGAGGTCGTAAAGATAAGAAGAACCAGATCACTAGTTTGATTGAAGAGTTCAATTACCCCAAATATGGCCCCGGTCAAATGTGGGAGAAGTGCGCCGAGATCGTTACCGACGCTGGAAGCACAATTACCTTCGGCGCCAAAGCCAAGCGCATTCGCATCGAGAACGGCCGCCCGGTCGAGGTAATCGCAATGGTGAACGGCGTGGAGACCTCTTATCCGTGTACAGAGGTGATCTCCACAATGCCCATGGGCTCGTTACTCCGAGCAATGGACCCAGCACCCCCTGCAGAGGTAATTGCAGCCGCAAACGGATTGACATACCGCGACTTCATGACTGTTGCTCTAGTGGTTCCGCTTGAGTATTCGTTCCCCGATAACTGGATCTATATACATGATCCCGGGGTAAAAGTTGGGAGGGTCCAGAACTTCGGTTCATGGTCGCCGTACCTCGTGAAGGAAGGGCGCACATGCCTAGGCCTTGAGTTCTTCGTCAACGAGGGCGACTCAATGTGGACCAAATCTGATGAAGACTTGATAGAGCAAGGCAAGCGCGAACTAGAACAACTTGGCCTTGCGGATTCCTCAAAGGTTGAGGCTGGCTACGTAGTTCGTATTCCAAAGGCATACCCGGTATACGACGAGCATTACAAGGCAAACGTCGATGTGCTTCGCGAATGGATTGCAGCTGAGGCGCCTAAAGTTTTCCCCGTCGGCCGAAATGGAATGCACCGGTATAACAACCAAGACCACTCTATGTATACAGCGATGCTCTCGGTGGAGAATATTTTTGGAGCAGAGCACGATGTTTGGTCGGTCAATGTTGAGGAGGAGTATCACGAAGAATCAGGTGAGCGCGAGGCGAACCTAGGGACAGGGCGTGATGCTCCTGTTCTATCTCGTGAAGCCATTGAGGCATCGGCAGAGGCGCGGCGAAGAGAGCAATGAGTCGCGTCCTGCTGATCACGCCTACCTATCAAGAGGCTCAGAACATCGAGGAGTTCCTAAAGCGCGCTCGAGCAGGGCTCCCAGAGGCTGACATCCTTGTGGTTGATGACAACAGTCCCGACGGAACAGCAGACTTGGCGGATGCAGCAGCGATTTCACTGGGCCAAATTGAGGTGCTTAGACGACCAGGTAAAGCGGGGCTTGGCAACGCGTATAGGGCCGGTTTTGCTATTGGTCTCGCTCGTGGATACGAAGTTTTAGTGCAGATTGATGCTGATCTGTCACATGACCCGGCGGTGCTTCCACAGCTAATCGCAGCCTTAGACGCTGGCGCTGACCTAGCAATCGGTTCACGTTATGTCCCAGGTGGATCGATCCCTAACTGGCCGGCACGCAGGCGCGCTCTCTCGAAGTATGGAAACGCTTACACGGGGTTCATGCTGCGAACTGGGGTTGCTGACGCGACTGCAGGTTTTCGGGCGTATAAGGCAGAGGTGCTTCGCCTCATCGATTACTCAGCTACTAGATCTAAAGGCTACGGGTTTCAGATTGAGACTGCTTATCGAGTAGCAAAGACTGGGAACAAAATTGTTGAGGTTCCGATCACCTTTACCGACCGCGTTCGCGGGCACTCAAAGATGTCACTCGCGGTAATGGTTGAAGAGATGATCATGGTTTCTTGGTGGGGGATTCGAGACCGCGTTCTTGGTAGAAACTACAACTCGCAGGAATAGCAGCTACTAAATCTGCACCGCGGCCGCGCTTACCCTTCGAGTGGCGGGAGTGTCGGAGGTGTTGTCCCCGTCGGACATGCTCCAGGCTTCGGGCGACGAGTGTAGAGCTCGTATATGCCGCCACCGAATGAGTTGTCTAGGCAGAAGTCTCGCACTAATACCTTTGTAGATTTGAGGCTTCCGAAATCAACCGAAGTATTCGGCTCGGACCAATCTCTCCAAATAGACGACAGCACAACTACATCTGCAGATGCGAGGTCCGAAGGCATTCGTGAATCCTCAGCATTGGCCATCCCTGGGTCCATCTCTACAAAGTAGGTAGCGGGCGTAAGCCAGGGAAGCAGGTAATAGAGGTAGGCATCGGAGTACGGCGTCCTGCGAAGATCAGCAGTTCCTACGAAGAGTCGATCTCCTGGTTTTGATATGGAGTCGATGCGAGCGAGGAGGGACTCTGCCGCTCCTTGGACCTCGGGGCGGCCGTAATAGAAGAGGCGTCCATGGTGGGTAATGGGTACCGCCGTGCGACGGTACCCAAAGGATTGTGCTGTGTAATCAGCATAAATTCGCGCTGTGAAATGAGGGGTTACCGCGAATAGCAGCAGGGCAGCCGTAGCGATGGCGAGCGTCACTCCTCTGCGATTGTTGGCTTTAGGGCGCAGAAGATGGTTCAGCTCGAGTACTGCAATTGGCAGAAAGGCCAGGGGAACGCAACTAACCCATGAAAGGTGAGCAGAGTCGGCGCGTTGGATGGCCTGTGGAAGCATCCCGAGAGACAGTGCTCCAATTGCCAAGAGGGCGCGAGCGTTGAAGCGAGCACGCTCCCTACGAATGCTCCAGATAGATACGCCGAGTATAAAAAACACAGAGAAGATAAGCACCCAGAACCAAAGCGCTAATTGCGCTGGGCTAGAGATCGGAGCAGGCCAGCGAGGTAACTGTTCAGCACCAACACGCTGCAGCACACTGTCGAACTGGCTCCAAGATGGCGGAATTGGGAGCCCACGCCCTCCTCGAAGTTTGAATACCGGATCTAGCACCATGCCCCGAATTACGTTCATAGGGCCAGATAAAAAGAGATGGAGAATATAGGGCGAGACTCCAATAGCGGCCCCTGCGATCATTCTCTTGAAGAATTTATTCCCCAGCCCCCATGATGCGCAGCAACCTCCGAGCGTCGCTGCAATTACTAGGTCAGGCCTAAACGTGAGGCCAAGCCCTAGTAGCAGACCTGCAGAGAATGAGAACTTCAAAGCGGTAGCAGCGTTCTGTATTCGCCTGCGCCCCTCAAGTGCACAGAGCAATCCCAACACAAGGAGAGCGACGGCACCATCCCAAGCAAGCGCGGTGAGTCCTATCGGGGGTATGACAAAGGCAATCGCGACTAAGCCTGCGGTGAGGGCCATCAACCGGCCCCAGTAGCGCGCTAATCCAGCGACACCGGCGATAATTCCCACCTGCTGAAGAACCCCGAACCATCTCTCGGCGGCGAGCGAAACCCCAAATAGTTTGTATGTTCCTGCAAGCGCCCAGAGGCTTCCCGGGCCGTAGAGGTGGAGAAAATCGCGGTTTGGTCTAAGTCCATTTAGAACAAACTCCGGAAAAGCAAGCATGAACCCTTCCTCCATGGGAGGGCCTTGACTGCGCAGTAGCCCTCGCAAGGGAAGTGCATATACAAGAATGAGTATGACTGCAACGACCCATGCGCCAGTGTGTGAGCGCCGACTGGTAGTCACCACTGGTGATGATGCACCGTTTCTGTTGCTCACCATCTAGAGCCTCTAGGCCTCGGACTGCACGGGTCGACGCGGGCGCTTAGCGACTGCAAATAGAACGGGGGTCTTGTCGTCTATCTCTGTCGAGATTGATAGATGTGTGTGATCTAAACCAGAACCGACACCGCTAACTCTTGAACCTAGAACTCTATAGACAAGGGGAAGAGCGTGTTCATAGATCCATACATATGCTTTGCGGGGTAGAAATTTGCGTAGATTCAGAAAATCCAACTTCAGTATCCGGTCACCGCTAGCGCGCCGTGTCGCGAAATCTGCCTGAAACTCAGAGTCTCCAACGAGGCCTAGTACCTCTACTTCCTCGAAGAACAAACGCAGCATTGAGAACAACTGAGGCTTCTCGAACATATATACATGGAAAGGATTCTCAAAATCAGCCGGCTTGTTCGGTGTGAGCACGAAGACCGAACCTGTATCTGAGCAGACTCGCGCGATCTCGGCTACGTGCCTCTCAGGATCAGTGAAGTGTTCAATTATGTGAGAAGAGCAGACCGAGTCAAAGCTCGCATCTGCGAAACCAAGGCTCCCGCCATCCATACATGCAGTCGTGATTTGAGTTCCACGATTTGAGGTAGCGCCCCATTCGCGGGCTGCGAGGATCGCGGTATCAGCGCTGTAGTCAATTCCGATTAGCCGCCTACCCTCGGAGGCCAAGGTGACGCTCTCGTCTCCGACGCCGCACCCGACATCGAGTACTAGCGCTCCACTGAGTCGAGCAGCGACCTCGCGGTATCCAGCTTCGTGTAGTGCAAGGAGGGAGTCTGGCGTGCTCCCCTCCATTGGTCGTTCTCCAGTGAGTCTCAGAACCTGCTCCGTGTGTTTGGCGATTAATCGTCTATGGGTAGTGAAGATGCGGGGAGTGAAGTTGTGGGGAGTGAAGTTCGGGCCCCACAATCGAGCGTTCGTAGACTAATGGCCGGCGCTGGTTTTAGGTATGAGGGGGGAGAATTTGTGGAGCAATCTGAATTTATGGAGCGATCTGAATTTATGGAGCAGTCCGATAGAGGCTCAATAGTTGCTTCGATGACCGAATTGGCGCGCTCGGCCTCTTTGGAGCGGGTGAGCATGCTCGCCTGGCGGGACCTTGAGGACCCGGAGGCAGGAGGTTCGGAGGTACACGCAGCAAGGGTCGCCGAGCTCTGGGCTAGCGCAGGTATTGATGTCACCATGCGCACATCTTTCGCTGCCGGGAAGCCTCAAGTGGCTTGGCGCGATGGTTACCGGGTAATCCGCAAGGCCGGCCGCTACATGGTATTTCCGCGCGCATCCTTTAGCGAGATGATGGGTTGGCATGGAGGGCGCGACGGTTTGGTGGAGATCTGGAACGGGATGCCTTTCTTCTCTCCGGTATGGGCGCGGACGCCAAATGTCACTTGGTTTCACCACGTGCACGCTGACATGTGGAATATGACTCTCCCACCTCGCATAGCTGGTATCGGGAGAGCGCTCGAGTCGAGCATCGCTCCGAAGTTCTATCGGCGTACTCCAATCATCACGCTCTCGGATTCTTCTAAGAGTGAACTCGTTCATGAACTCGGTTTTAAGCATCGAATGGTTCATGTTGTTCCGCCAGGCGTAGACACGAAGTTCTCTGCGGGTGGAGAGAAGTCAATACGACCGCTTGTCGTAGCCGTTGGTCGACTTGTGCCGGTGAAGCGATTTGATCTGCTCGTCGAGGTTTTGATTGCACTTAAGGAGAGACAACCCGATCTTGAGGCCGTCATCGCTGGCGAGGGCTACGAGCGCGATGCGCTTGAAGCACAGATCAAGAGCGCAGGGGCTGACGGATGGATCTCACTGCTGGGACGAGTGAACGACGACGCGTTGATCTCGCTCTATCGGAGAGCTTGGGTACTCGCGAGCGTCAGCGCCCGGGAAGGCTGGGGGATGACCATCACGGAGGCAGCAGCCTGTGGAACCCCCGCTGTGGCCACAAATATTGCTGGCCACTCGGATGCGGTGAAGGACGGAGCCAGTGGTCTTCTCGGGAAGAGTCGGGAGGATCTGGTCGATGCCCTAGATCGAGTGATTAGCGACGAAGGTCTGCGAGTTCGCCTATCTGAGGGTGCACTCGAGAATGCTTCGCGGCTTACATGGGAGAGCACGGCATACGGCACCCTTGAGGTTCTAGCCAACGAAGCAACGAGGCGAAAGAGCGCGCAGAAGGATTAGAGGTTTAACCCGTTTCTGGGCCTCTTCTAAGGGTGCTCTGACACGGGTTTGCTCGCTTTCAGGGCTAGTTTCTAGCCCGTGTCAGCGGCCGAAATTTCGAGCAGAGATCCCAGAGCAATAGGAGAGGGCTCCGCTCGATCTAGGCCGGGCGCGCTCAGAAGGTTCGGGGGCTACGCCCTGCTTGCAGCTCTCTCTTACATTCCAGTTTTGCTCTCTGACCCGGGGCGTGTAGCAGCGGACACTAAGTCCTATCTATCGCTAGACGTTGGTCGCCTCATGGAGCGCGCTTGGAGTATGTGGGACCCCAATATCGGGCTTGGAACGGTTACTCACCAAAACATTGGATACCTGTTCCCGATGGGCCCCTTTTATTGGGTGCTAAATGCGCTCGGTGCCTCCGGCGCAGTGACACAGAGAATCTGGCTCGGCACGATCATTTTCGCAGCAGGGCTAGGCATGCTCTACCTCTTCCGAACTCTCGATGTAAGAGGGCCTGGAGCCGTGGTAGGGGCCTTGGCATTCATGCTCAGCCCATATTTGCTTGATTATGCAGCGCGTATATCTGTAATTCTCTTGCCCTGGGCTGGCCTTCCATGGCTACTGGCGTTCACCATCTTGGCGTTGCGAAAGGGCGGTTGGAGATACCCGGCGCTCATCGCGATCACAGTCCAGATTGTTGGGGGAGTCAACGCAACATCGTTAATTTTTGCCGGTGTTGCTCCAGCGCTATGGCTGCCTTGGGCTGTGTGGGGCAGCAAAGAGGTCTCGGCAAAGCGCATGTTTGCCGCCCTAGCGCGCATCGGAGTTCTAACCGCTACGGCGTCACTTTGGTGGCTCTCAGGGCTTTGGGCTCAAGGTAATTATGGAATTGATATTCTCAAATTTACCGAAACAGTTCGAACTGTTGCCAAAACATCTACTGCGCCCGAGGTTCTACGCGGACTCGGCTACTGGTTCTTATACGGACAGGACAAGATTGGTCCTTGGATTGAATCGGCTCTTCCATATACGCAGAGCGTCACCCATATCGCGATCTCGTTTGCTGTGCCTGCGCTCGCACTTCTCTGCGCGACATGCATCAGGTGGCGGCACCGCTCTTACTTTGTTCTGCTCGCATTTGTTGGTGCCACCATTGGTATAGGTGCGTATTCGTTTGACGATCCCTCCCCGCTTGGAGGGGTGCTCAAACTCTTTGCTACTTCCTCGTCTCTCGGGCTAGCACTGCGCAGTACAGGTAGAGCAACTCCACTAGTGGTTCTTGCCTTCTCGGTGTTCTTGGCTCTTGGAGTCTCCGCTGGCTATCGGGCATATAGCGCTCGAAGACGCGGCAAACTTGGGGTGATATCCGTCGCGCTGATCGGCGTATTAGTTATAGCGAATTTGCCTGCACTCTGGCAGGGCACTTTCTATGGGAAGAATCTGCAACGCTCGGAGCAGATTCCAAAGTATTGGTCAGATGCACTAGCGGAGGTGAATAAAGGCTCCCTCGACTCAAGAGTGCTGGAACTCCCCGGATCTGATTTCGGTTCTTATCGATGGGG